>NZ_CP051627.1:4259418-4581337 GCF_023208015.1 Thermobifida alba | reverse complement strand
CAGCGCGGGCACGAAGGAGCAGTCTTCATGGTCCTCCGGGTGCTACCCGGAGGACCAGGGAGGAAACGTGACGCCTCAGTACGGGCGGGAACCGGAGGGGACGGTGTCGGCCGGCTGGGGAGCGGGGCCGCCCGCCGTGGTGTGGCGCACCCCGTACCTGCGCCGCATCCAGACCACCACCAGGCAGAACAGTCCCACCTCGACCACGGTGGCGAGCAGTCCCTGCCAGCTTCCGCTGGTGCCCGACTGGTCGAGCTCCCCCGCGTAGGCGGCGAAGGAGAACGCCACGACGTTGTGGATCACGTGCAGCGCGATCGCCGCCTCCAGCCCGCCGGTGTACCAGGTGATCCAGGCCATGGCCAGGCCGAACACCGCGACGTCCGCCAGCGCCCAGTCGAAGTAGTCGTGCATGACGGTGAAGACCAGGCCGCTCACCAGGATCGCGGGCACCGGACCGGCGAAGACGCGGTTGACCCAGGCGGCCGGCGCGGACCTGCGGGGCCTGGACGCGTCCCCGTAGCCGCCGACCAGCTGCATGAGGAACCCGCGCAGGGCGTACTCCTCCGCGGCGGCCTGGAAGGGCACCAGCAGCACGACGACCACCATGGTCGAGACGAACAGGCCGGTCCCCACGTACTCGCCGAGCACGTCCTCGCCCGGTTCGGTGACCAGCAGCAGCGCGACGAGTCCGGCGAAGGAGAGCGTGACGCACAGCGCGGCCACCGCCGTACAGCGCAGCAGCCACCGCCAGCGCAGCCGCCCCTCCACCGAGGACAGCGAGCCGCCCCGGCGCTTCTGCACGAACCGCACCGCGAACAGCACCGCCGGGATGAGCAGGACGACCAGCAGCAGTTCGAACGCGAGGTCGGCCACGGGGTGCCCGGTCTCCGCGACGTCGGCGGGGATGCGCTGGACGGCCTTGCCCAGTTCCACCACGATCACCAGGAGGATGTTCAGCCCCAAAAACAGCGGTACCGCGCAGCCCAGGGCCAGCGGCGGCCGCCACCAGCGGTGCCGCTCGGTGCGGGCCATCCGGTGGTAGGGGACGCCCGGCGGCGGCTCGTCCGTGCGCGGCCGGGGCGGCTGGACGGGCGGCGGCCACGCCCACACCGTGTTCGGTTCCCCCGGGCCCGCCGCGCGGCCGGGCGACGCCCACGTCTGGGAATACTGCGGAACCGACCGCTCCTGCGGATCGGGTTCGGACGGCCATGGTGGTGACACATTTCCCATCGTCCGTCCGACACTACTAGCGGACCGTGTATCACCGGCGTTAAGAACGCTCCGCCGCGGCCCGTCACCGGGGCGAGGCCGCCTGCACGTTTCACACCTGGGCTTTCGTACCATTGATGGCATGTCCACCACACCCACCACCGAGCAGGTGAACGCGGCTCTGGCCACCGTCCAGGACCCGGAGATCCACCGCCCCATCACTGAACTCGACATGGTCAAGAGCGTCGAGATCAACGACGACGGCACAGTCGCTGTCGGCATCTACCTCACGGTGGCCGGCTGTCCCATGCGCGGTCGCATCGAAAAGGACGTCGCCACCGCGGTCGGCAAGGTGCCCGGTGTGACCGGCGTGCGCGTCACGCTCGACGTCATGAGCGAGGAGCAGCGCAAGGCCCTGCAGGCCAAGCTGCGCGGCGGCCAGGCGGAGAAGGAGATCCCGTTCGCCAAGCCGAACTCGCTCACCAAGGTGTTCGCCGTCGCGTCCGGCAAGGGCGGGGTCGGCAAGTCCTCGATCACGGTGAACCTGGCCGCCGCCATGGCCGCCCAGGGGCACAAGGTGGGCGTTGTGGACGCCGACATCTACGGCCACTCCGTGCCCCGGATGCTGGGCGCCAGCGACCGCCCCACCAAGGTCCAGGACATGATCCTGCCGCCGACCGCGCACGGCATCAAGGTCATCTCGGTCGGCATGTTCACCCAGGGCAACCAGCCGATCGTGTGGCGCGGCCCGATGCTGCACCGGGCGCTGCAGCAGTTCCTCGCCGACGTCTACTGGGGTGACCTGGACGTCCTGCTGATGGACCTGCCCCCGGGCACCGGCGACGTCGCGATCTCGGTGGCCCAGCTGCTGCCGAACGCCGAGATCCTGGTGGTGACCACGCCGCAGCAGGCCGCCGCCGAGGTCGCGGAGCGCGCCGGGTCGATCTCCGCGCAGACCCACCAGCGGGTCGCGGGCGTGATCGAGAACATGTCCTACTACCAGGCGCCCGGCAGTGACGAACGGGTCTACCTGTTCGGGGAGGGCGGCGGTCAGGCCGTCTGCGACGGGCTGTCCCGGACCCTGGGCACCAAGGTTCCGCTGCTGGGGCAGGTGCCGCTGGAGGTGGCGCTGCGTGAGGGCGGCGACCGGGGTGTCCCGCTGGTGATCGACGCCCCCGACAGCGAGGCCGGCAAGGTGCTGCGCTCCATCGCCGAGGAGCTCGTCGGCAAGCCGCGCGGCCTGGCCGGAATGATGCTGGGGCTGAGCCCCACCCGCCGCTGACCGAAGGACCACGGAGTCCGCGGCCGGGGTCGCGGGTCCCGCCTCGCGGGCCTGCGACCCCGGCCGCGTGGCGTGGGCGGCCTCAGCTGTTGGACGACCCCAGGGTCATGACCGTGGTGCGCTCCTCCCCGTCGCGGACGTAGCGGATGTGCACCCGGTCCCCGGGGGCCTTGGTGTGGATCAGGGTGACGAGCTGGTTGGCGTCCCGGACCGGGGTGTCGTCGAACTCCACGATGACGTCGCCGGGGCGCAGCCCCGCCTGGTCGGCCGGCCCTCCCCGCACCACGGTCTCCTCGTCCCGCCCCTCCCGCGGCTCCATGATCAGCGCACCCTGCTCCGGGTACCGCAGGTCCAGGACCGCGCCGATGACCGCGTGCGGCGCCTCACCGGTCTCGATGAGCTGCTCCACCACCCGCGAGGTCTGGTTGGACGGGATCGCGAACCCCAGGCCGATGCTGCCGCTCTGCTCCCCGAACGCTCCGCCCATGGTGGCGATCGCCGAGTTGACCCCGATCACCATGCCCTGCTCGTTGACGAGCGGTCCCCCCGAGTTCCCGGGGTTGATGGCTGCGTCGGTCTGGATCGCGCTGATGTAGGCCTCCTGACCGCCCTCGCCGACCGTGACGGGACGGTTCAGGGCGCTGACGATTCCCGAGGTGACGGTGCCCTCCAGGCCGAGCGGCGCGCCGATCGCGATGACGGTGTCCCCGACGGTCACCTCGTCGGAGTCGCCGAACTCCAACGGCTCCACGTCCAGCGGGTCCATCAGGCGCAGGACCGCCAGGTCGGAGGAGGCGGCCGCGCCCACCACCTCGGCCCGGCTGACGTGGCCGTCGCTGTAGACGACCTCGATTCCGCCCTGTTCCACCGCGTCGACGACGTGGTTGTTGGTGACCACGTAGTCGTCCTCGATGACGAACCCGGAACCGTTGCCGCTGAGCTGCGGGCTGGTACTGCGGATGGACACCACGCTCGGGCTGACCCGCTGCGCGACCCCGGCGATGGTGTCGGGGGCGCGGCTGGGCACGTCGCTGGGCACGTCGTTGTTCAACGCGTTGGCGCCCTGCGGCGTCGGGGCGTCCTCCCCGGTCAGGGAGGCCCCCACCACGCCGCCCACCCCGGCCGACACCGCCGCCACGACCGCGACGACGAGCAGCACCGCCCACAGGGGGAGGCCGCCGCTGCGGTGCCGCGGCGCCGACGCGTGGGAGCCGTGGGGCGTCGCCGCGGCGGGCCACGGCCCGGTGGGCGGCCCGTACGGGGGCTGCCACGGCCCGGGCCCGCCCGCCGAGACGGGAGTGGGCCCCCAGGTCTGGACGGGCGGGTGGGGTCCCGCCGCTCCCGTCTCGGGGGCGGGCCCCCAGGGCGCGGCGGACTGGTCCGGTTCGGCGGACCGGGACGGTTCCTGAGGTTCCCCGCCCGGTCCGGAGGACGGGAGGTGCCCTCCGAGGGCCGGCGACGGTCCCGAGTGCGGCTCGGGCTGCCGCGCCGGGCCACCCACCGGGTCCTCCGCTTCTCCCCCGAGGTCGCGGCGTCCGGTTTCGTCGGTCATCTGCTCTCCGTCTGTCGCTGCCCGATCCATCCTGGCGCGCACCACATAAACGTCGGTTAACGGGGTCCGACGGGGCCGGAGCGCCCGTCTGCCCGCACCTCCCCCGCTGGGACGCGCACTACCCCAGCCAGGTTCCCATCCGCTCCAGTCCTCTGCCGATCCTCGCCCAGAAGCCGGCGCCGTCCGGCGGGGGCAGCGCCTCCAGGGCGTCGGACACGATCCCCGCGGGGGCGTCGGCGAGCACGGTGTGGACGAACCCGTCCGCCTCCCACATCCGCTGGTGCTGACCGCCCTCGTCGGCGACGTGGACGGGCGCGCCGTCCCATTCGGCCTCGCGCAGTCCGGCGACCGCACCGCCGCCCAGGCTGCCGCGCTGGGTGAACACCGAGATCACGCTGATCCCGTCGGAGTAGGTCAGGTGGGTGACCCGGTCGTTCCCGCTGCCCGTGGAACGCGCCTCGACCAGTACGAACCCCCAGAACAGCTGTTCGGGCAGGGTCCAGCCCTCGTCGCGCAGCAGGGCCAGCTCGTGCGGGTCGAGCCGGTCCCCCCAGGGTCGGCTCACCACGTCGGGCCGTGCCGTCTCACCGGTGTCGGCGACCGCGTCGGCTCCGAACCGGACCGACTCGAAGACGCTGGTCTGGGCCACTTCCCCGGTGATGTCGTACACCTCCCGGCGCAGCAGCAGCCCGGTCCGCTCGTCGACCCAGAAACGGGCCGCGACCTGCCCGCTGTCGCGGTGGACGACGACCCGCAGCGCGGGGCGTCCCCCGACCGTCGCCGCCCCGTCGGCGTGCACCCAGAAGTTGGCCTCCAGCACCGCGAGCACCTCCTCGCCGGTCTCCTCCCAGGACCCCGCGCCGACCAGGACGTCGGCGCCCCCGGCGGTTCCGTGGAGCGGACTGACCAGCAGCCCCACCCCCGGCCGGTGCAGGACGTCCAGTCGGGCCGTCCCGGTGCGGCCCGCGCTGTCCACCCAGGACACCGAGCGCACCCCCTGGTAGTGGAGCCGGACGCTGTTCTCCGCCGCGCGGCGCAGGATCTCCATCCCGTCTCCACCGCGTCGTTCGGCGGGCCGGAAGCCGGGCGAGTCCGCGGCCGCGGTGACGGCGACGAGGCACAGCAGCAGGCACAGCACGGCCGCCGAGGCCGTCGCGGGCCACCGGGGTCCGGCCCCGTCACGGCCCCCGCTCACCGGTGACTGGAGGTGTCCGGCCGTGTCGCGTCGCTGTTGACCGGTTGCACGCCCCGGACCGCCGTGCCCTGCGGGGACGTCGGTGCGACCACCGGAACCGTGACGGGGTCGCCCAGCGGGGTCTGCCCGGACACGGCCGCGTGCTCGATCGCGTAGTCGGTGAGCGCCGGGGTGACCACGGGCTGCTCCGCGCGTTCCCCTCCGGCGACGAAGGCCGTCCCCAGGGTGACCGCCACGATCGAGACGCCGGCCACCGCGTAGCGGGCCCGTCCCCATTCCGGACGGAACCGGGAGAGTCCGCGGGGCGGGGCGGGGCGCGGCTCCGCCAGGCGGGCGGGCGCGCCGCCGAGGGGGCGGCCCGAGCCCAGCGGAGGGGTCGTTCCGAATCCTCCGCTGTTCGGGGGGCCGCCGGGGAAGGTGTCGCCGGGTGGGGAGAGCAGCCGGCCGAGGAAGTCGGGGGCGGGCTCCGGGGTGCCCAGGGCGCACAGCCGCTGCTTGATGCGGCGCAGCATCTCGGCCTCGAACCGGCAGGTCTCGCATCCGGCCAGGTGGCTGAGGACCCGTTCCCGGTCGCTGTGGCCCAGTTCGCCGTCGACGAAGGCGGACAGCCGCTCCTCCAGGTGGCTCATGCTTCCGTGACCTCCCCCGCTCGTTCGGCGGCCAGCCGGCGGTGTTCCAGCGCGGCGCGCAACTGGGCCCTGCCGCGGTGGATGCGGCTGCGCACCGTGCCCAGCTTCACTCCCAGGGTGGCCGCGATCTCCTCGTAGGAGAGGCCCTCGATGTCGCACAGCACCACGGCGGCGCGGAATTCGGGAGGCAGGGCGTCGAGCGCGGCCTGCACGTCGGCGTCGAAGTGGCGGTCGTCGTAGGCCTGCGCCGGGGAGGGCTCGCGGCCTTCGAGGCGGTCGTCGGCGGACTCGGCCAGTCCCTCGAAGCGGATCCGGGCGCGGCGGCGCGCCATGTCGAGGAACAGGTTGGTGGTGATGCGGTGCAGCCACCCCTCGAAGGTGCCGGGCGTGTAGTTGGCCAGCGACCGGAAGACCCTGATGAAGACCTCCTGGGTGAGGTCCTCGGCGTCGTGCTGGTTACCGGTCAGCCGATAGGCGAGCCGGTAGACCCTGGCCGAGTGGGTGCGGACGACCTCTTCCCAACTGGGCGGCTCCCAATGGCCGAAGTCGGCGGCAGAAACGGGATCTGCCACTGGCGCTCCCTTCGTTCGGCGCTCGGTCCACGCGGCAGAGCCGGGGCGTGGTCAACCTTTCTGCCTTTCTAACACCGCGGCGGGCGATTAAGTTCCACACCCCGCGCACCAGCGGCTTTCCGGACCGGTCCGGGCGGACCGCGCGGGGCGCGTGCGCGCCCCGCCGCCGGGTGGGGCTACCGCTCGGCCAGCCAGCGCAGCAGCAGGCGGGTGCTGAACGCGGTGCCGCCCTTGCTGAGCACGCCCTCCTCGCTCGTCGACCGCCCCGGTCCGGCGATGTCCAGGTGCGCCCAGGGCACGGAGCCGACGAACTCGCGCAGGAACAGCGCGGCCTCGGTGGCTCCGGGGTGGCCGTAGTCGGTCTTGACGCCGATGTTGGCGAGGTCGGCGACCGGCGAGTCGAGCGTGTCGCGGTACTCCTCCTGCAGCGGCAGCCGCCACAGCGCCTCGCCCGACCGTTCGCCCGCGTCGAGGAGGGCGGCGGCCAGGTCGTCGTCGGTGGCGAACAGCGCGCCGATCCCGGTGCCCAGCGCGACCTTGGCCGCGCCGGTGAGCGTGGCCACGTCCACCAGGACGTCCGGCGCCAGTTCGGCCACGGCGTAGCCGATCGCGTCGGCGAGCACGAGACGTCCCTCGGCGTCGGTGTTGAGCACCTCGACCGTGCGGCCGCTGTAGGTGGTCAGCACGTCGCCCGGCCGGGTGGAGCTGCCGGAGAAGGCGTTCTCCGCGATCGCCATCAGCCCGGTGACCGCGGTCCGCACCCCCAGGTCGCGCAGGGCCGCGAGCACGGCCAGGACGATTCCGGCGCCGCTCATGTCGGTCTTCATGAGCTTCATGTTGTCGTTGGGCTTCAACGACAGTCCGCCGGTGTCGAAGGTGATGCCCTTGCCGACCAGCACCACGTGCCCCGTGGCGTTCTCCGGACGGTAGGAGAGCTCGACCAGCCGCGGCGGCCGGGCCGCCCCCTGGCCGACCGCCAGGATCGCGCCGAACCCCTCGTGTTCCAGGGCGGCCTCGTTCCGGATCCGGACGGACAGGCCCGCCTCCCCGCCGATCTCCTCGGCCCGGGTCGCGAGCCAGGCGGGGCTCTTCTCCGCGGCGGGCGTGTTGATCAGGTCCCGGGCCGTGGCGGTGGCCCGGGCCAGGAGCGTGCCGCGCCTGACCGGTTCGGCGGCCTCCCCCGCTGCCGAACCGGTCAGGTCGATCCGTGCCGCGGGCGCGGCGCCCTTGGCCGTCTCGGTCAGGGTGAACGTGTAGGAGGCCAGCAGCGCCCCCTCCACGAACGCGGTCAGCGCGGCCGGGTCGTGCTCCGCCGTGGCGGCGTTGACCGCCGCCCGGGTGCCTCCCCTGACCGAACGCGCGAACGCCGCCCCCGCCCTGCGCATCTCCTCGGGTGCGGCGTCGCCGATCCCGAGGAAGGACAGGCGGACCAGCCCCCTGCCGAGATCCACCGGGAACTCGACGACCTGCCCCGGTCTCCCGCTGAAGTCGTAGGTGTCGAACAGCTGCGCCACCGGGGCGGGGAGTCGGGCGTCGAGATCGGTCGGGCTCAGCCCCGCCCCGTCCACGACGGGCCGCGGCCCGTCCGCTCCGGTGCGGACGACGAGCGCGAGACGGTCAGCCGTGGAGTCGGCGAGGACGCCTTCGACCGGGTGGATCTCCGTTGCGAGAGGCACGGACACTCCCAATCTTCGTGGACTCGGGTATCGCGTGGCCGGGACGGACGCCCGCGCCGGCTCCTGAGGTGGGGGCGGAGGCCGCGCAGGTCCGGTTGCCCGGCAGCACGCTGGGACAATGGTGGGACCGGTCGTTAACCGACGACTTCGTTGAGTGCGTTGGCGAGTTCACCGGCCTCCGCCGGGGTCAACTCGACCACCAGACGCCCACCGCCCTCCAGCGGAACCCGCATGATGATGCCGCGACCCTCCTTGGTGACCTCCAACGGTCCATCTCCGGTCCTCGGCTTCATCGCCGCCATGCCGTATCCCCTTTCCTAGACGATGGTCGCGCGTGTGTGTGAGTCGGTCCATCGGCGTCCCGGATCGCCGCGACGAGTCCGGAGTGCGGAGCGGGCCGAATCCGCGTGACTCAGTGAACGAATCACTGATCTGTCATTATCTCGGTTTTGGCCCCTGGTTGGAAACGACCGGGAGCCCGCGAACCGAACGAAACCCGAAGATCGCACGACGGTTACTGTGGTAGCCCCGCTGTCCGAGGACTTCTCCGGCCCCGTTGGCTCCCTGGCCCCCACCAGGCGGGACGGTCCCAGACGCGGACCGCACCTCGTGATTTCCGGACCCACCGCAGCAGGGAGTGTTCATGTCCGACAAAGAAAGCGTCCGTTACGGGACTTCCGACGGGGTCGCCACCATCACGCTGAACCGGCCGGAGTCGCTGAACGCGCTCACCGTCGAGGCCAAGGAGCAGCTGTTGGAGTGCCTGGAGCGGGCCCGCGCCGACGCCGCGGTCCGGGCGGTCCTGCTCACCGGTGCGGGACGAGCGTTCTGCGCCGGACAGGACCTGGACGAGCACGGTCGGCGGCTCAGTGAGAACGAGGGCCTCGGGGACACCGTGCGCAGGTACTACAACCCCATTGTGTTGACGATGACCCGGATGCCCAAACCGATCGTCGCCGCGGTCAACGGCGTGGCCGCGGGCGCGGGCGCGGGCCTGGCGTTCGCCGCCGACCTGCGGATCGCCTCCACCCGGGCGTCCTTCCTGACGGCCTTCGCCAACGTGGGCCTGGGCGCGGACTCGGGGACCTCGTGGACGCTGCCGCGCCTGGTCGGGCAGGCGCGGGCCATGGAGATGCTCCTGCTGGGCGAACCGGTCACGGCGGACCGGGCGCTGGAGATCGGCCTGGTCACCCGGGTGGTCGAACCGGAGGACCTGGAGCGCACCGCTCGGGAGTTCGCCGAACGGCTGGCCTCCGGGCCGACCGTGGCCTACTCCGCGATCAAGGCGGAGGTGGCGTTCGGCGCGGCGCTGGACCTGCCGGGAGCGCTGGACATCGAGGCCAACCTCCAGGACCAGTGCGTCGAGACCGCCGACCACCTGAACGCCACCCTGGCCTTCCTGGAGAAGCAGCGGCCGACCTTCCGGGGGCGCTGACCGGGCGCCGCGGCCGGCGCCTCAGCCGAGGTTGCCGATCGCCAGGAACACCAGGATGAAGAGGAGCACCCCCACCACGACGGCGACGGCGACGATGCCGATCACCATGCCGGTGCCGGTGCCCTCGGGCTGCTGCGGGTAGGGCAGCTGCCCGGGATGGTCGGGATAGTGCGGCTGCTGCGGCGCCGGGGGGTAGCCCGGGGGCGTCGGCGGCCCGGGGGCCGGCGTCCAGGGCTGGACGGGCGGGTAGGGGCCGCTCGGCTGCGCGGAGGGCGGGACCGTGCCCGGGGGCTGGAGCGTCGGATACCCGGGCTGCTGCGGGCCGGTCGGATACGGGTATCCGGCCCGCTGCGGCCCGGTCGGGTGCTGGGGCGGCTGCGGTCCGGTGGAGTACGGGAGCCGCGGGTGCCCCGGCGGCGCGGGCGGCGGTCCCACGGGCCTTCCGGCGGCCGGGGAGGGGTGCACCGGCGGGTAGGAGCGGTAGAGCTCGGCCGCCGCGCTCTCCTGCTCCCCGGTGTCGGCGGCGGCGATCGCGCCGGCCACGAGGGTCTGGTGGGCCACCGGCACGGCCGTGCCGGTGGCGGGCTCCTCGGGCGGCGGCTCCTCCTCGACCCCGAGGACCAGCATCAGCGTCTCGGCCGCGGTGGGGCGCTGGGCCGCGTCCTTGTCCAGGCAGCGCTCGGCGATCTCCCGCAGCGGCCCGCCCAGCTCCCCGAGGTCCGGCTCCTCGCTGATCACCCGGTTGACCACGGCTTTCAGCGAGTCGTGCCCGAACGGGCCGCGCCCGTTGGCCGCGTAGACGATGGTGGCGCCCCAGGCGAACATGTCGACGGCGGGTCCCAGCGGGCCGCCGGTGATCTGCTCGGGGGCCATGTAGGCCGGCGTCCCGGCGATCCTGCTGGTCAGGATCGCCGTGCCTTCCAGCGCCCGGGCGATGCCGAAGTCGATCACCCGGGGCCCGCCCGGCGCCATCAGCACGTTGCCCGGTTTGAAGTCGCGGTGCACGATTCCGGCCTGGTGGATGGCGGCCAGCGCGGTGAGGGTGCCGACCGCGAGCCGTTCCAGGGAGGCTCCGCCCAGTGGTCCCTCCTGGCGGACCACGGCCTGCAGCGTCCGGCCCTCCACGTACTCGCTGACCACGTAGGGCGGGTCGGACTCCAGGTCGGCGGCGAGCACCTGCGCGGTGCAGAACCGCGCGACCCGGCGGGCCATCTCGACCTCCTCGGCGAGCTGGGCGCGCAGGCCGGGCAGGTCGAGGGCGTCGGCGTGCAGCGTCTTGACCGCCACCCGGGTCCCGTCGGGGCCGCTTCCGAGGTACACGACTCCCTGACCTCCCTTCCCGAGCCTCCCGAGCAGCGTGTACTCCCCGATTCGGGTGGGGTCGGTGTCGATCAAGGGGGCCGGATCGGCCATCGGTCCTCCCGGTCGTGTGGGCCCGCCGCCGTACTCCTGGGTGCGCGGCGGGCATGGGACGAACCTACTTGAGGGTACCCGTGGAGGTCATCACGGTCCCCTCGCGCGAGGTCCCCTCCCACTCGGCCTCCAGGGCCCCCGGGATGCGTTGGCGCAGGGTCAGGACGCTCTCGTCGATGCAGCGGTCCTCGGGGTCGTAGGTCTCCGCGTACTCGAACACCAGGGAGCGGTCGGTCTGCTCGGTCAGGACGATGCTGCCCCGGCAGTCGAGGGGGATCAGCTCCGCGCTGCCCCGGTCGGTCCCCTCGTCGAGTTTGAGGCGGACCACCCATTCGGCGACCGGTTCGCCGTTCTCGTCGCGCTGGGCCATCTCCCCGCTCCAGCTTCCCGCGTAGCTCTCGGGGATGCCGTCGGTGACGGCGGCCTGCTCCGGCTCGGGGCGCAGCGCCCAGAGCACGCCGCCGGCCACGGCGGCCAGCGCCACCGCGGCCGCGCCGAAGACGAGCGGCAGCCTGCCCCGTCGGCTGCTGTGCCGGGTGGACCGCGGCGGGGGCCACAGCGACATCTCCCGGATCGGGGAGGCCGCGGGGCGGGCGCTCCGCTCCGAGTCGGGGGGCGCGGTCACCGCTGTTTCCTGGGGGGCGGTTCGGGGCGAGGACTCCGGCGCGAATCGATCATCGCTTCCTCCAACGGTGCGAACGTGCGCTGAAGGGCCGTTCGCGATACAGCGAATCAGGATAAGCCACGCGAACCACCCCCACGCCGTCCAATACTGTGACGAAAGCCACACGGCAGGGTGGTCGAGGTCTACTCCCGTACGGCGGCGCTGCTCAGCGCAGCGCACCAGCGGCGGGACCGTCCACCGCCGCGGCGACGCCCCGGCGGTGGCAGTCCGCCAGATGGTCGTCGACCATGCCCACCGCCTCCATCATCGCGTAGGCGGTGGTCGGGCCGACGAAGCGGAAACCGCGCCGCTTCAGCGCCCCGGCCAGGGCCGTGCTCTCCGGGGTGAACGCGGGGACCTCGGCGGCGGTTCTCGGCGCGGGCGGCGCGACGGCGGGCGCGTACCGCCACACGAACTCCGCCAGCCCTTCCGGCAGCTCCAGGGCGGCGCGGGCGTTGCCGACCACCGCCTCGATCTTGGCGCGGCTGCGGATGATCCGCGCGTCGGCGAGCAGCCGTGCGACGTCCCGTTCGGTGAAGGCGGCCACCTCCGGGAGGTCGAAGCCGCGGAAGACCTCCCGCAGCGCCGCACGTTTGCGCAGCACGGTCAGCCACGACAGCCCGGCCTGGAACGCCTCCAGGCTGATCCGTTCGAACAGGCCCCGGTCGTCGCGGACCGCGACCCCCCACTCCAGGTCGTGGTAGCGGGTCAGATCCGCGGCGCCCAGCGCCCACGGGCAGCGGCGCAGCCCGTCCGCTCCGCTGCGGGCCGCGCCCTCGGGAACGTCCGCCCCGGCCGCGGGCCGGGGCGGGTCGCCTGCGCTCACCGCCGGCCACCCCCGACCCCGTGGTGCCCCTCGGCGTACTCGGCGCCGTGCTCCGGGACCGGCCAGGGGTCGGCGTCGGACTCCTCGGGATCAGGGGTCTGCCGCCCCTCCTCCTCGGCGGAGGCCTCCCGGGGGGAACGCGGGTACCACACCCGCGGCCGCTCCGGGAAGGAGATGTGGCCCCCCAGCCTCGCCTCAAGTTGGGCGATGCGCGCGTCGCGCTCCTCGATGTCGGTGGCCATCCGGTCCAGCACCTCGTCCACGGCGCGCACGTGGTACCCCCACAGCGCCAGGGGAAGCCGGATCCGCGCCACGTCGCGGCCGGTCACCGGACGGTCCGTGGGCAGGGCGAGCGGGGGGTGGTCGGCCTCGAACCGCGCCAGTTGCCCGCCGTACCCCATGACCAGCGCCGCCACGGCGACGAGCACCGCGAAGGCGGCCAGTGCCGTCAGGATCAGGATGGCTATCACAGTGTCGATCGTGCCATATCCGCTCCCCCGGAGGGGAGGGCGCGCGGTCGGCCGGTCAGGCGCTCTCGGCCTCGTGCAGCGCCTCCTCCAGTTCCGCCACCGCCTCTTCCTCCTCCAGCGCCCGCGCCCACTCGGCGTGCGCCTGCCGGATGGTCTCGACGACCTCGTCGGGGTCGTCGGTGAGGCAGAACAGGTCGGGGTCGTGCGGGGAGATCATCCCCTCGGCGAGCAGCCGCTCGTGGATCCACTCCACCAGGCCGCCCCAGAAGTCCGTGCCCACCAGGATCACCGGGAAGCGGGTGACCTTGCCGGTCTGCACCAGGGTGATCGCCTCGAACAGCTCGTCGAGCGTGCCGAAGCCGCCCGGCAGCACCACGAACGCCTGGGAGTACTTCACGAACATCGTCTTGCGGACGAAGAAGTACCGGAAGGTGACGCCCAGGTTGACGTACTCGTTGAGGGACTGCTCGAACGGCAGCTCGATGCCCAGGCCGATCGAGGTCCCCCCGGCCTCGGCCGCCCCCTTGTTGGCGGCCTCCATCAGCCCCGGCCCGCCGCCGGTGATCACCGTGTACCCGGCCTGCACGAGCTTGTCGCCGATGGTCTCGCCCAGCTTGTAGTAGGGGCTTCCGGGCTTGATCCGGGCCGAGCCGAACACGCACACGGCCCGGCCCACCTCGGAGAGCATGCCGAAGCCCTCGACGAACTCCGACTGGATGCGGAGCACCCGCCAGGGGTCGGTGTGCACCCAGTCCGTGGGGCCGCGGCGGTCCAGCAGCCGCTGGTCGGTGGTGCTCCTGGGAATCTCCTTGCCCCGGTAGGTGAGGGGGCCTGCCTGTCGTTCCACTGATCGAGAATCCGTCATGTCGCAACGTTACCCACTCCAGGTTCTCCCGCACCGAAGTCCAGGTCACGTTGCGGTGTCCGGATGCGGTCCGATCAGCACAGGTCAGGCCGCTCCGGTCAGCCAGGCGGCCATCCGCCGCTCCGCGGTGACGACCTCCGCCAGGTCCACCCACTCGTCCCTGGTGTGCGCCAGCATGGGGTCGCCGGGGCCGTAGTTGACCGCGGGAATGCCCAGCTCGGCCATGCGCGCCACATCGGTCCAGCCGAGCTTGGCACGGGCCTGTCCGGCGCCGACGGTCGCCACGAACGCGGCCGCCGTGGGATGGTCCAGCCCCGGGCGGGCCCCCGCCGCGACGTCGGTGACCCGCACGTCGAACCCGTCGAACACCTCCCGCAGGTGCGCCTCGGCCTGCTCCGGCGTGCGGTCGGGGGCGAACCGGTAGTTGACGGTGACGATGCAGGAGTCGGGGATGACGTTGCCCGCCACGCCCCCGGTGATGCCGACCGCGTTGAGCCCCTCGTGGTACCGCAGGCCGTCGACCTCGGGCCGGCGCGGCGTGTAGGCGCGCAGCACGTCCAGGATGCGTCCGGCCTCGTGGATGGCGTTGCGGCCGGCCCAGGACCGGGCGCTGTGGGCGCGGACCCCGCGCGCGGCCACCTCCACCCGCATGGTGCCCTGGCAGCCGCCCTCGATCTGGCCTCCGGTGGGCTCCAGCAGCACCGCGAAGTCCCCGCGCAGCCACTCGGGGTGGCCGGCCGCCAGGCGCCGCAGCCCGTTGCGCTCCGCCTCGACCTCCTCGCAGTCGTAGAAGACGAAGGTGAGGTCGTGGACCGGCTCGGTGACGGTCGCGGCCAGCTTGAGCTGCACCGCCACCCCGCTCTTCATGTCCGAGGCGCCGCAGCCGTAGAGCCTGCCGTCCACCACGCGGGAGGGCACGTTGTCGGCGGTCGGAACGGTGTCGAGGTGGCCGGCGAGCACCACGCGGCGCTCCCGTCCCAGCTCGGTGCGGGCCACCACCGCGTCGCCGTCGCGCAGCACGGTCAGGTGCGGAAGGGGCCGCAGCGCCTGTTCGACCGCGTCGGCGAGGGGTTTCTCCGCCCCGCTGACCGACTCGATGTCGATGAGGCGTGCGGTGAGGTCGCGGACGTCCGCGGTGAGATCCAGCATGGCTGCGCTTCCGGTCTGGGTCGAAGGGGCGGGCGGACGCCGGTCCCGGCCCGTCGCGCGAGGCGGTCGGGACCGGCGGGAAGAGGAGCGGTCAGGCGTTGACGCCGTGCTCGCGGAGCAGGTCGTTGAGCGCGAGCTTGTCGTGCTCCTGGCCCTCCTCCAGGCGCTTGAGGACCAGCAGGCAGGGCATGCCGAAGTCGCCGCCGGGGAAGCTCTTGACCCGGTTGGCGGTAACGCACACCGACCACGCCGGGGCCTCGCCGCGCTTGAGTTCCTCACCGGTCTCGGCGTCGAACACGCGGGTGGAGGCGGTGAGGATGGTGCCCGCGCCGAGTTTGGCGCCGCGGCGCACCCGCGCCCCCTCCACGACCATGCTGCGCGAGCCCAGGAACGCGTCGTCCTCGATGACGACCGGGGAGGCCTGCGGCGGCTCCAGGACGCCGCCGACGCCGACGCCGCCGGACAGGTGCACGTTCTTGCCGACCTGCGCGCAGGAGCCGACCGTGGCCCAGGTGTCGACCATGGTGCCGGAGTCGACGTAGGCGCCGATGTTGGTGAACGACGGCATCAGCACCACGCCGGGCGCGAGGTAGGAGCCCCACCGGGCGATCGCGCCGGGCACCACGCGCACCCCGTCCAGGCGGGTCTTCAGCGGGATGCGGTCGTGGTAGTGGAAGCCGCCCACCGTGGCCTCCTCCATGCCCAGCACGCGGAAGCTCAGCAGGATCGCGCGCTTGGCGCGCTGGTCCACGACGACCTCGTCGGTGGCGGCGTCCACGTGGGCGACGCGGGCCTTGCCGGTGTCGATCTGGTCGACCGCGCCCACGATGACGTCGCGGGCCTCGGTGTCGTCGGGCGTGAGTTCGGCGCGGCGCTCCCAGAGCTCGTCGATGCTCTCGGGCAGCGGACTGGTGTACGAGGTGGTCATGGCTGGGAGCCTACTGGGTTCCGCCCTGACCGGGAAAAACCGGACGCGCCCCGTGGTGTCGGTCACGGTGTTCCCCCGCCACCGCGCCGGTCGGACCCGTACCATCGACCATGGAAACCCCTGAGCCGCGGCGGGTGCGGACCCGTGCGTCCGTCCCGGACCTCCGCCGTCCGGACCCCTGTCGCGCCGGGGAAATTTATCGTCTCATAGCAGGATTTCATCCGAAATCTATATGGTCAGCTCGTGCCCAGAAAGCGTCGAAGGATTTCCGCGTTCGTCAAGATCCTGATCGTCCTGGCCCTCACCTGCGGTCTGCTGGTCGCCGCAGGTATCTACGCCATACGCTCGATCAAGCCTCTTGACCTGTCCCCACCGCCCCCCGAGGAGGGCTGCCGGCTCGCCACCGAGGAGGACACCGACACGCTGGAGGTGGAACAGGCCGCCAACGCCGCCACCGTCTCGGGCGTGGCCTTCGCCCTGGACCTCCCCCCGCACGCCGTGGTCGTCTCCTACGCGACGGTGTGGCAGGAGTCGAAGTTCTACAACATCGAGTACGGCGACCGCGACTCACTGGGCCTGTTCCAGCAGCGCCCCTCCATGGAGTGGGGCTCCCCCGAGGAGATCATCGACCCCGTCTACGCCAGCACCCAGTTCTACGAGGAGCTCGTGCAGGTCGAGGGCTACCTGGACCTGCCGGTCTACGAGGCGGCCCAGGCCGTGCAGCGCAGCGCCGACGGCTTCGCCTACGACCAGCACGAATCCCGCTCCCGGGTCATGGCCGACGCCTTCACCGGCGCCGAGGGAGCCGTGGTGACCTGCTGGTTCCCCGAGGAGCAGGCGGGCGACACCGACGTGGCCGCGGCCGTCGAGGAGATGCGGCGCGTCTTCGGCGTCGGCCCCGAGGAGGTGCCGATCGCGCAGCGCCAGACCGGCGACCTCGGCTGGGCGATGGCCCAGTGGGCGGTCGCCCACGCCGCCACCTACGGCCTCACCTCGGTGACCTATCTCGACCGGCAGTGGACCGCCGCCTCCGGCGAGGAGGGCTGGCAGGCCACGGAGACGGTCTCGGAGGAACTCGTCCTGCGGTGACCCGCGCGGCCCCGGCAAGCTGCTGCCGGGGCCGCGGTGTCACAGCTGCGCGAGGCGTTTGGCCGCCGCCGCCACCCGCTCGTCGGTGGCGGTGAAGGCCACCCGGACGTGCCGGGCGCCCGAGGGGCCGTAGAACTCCCCGGGAGCCACCAGGATCCCCTGCTCCGCCAGCAGCCGCACCGACCCCCACCCGTCGTACTCGGGGTGGCTGGCCCACAGGTACAGGCCGGCCTCCGAGTGGGTGATGCGCCAGCCCGCGCCCTCCAGCGCGTCGCGCAGCAGGGTGCGGCGGGCCGCGTAGCGCCGCTTCTGCTCCGCCGCGTGCGCGTCGTCGTCGAGCGCCGCGCGCATCGCCGCCTGCACCGGGGCGGGCACCATCATCCCGGCGTGCTTGCGCGCCGCGAGCAGCCGCTGCACCAGGTCGGCGTCGCCGGCCACGAACCCCGCCCGGTAGCCGGCCAGGTTGGAGCGCTTCGACAGGGAGTGCACGGCGAGCAGCCCCTCGTGGGAGCCGCCGCACACGTCGGGGTGCAGGATCGACAGCGGCCGCTCCCCCTCCCAGCCCAGGTCCAGGTAGCACTCGTCGGAGGCGACGACGACGCCGCGCTCCCGCGCCCAGGCCACCACCTTGCGCAGGTGCTCCACGCCGAGGACCCGGCCGGTGGGGTTGGCCGGGGAGTTGATCCACAGCAGTCCGGGACGCGCGGGCCCCAGCTGCGCCAGTCCGTCGGCCGCGACCGGGGTGGCCCCCGCCAGGCGCGCACCGACGTCGTAGGTGGGATAGGCCAGTTCCGGGAAGACCACGGTGTCGCCCGGTCCGAGTCCGAGCAGGGTGGGCAGCCAGGCCACCAGCTCCTTGGAGCCGATGGTCGGCAGGGTGGCATCAGGGTCCACCCGTACCCGGTGGCGGCGCTCCAGCCAACCGCTGACGGACTCGCGCAGCGCCCGCGTGCCGTAGGTCTGCGGATACCCGGGCGCGTCGGCGGCCTCGGCCAGCGCCGCGCGCAGTCCGTCGGGCACCGGGTCCACCGGGGTGCCCACGGACAGGTCCACGATGCCGTCCGGATGCCCCGCCGCGGTCTCCTTGTACGGAGCCAACCGGTCCCACGGGAAGACCGGCAGCCGGTCGGCCACCGGACGCCGCTCGGCCATGATCGCCACGTCCCCTCATCACGCCGCTTCCCGCGCCGTTTCCGCCGGTGGGAGCGGGCCCTGCTCTGTCTTCTGCCGTGTCCGCCCCGCTTCGGGGCACAGACCGGCCACGCCGCCGCCCTGGTCCGCTGCGCACTGCGGGGACCGGCGACGGCGTGGCCGCCGCTCGGCCACCGCGAAGGCGGCGGCCGGACCCGTACCGGTTACTCGCCCTGGGGCGGAAGGGCCACGATCAGCGGGTGGTCCCGGTCGATCTTGCCGACCTTGGAGGCGCCGCCGGGGGAGCCGAGCTCGTCGAAGAACTCGACGTTGGCCTTGTAGAAATCCGACCACTCGCTGGGCAGGTCGTCCTCGTAGTAGATGGCCTCCACCGGGCACACCGGCTCGCAGGCGCCGCAGTCGACGCACTCGTCGGGGTGGATGTAGAGCATGCGCCCGCCCTCGTAGATGCAGTCGACGGGGCACTCCTCAATGCACGCCTTGTCGAGTACGTCGACACACGGCTGCGCGATGACGTAGGTCACGTCGTATTCCTCCTCGGTCTCGCCACGTGGACCGCGTAAGTGGCTGCTACGTCGCGATACTTCTGACCGACCACCACCGAAGTGGGCTACCGGGGCTTGGCGCGCTCGCGGGACGGCCAACGCGGAAGAACCGGTAGCGTCCCGGAACGGGTCTCACGGCCAGAGGACACGGGTACCGCTGTCTCTAGTATTGCGGTGCAAGAAGCGTGGATCACAATCGGGGGTGGCGACATTGGGATACGTCGCTCGACTGGTTCACTCCGTGACCAAGGACGACGTCGGTCAGCGCGTCACCGTGCGTTTCCGGCTGCCTGACGGGAGATTCCGGGATATCGTCGGGGTACTGGAGTCATGGCACGACGACGTTCTGGTCCTGCGCCGCCGCGACGGGTCCGTGGCGCAGGTCGCCGCCGGGGACGTGGCCGCCAGCCGGGTCGTGCCGCGACAGCCGCCCCGACGCCGCGGCGCACCGGATTCCCCGTGATCCGGAACGGCCGGCCCGGGGCGGGACGAGGCAGGAGGTGGGGGACCGCGTCATGCAGGAGACCGTGGCAGCCGCCATCGCCCACCTCGCACGCACCGATCCCGCCGCGGCACGCACCGCGGAGAGCGCACTGGACACCCTCGTCTCCGGGCGGCGGCTGGAGTCGCTGACCCAGCGCGCGGTCCAGGAGTTCTGCTGGCACGTGCTCCCGGTGCGGTTCTCCTCCGAACCCAGCGAGTGGCAGTTCGTCACCGACTCGCTCAGCTGCCTGTTCCGCCTGCTCGACCTGGACCGCTACGCCGACATCTGCGTCTCGGAACGCACCCGCGAGGTGCTGCGCGCCTACGCGGTGTCTTACGACACCGGGGTGGCGGCCTACGAGCGCAGCATGCGCTCCTCCGGGGTCACCCCGCCCGACCTGCCCGAACTGACCTGGGGCACCGCCCTGGGCAGCGCCGAGATCGAAGCGTACCGGGAGACGTCGGCGGCGCTGGAGCTGGCGATCGCCGCGGGCGAGGTGCGTCCGGGGGCGCGGGGGTGGCGATCCGCCCAGGAGGAGCGCGCCCGCAGCTTCCTCACCCAGCCCGACCCGAGCGGGCTCAGCTACCTGGACAAGATCCGCCAGGAGCGGGTGGCCGAGTGGCTGGCCTCCCGCTCCCACCCGCACCGCGAACACCTGATCCCGCTGCGCGGCCAGCTCGCGGCGGGCGCGGAGGTCCCGCACGACGCGCCCAAGGCGCTCGCCCCGGTGCGGCGGCTGCTCGACTACGCCGCCGAGGGCATCAGCCTCACCCAGATCGGCTACATGTCGCCCACCGTGGTGCGGGCGCTGTGCGAGGAGTTCGACTGGGAGACCTCGCCGTCGCCGCCGCGCAGCGAGACCGACGCCATGCAGCTCATCGCGCTGCACAAACTGCTGCGCACCATGCGGGCGGTACGCCGGTCGGGCCGCCGTCTGGTGCTGACCCGGCACGGCCGGCAGCTGCGCGAGGACATCGACGAACTGTGGCGGGCGGTCGCCGAGAGCGTGCTGATGACCGACGGTTTCGAGCAGGCCGCCACCGAGACCCTGCTGGGGCTGCTCCTGCTGCGCTCCCCGCGTTCGGTGGTCACCCCGCGCCGGGACGAGGACGTCGACATCGCTGACGAGGCCTGCAAGCTGCTGATCCAGGCCGGCTGGGAGGACGACGTCACGGGCGGCCGGCCGCGCACCGACCAGGTGCGGTCGGTGCTGATCACCGTGGTGTGGCTGCTGGAGATCCTGGGCTGCGTGGCCGGCCCCGACCTGCTCGGCGAGGGGCGCGCCAAACGGTTGACCAAGGTGGGGCGGGCCTTCGCGCTGACCGCGATCCACCTGTCGGCGACGTCCCCGTCGGCGTCCATCTGAGCTCCGGTTCGGTCCTCCCGGACGCGGCGCGCCGCCGGGACCCTCTAGCCTGGCAGTAGTCCCCTTCCTGTCCGTTCCATCCGTTTCGTGACCAGCGGGAGCAGCATGTCCACGCCTGATCCGGCACCGCAGTCGGCGGCCGAGGAACCGACGGCCGCCGCGCCCGACCCCGCCCCCAGCAGGACGGACTTCCTGCCCAGCCCGGTGTTCCTGCTGCTGGTCGGGGTGACCGCGCTGGCCGGGTGGCTGTCGTGGACCCGCGCCGAGGAGACCGTGCTCGGCTGGGGCAGCGCCTTCGCCCCGTTCCTGTTCATCCTGGGCGGCTGGGTGGTCTGCCTGACCCTGCAGCAGTACGTGCGCTCGCTGCTGGCCCACCGGTTCGGCGACCGGGCCCTGCGCGGCAGCGGCTACCTGCGGCTCAACCCGTTCGCGTTCCGGGAACTGGGCGCCACCCTGGTACTCCCGGTCGCGTTCCTGCTGGTCGGCACGTTCGGTCTGAACGGTCCCGCGGTCCAGGTGGACCGCTCGGCCATCCGGGGCCGCTCCCGCCGCGCCCTGGTGGCCCTGGGCGGCCTGCTGACCAACGCCGTGCTGGCCGCGGCGCTGGCCGTCGCGGTGATGCTGCTGGCGCCGGAGGGGTCCATCACGAACAACTGGACCATCGTGGCCCTGATGTTCCTGTGCTTCCTCAACGCCAGCGCGGCCCTGCTCAACCTGCTGCCCGTGCCCGGCACCGACGTCTACGACGCCCTCGCCGAGGCGCTCGACCGGTGGCGGCCCAGCCGCAACGCGGCGATCTTCGGCACGGTGGCGCTCTTCGCCGTGGTGTGGTGCCCGCCGGTCCACGCCGTCTTCATGGACGGGATGTTCGCCCTGTTCGACCTGATCGGGGTGAACGCGCTCTACCTCAGCTGGGGGCAGACGTTCGTGCGTCCCTGGTGACCTCCCGGCCCGTCTCGGGGGTGAGCACGGTGCCCAGGATCACCGCCCCCACCCCGCCGTAGAGGAACAGGTAGTTGGGGACGGCGGAGGTCACCAGGACGTCGCCGCCGGAGCTGTACCCGGTCAGGGCGACGCCGGCGAGCAGCCAGCCCGCCGCGAACGTCCCCGGTCCCCACTTCGCACCGGTCGCCCAGCCGACCGCCCGGGTCCCGGAGAAGAGGACCGCCAGGAACAGCAGGACGGTGACCACGCCGAGGACCCGGCCGACCGTCCCGGTCAGCCACAGCCACGACGTCCAGCTGGCGCACAGGCCCAGCACGATCCCGCCGGCGAAGCCCAGCGCCGCCAGGAAGACGCCGTTCAGCACGGCCAGCGCGCCGTGCAGGCGGCGGTCGAACGCCTCGGTGTCCGCCGCGGCCTCCGGTCGTGGACTGGTGTGCTCTGCCGAGGAAGTCACACCTGGCAGCCTAGCCGCTCCCCGGGCCGCGGCCCGGTTCCTCCCGGGCCGCCTCAGGCGAACAGGTCGGTCTCGTAGCCGTCGGCCTCCGGGCGGGGCGCGGGGCCGCGCAGCAGGGTGAAGTACTCCACGGCGTGGATCTCCTGGGCGATGTCGTTGGACAGCGCGAACCGCTCCCCCGCCACGGTGATCTGGGTGGCGTGCGCGCGCATGGCCGCCGCCTTGGCCGCCCAGTGCGCGGAGGCGTCGACACGGGTGGTCACCTGGTCGTCGGGGGTGCCGGGGGCGACGTCCTCGACGGCCTTGGGCGCGGTGAAGGGGCCGGGGTCGGCCTGCATGCGCGCCACCGACTCCTCCAGCAGCGTCCGGGGCTGGGCGATCGCGTACAGTTTGCGGGTCCGCCAGGGGGTGCCGGCCAGGGAGCGGTCGGCGGCCAGGTCGAAGGCGCGCACGGTCACGCGGTGCGTCTGGATGTGGTCGGGGTGCCCGTAGCCGCCGTTGGCGTCGTAGGTGACGACGACGTCGGGGCGGACCTCGCGGATGATCAGGGCGAGTTCGTGCGCGGCGGTCTCCACGTCGGCGCGCCAGAAGCACGCGGGATGGTCGTTGGTGGGCGCGCCCATCATCCCGGAGTCGCGGTAGCGGCCCCTGCCGCCGAGGAACCGCTGGTCCCGGACGCCCAGTTCGGCGCAGGCGCGGCGCAGTTCGGTGACGCGGTACTCGCCCAGCCCGCCCTCCCGGTCGCTGGCCAGGTGCGCCAGTTCCGGCGGGATGACCTCGCCCTCCTCACCGAGCGTGCAGGTCACCAGGGTCACGTGGGCTCCTTCGGCCGCGTACTTGGCCATGGTCGCCCCGGTGACGATGGTCTCGTCGTCGGGGTGGGCGTGCACCAGCAGCAGGCGACGGTCTCTCATGCCGGTGACGATACCCGCGCCGCCCCGTGCTCTCCCGGACGCACCGCGCCGAAACGCCAGCGGCCCGCGGGCGCCCCGGGCCGCCGTCCCGGGCTGTCAGAATTCGGTGCATGAGCTTCCCACGTCAGTACGCCCGTACCCAGCGTTTCAGCATCGGCGTGCCCCGTTCGTTCCAGATCTCCCCCGACGGCCGGCGGGTGGCGTTCCTGCGGGGCCGGCACGGCACGGACACCGCGACCTGCCTGTGGGTCGCCGAGCCGGACGGCACGGAGCGGGTGGTCGCCGACCCGCGCACGATCGGCGACACCGGTGAGGACCTGCCGCCGGAGGAGCGGGCCCGGCGGGAACGGCTGCGCGAGGCGGGCGGCGGCATCGTCTCCTACAGCGTCGACGAGGCGTTCACCCGCGCGGTCTTCACCCTGTCCGGCAAGCTCTACAGCGTGGAGCTGGACGGCTCGGCCGCTCCCCGGGAGCTGCCCGCGGCCTCCCCGGTCATCGACCCGGTGCTGGCGCCCACGGGCCGGTCGGTGGCCTACGTCAGCGGCGGCGCGGTCCACGTGCTGGACGTCGCCGACGGCGGCGACCGGGTCGTGGCCGCCCCCGACGGGCAGAACGTCACCTGGGGCCTGGCCGAGTTCATCGCCGCCGAGGAGATGGGCCGCTACCGGGGCCTGTGGTGGTCCCCGGACGGGACCTTCCTGCTCGCCGCCCGCGTCGACGACACCCCGGTGCGGCGCTGGCACATCAGCGACCCGGGCAGCCCGGAGACCGCCGCGCAGACGGTCGCCTACCCGGCGGCGGGCACGGACAACGCCGAGGTGCGGCTGGCGGTGCTGCGCGCGGACGGCTCCGGGGAGCCGGTGTGGGTGGAGTGGGACCGTGCGGAGCTGCCGTACCTGGTCACCGCGGGGTGGACGGACCGGCTGGACGGCGCCGCGACGGTGGTCCTCACCGTGCAGGACCGCGCCCAGCGCACCCTGCGCGCGTTCGCCGCGGACCCGCTGACCGGCTCCGTGCGGGACCTGTGGACGGAGACCTCCGACGTCTGGGTGGAGATCATGCCGGGCGTCCCGGCGTTCGACGCCTCGGGCGCGGCCCTGCGCTTCGGGGTGGACGCCTCCGGCGAACGGGTGCTGTACCGGGGCGACCGGGTGGTGAGCGCTCCCGGCCAGTACGTCCGGGCGGTGCTGGACGTGGACGGCTCCCGGGTGCTGTACTCGGCGTCGCCGCCGCAGGAGCCGCAGGACGTGCGGCTGTGGCTGTACGACGGCCGCGAGGACACCCGCGTCGAGGTGGGCTTCCCCGGCGCCGACGACCCCGCCGGGGTGCACTCGGGGCGGCTGCGCGGCGGCACCCTGGTGGTGCAGCGCCGCGACCTGTCCGCCCCGGGGGTGCGCACCGCGATCGTGCGGGGCGCGGCGGCGGAGCAGCCGGTCGTCGAGGTGGCGAGCCTCGCCGAACGCCCCGAACTGCCGGGGGTGAACGTGCGGCTGCGGCGGCTGGGCGAGCGGCGCATCCCCGCCGCGCTGGTGCTGCCGTCCTGGCACACGCCCGACTCCGATCCGCTGCCGGTGCTGCTGGACCCCTACGGCGGTCCGCACGCCCAGCGCGTGCTCGGCGCCCAGGGCGCCTACCTGACCTCGCAGTGGTTCGCCGAGCAGGGGTTCGCGGTCCTGGTCGCCGACGGGCGGGGCACCCCCGGCGTCGGCCTGGCCTGGGAGCAGGCGATCCACACCGACATGGCGGGGACGGTGCTGGAGGACCAGGTGGCGGCGCTGCAGGCCGCGCCGGAGGCGTTCGGGGTGCGGCTGGACCTGACGCGGGTGGGCATCCGGGGCTGGTCGTTCGGCGGGTACCTGGCGGCGCTGGCGGTGCTGCGCCGGCCGGACGTGTTCCACGCGGCGGTGGCGGGTGCGCCGGTCACCGACTGGCGGCTGTACGACACCCACTACACCGAGCGCTACCTGGGGCACCCGGACGCCGACCCGGAGCGCTACGCCCGGGAGTCGCTGCTGGCGGACGCGCCCGGGCTGGAGCGTCCGCTGATGCTGATCCACGGTCTGGCCGACGACAACGTGGTGTTCGCGCACACGCAGCGGCTGTCCTCGGCGCTGCTGGCGGCGGGGCGTCCGCACACGGTGCTGCCGCTGTCCGGGGCCACGCACATGGCCAGCGACCCGACGGTCTCGGAGAACCTGCTGCTCCTGCAGGTGGAGTTCCTCCGTGACGCACTGCGACTGGGCTGAGCAGCCGTTATGCACCGCCCCCAGCGGGATTGACCTGTGATTTCAGTCCCCTGGGGGCAGGTCGGCGAAAGCAGCCAGCATGCTTTTGGCTACGGAGGGTAAATAGGGAATTACCAATTGTCCGTTGGGTGGACCGGTACCCCCTATGCGGGGAGATCGGCCCACCTGGGAAGTGCGCCAACCGACCGGTCGGCCTCCTCTTCCCGCCGCGGACCCCGACACCTCAGAAAGGAACGGGTCGTGAAGCCACCCTCCGCCCACACAACCGCTCGCACCCTCCTCGCCTGCGCGCTGGCGGCGACCACGCTGGCCGCCTCGACCGCCCCCTCCTCCGCCCAGGAGACCCCCCAGGACGCCACCCAGGAGGCCACCCAGGAGGCCGCGCTGCGACGCGACCTCGGTCTGTCCGACTCCGAGGTCGCCCAGTTGCGCGCCGCCGAGTCCGAGGCGATGGACCACGCGGAGGAGTGGCGCGCCGCCCTCGGCGACGACTTCGGCGGCGTCTACCTGGACCCCGAGAGCGGGGAGGTCACCGTCGCGGTCACCGACCCCGCCGCCGTGCCCGCCGTCGAACAGGCGGGGGCCGAGCCCGAGGTCGTCGACTTCGGCGAGGCCGCGCTGAACGACTTCGTGGACTCCCTCAACGCGGTCGCCGACGAAGCCGACCCGCAGATCACCGGCTGGTACACCGACCTCGCCAACGACTCGGTGGTCATCACCACCTACCGGGGCGGCACCGCGGCCGCCGAGGAGCTGGCGGCCCGGGCCGGAGTCGACGAACGCGCCCTGCGGATCACCGAGGACACCGGGCAGCCGCGCCTGTTCGCCAACATCATCGGCGGCAACCCCTACTACTTCGGGGGCTACCGCTGCTCCATCGGCTTCTCGGTCCGCAGGGGCTCGGAGGCCGGCTTCGCCACCGCCGGCCACTGCGGCTCGACGGGCACCACCGTCAGCAGCCCCAGGGGCACCGTCGCCGGATCGTACTTCCCCGGGCGGGACATGGGCTGGGTGCGCATCACCAGCGCCGACACCGTCACCCCCCTCGTCAACCGCTACAACGGGGGGACCGTGACGGTCACCGGATCGCAGGAGGCCGCCGTCGGCTCCTCCGTCTGCCGTTCCGGCTCCACGACCGGGTGGCGCTGCGGCACCATCCAGTCGAAGAACCAGACCATCCACTACGCCGAGGGCACGGTCACCGGCCTGACCCGCACCACCGCCTGCGCCGAGGGCGGCGACTCCGGCGGCCCCTGGCTCACCGGCTCCCAGGCCCAGGGCGTGACCTCGGGCGGCACCGGCAACTGCCGGCTCGGCGGCGTCACCTACTTCCAGCCCATCAACCCGCTCCTGTCCTACTTCGGCCTGCAACTGGTCACCGGCTGAGCGGTGCCGGACACTCCCCGGGGCCCGGCGGCCCGCAACCGCCCGGCCCCGCCCGGGAGCCCTCCCCGCGCCGTCGCGGCGGTCCACCCGGCCGCCGCGACGGCGTCGGAGGCCCACCCCGGACCGGCGCACCGGTCACCCACGGTTAGGCTGACAGCATGCGTTCTCTTCCGGCCGCCGTTGTCGACGCCGCCGTGGTCCTCCTGTTCGTGCTGATCGGACGGTCCAGCCACGGTGAAGCCAACACGCTGCTCGACGTCGTCGTCACCCTGTGGCCGTTCGCCGCCTCCCTCACTCTGGGTTGGCTGGTGACCAGGGCGTGGCGCCTGCCCATCGCTCCGCTCCGCACCGGGCTGGGCGTGTGGGCCATCACCGTCGCCGCGGGCATGGCGCTGCGCGCCCTGTCCGGCGGCGGCATCGCCGTGTCGTTCATCGCGGTGACCTCGCTGTTCCTCGCCGCCGGGCTCATCGGCTGGCGCGCCGCCGCCACCCTGGTGCTGTCCCGCCGCACGACCGCCCCCAGTCCTCGGTGATCTCGACATCGGCGGGCCGCTTCGCACGGATGCGCGCCCGCTGCCGTCAAGGCCGTCGTGGTCACTGGTCGACGCGGAAGTAGAGGACGCCGTCCCCGACCTCCACGATGGTGACGGTGTGCCCCGCCGTCTCGACCTCGTCGCCCGCGCGGACCTCCTTCTCCTGGCCCTCTCCCTCATCGGGGGTCAGCAGGATGCGCGCGGTGTCGCCCACGGTGGTCCCGAGTCCGATGCGCAAGCCCGGGGCGGCGACAACCTGGCGGCCCAGGCTCACCGCCTGGACCTCGGGATCGTCCATGGGGTCCCCGCCGCTGTCGGCCGCACCGCCCTCGGACGGGGACCGCGGTTCCGCGGAGGGCTCCGGCGCCCGGGGGTCGACCACGTCCAGCAGCACCCCGTCCGGATCGGTGTCGACCCGCACCACGGTGACCGACCGGCGCCCCACCTGGAAGGTGTCCCCCTCCTCGGCGCGGACGACCTCGCTCTCGGCGTCGTCCGCGTACACCTGCAGGAGCGCTTCCCCCTCAGCGGAGACGTCCATCAGACCGATCAGCATGTCCTCGTAGGCGGTCTGCGTCCCCTGCTTCACGTACCGGAGTTCCCCCGAAGCCTCGGGCACCGGCTCGGCGGGGGTGTCGTCCGTACAGCCCGCCACCGCCAACAGCACCACCGCCACGACCGCGACGAGCCCCGCCCACCGGGACCGCCGGACCCGTCCGGGGGTGGTGGGGGACGCCGGGAGAAAACGAAACCGGGACATGGTCGCAGCCTCTCATCCGAGCCGGGTGGCGTGCATCGCGGCGAAATTCTCGTTGACCTCGTCCATGCTGAGCACGATGTCCTTGGTGTGGGGACCCCACGGGTTGCGGAGCGTCACCTCGTCGGCTTCGGCGTCGACTGCGATGACGAAGTAGACGTGGCCTGGGATCAGGGGCTGCCCGTCCCGGCCCACGAGGTCTCCCTTTCCGGTCCCGTCCTTGGGGAAGCCCCCCCACTGGATCTCCGGTGGGGTGGAGAAGGTGATCGCCTCCCCCGAGTCGAACCGGTCAGCCAGGTCGTCGAGGTCGACGTCGGTGAAGTCCGGCACATACCCCTGCATGAAACCTTCCGAGAACAGGTCCATCGCCGCGCCCGCGTGCCAGTTCTCCAGGTTCGCGTAGTCTCCGCCCTGCAACTGCGCGTAGGCCTTCTCCAGGACCGCGGGCCAGATCACCGGGGGATGCTCCAGGGAGCCCGCGAACGCGAGGTTGCCGTTCGCGTCGAGCGGGAAGTCGGGGGTCACCGTGATCGGCTCCCGCCCGGGGAAGGTCACGGTGAAGGTGCCGTTGAGGTTTTCCCGGATCATCTCGTCCACCAGTTCCGGACTCTGCACCGCCATCGCCCCCAGGGTCGCCATGAACCAGCAGTCGCCGAGCGCCCGCTGGTTGACGTGCTCCCAGGAGACCTGGCCGTCCTCCCCGTACAGGCGGTACTCGTCGAGCTGACCGTATTCGACCCGGTTGGGGCTCGCCCCCGAGGCCCTGTCACCGTTCACCCTGTCCAGTGAGGGTTCGGCGAACATCTCGACGCCGCTGTCCCGCAGCCGGCGGATCGTGTCCAGCGAGGCGGTCCGCCGGATCTCCTCGATCAGGTCGAAGTACTCCTGCTCCAGGGGGATCGGTCCGGAGGCGAAGAGCTGCCCCAGCTCCTCCTCGGACAGGGCCGCCACGACGGCCGCGAACTCCTCCGGGGAAAGGTCCGAGTAGAGGTCGTAGGCACAGGTCCCGGTGAACCAGGGGGCGTCCGCGTTCCACCGGTCCAGGCACCCTTCGAGCTCGTCGAGGACGGCTTCCACCACTTCGGGGTCCGCGTCCGCCGGGTCGGGGCCGGTGTAGGGCTCGGCCGGCGGACCCGCCGGATGCCCGGGCGGCGGTCCCCGGTGGGAAACCGGAGGTTCCGGGTCCGCGTTGCCCTGACCATTGCCGCCAGTGTCGGGATTCGACTCGTTCCAGTACTGCTGCCCGCCGTCCCGGGGCGGTGTCCCTCCCGCCGTCGTCTCCGCACCGGTGCCGTCAAGGATGGCCGCGACCGTGTTCTGCGTCCCCGCCGCGATCCTCTCGGCGATCCCGGAAGCGAAGAGGACGAGCGCGATGGCCGCGACGAGGGCGATCACTCCCGCGTATTCAACGAACGAGGCACCGGAGTCGCCTCTGTGGGGGCTTCGGGACACGGTCGACGCCACCGCCTGTCCTGTTGGGCCGGCCGGTTTGCGGGCAACAGTGACGCATCATACTGATCAACCGGTTTTTCCGATCTGGCCGCTGTCCGGAACGAGCGCGGCGCCGTACGCCCCCGGTGAACTGTGAAATCCCTGGTGGTAGCGGGTTTCAGGGAGCTTGGCGGTTCCGGGCCGCCCGCCGCGCCGCCCCATCAGGCCGTGACCACAAGCGGCCAGTCCACGGACCGGCGGTCGGACCTCTTCCACTGCCGGCAGGATGCCTCTTCTTCCTCAGCAGCGGCGGCCGCCGTTCCCGCTGACGTTCCCCTCCGGCACGCTCGTCCTGATCTCTGGTTGCCCCCGAAGGCGTCTTCTGTTTCGGGCTCCGGCTCCGCGGTGGGCCGCCGGGACGGCGACCCGTCAGGAGCGGGCGTGTCCTCGGGGTCCACGATGCCCAGCAGCACCCCGTCCGGATCGGTGCCGACCCGCACCACGGTGACCGACCGGCGCCCCACCCGGAAGGCGTCCCCGCCACAGCCGTCACGATCTCGCTCTCGACGTCGTCTGTGTGGACGTGGAGGGTCGCCTCCCCCGCGGAGGAGGCGTCCATCAGACCGATCAGCATGTCCTCGTAGACGGTCTGCGTCCCCTGCTTCACGTACCGGGATTCGCCCGACGCCTCGGGGAGCGGCTCGGCGGGGGTGTCGTCCGCACAGCCCGCCACCGCGACCGCGACGAGCCCCGCCCACCGCAACCGCCCGATTCGTCCGGGGACACGGCGCGACGGGGGAAACGGAACGGCGGCATGGTCCGGCCTTCTGTCCGAGCCGGGAGCGTGCACGCGCCCCGGTACCGTCGTCCACCGCCACCGGCCCTCGTGCGAACCGTCGAAACCACGCCCCGGCCTCCCCTCCGGGGAACACCGTGGCCGGATACGGCCATGCCCGGCCTCCGCCGGCCGGTCTTCTCTCGTCGAAGGACGAGCGAACGCTCGTCCGCCCCCGGCCGCCGCTCCTCCGCCCGGGACGTCCACCGCACCGGCCCCCGCGGGCACGGGTGGCATAATCGCCTCGCATCCCCCCACGGAGGACCCCGGTGCCCCATCCCCCACGAGGCTCCCGCCCGGCCGCCGGGCTGTACGAGAGCCTGCTCACCGACCGGCTCGAACAGTACGTCGAAACCCTGTCCGCACAGGGTTGGCAGGCGGTACGCGAAGAGGTGGGCGACCACTCCGCCCCGCACGTCCTGGCCCGCTACGTCGCCGACCGGGTGGAACAGGCCCTGCACCGCCTGGAACCGGAGGAACGGGTGGCCGCCGCCAACCGCCTCCTCGACCTGCTCGACCCCCTGGACGGCACCGGGGACGACCGTCCAGAACGGGTGGCCGACGGCCCCCGGCGGTTGCTCGCCCTCGTCGGCGGGGAGGAGGACGCACCGCCCAGGCGTCCGGCCATCCCGCTGTCGGAGGCCGCGCTGCTCACCAACGCGCCCGACGAACCCCGCCTCGGCTCGGAACTGCGCCGGGAACTGGACACCGCCGACCGGGTCGACCTGCTGTGCGCCTTCATCAAGTGGCACGGGCTGCGCTGGCTGGAGCAGCCGCTGCGGGCCGCGCACGCCCGCGGGGTGCCGGTCCGCGTTATCACCACCACCTACCTCGGGGCGACCGAACGCCGCGCCCTGGACCGGCTGGCCACCGAGTTCGGCGCCGAGGTGAAGGTCAACTACGAGACCCGCGCCACCCGGCTGCACGCCAAGGCGTGGCTGTTCTGGCGCGACAGCGGCTACCACACCGCCTACGTCGGCAGCTCCAACCTGTCGCGGACGGCCCTGCTGGACGGCCTGGAGTGGAACGTGCGCCTGTCGGCGGTGGCCACCCCGGCGGTGCTGCGGAAGTTCGCGGCCACCTTCGACTCCTACTGGAACGACCCCGCCTTCGAGGCCTACCGGCCGGACCGCGACACCGCGCGACTCGACGAAGCCCTGGCCGAGGCGGGCGGCCGACGCCCCTCCGACCGCCGCATCACCCTGTCCGGGCTGGCGGTCCGGCCGTTCCCGCACCAGCGGGACATGCTGGAACGGTTGGAGGTCGAACGCGCCGTCCACGGCCGGAACCGCAACCTGCTGGTCGCCGCCACCGGGACCGGCAAGACCGTCCTGGCCGCCCTGGACTACCGGAACCTGCGCCACCGGTACGGGGAGCGGCCGACCCTGCTGTTCGTCGCGCACCGCCGGGAGATCCTGGAGCACGCGCGCCGCACCTACCAGGAGGTCCTCGACGACGCGGAGTTCGGGGAACTGCTCGTCGGCACCGAACGGCCCCGCGCCTGGCGGCACGTGTTCGCCGGAATCCAGGCCCTCACCGCGCGCCGCCCCTGGCCCTTCGCCCCCGACCACTTCGACGTGGTGGTGGTCGACGAGTTCCACCACGCGCAGGCCGCGAGCTACCGGGCGCTCCTCGACCACGTGCGCCCCCGCGAACTGCTGGGCCTCACCGCCACCCCGGAGCGGGCCGACGGCGTCAACGTCCAGGACGCGTTCTTCGACGGCCGCATCGCCGCGGAACTGCGGCTGTGGGAGGCCCTCGACAACGACCTGCTCAGCCCGTTCCACTACTTCGGGGTCACCGACACCACCGACCTGAGCGGGGTTCCCTGGCGGCGCGGCGACTACGCCGCGGACGCCCTGGACCGGCTGTTCACCGGCAACGACGCCCGCGCCCGCCTGGTGCTCAGGGCAGTGCGGGACAAGGTCGCCGACCCGCACCGCATGCGCGCCCTCGGCTTCTGCGTGTCCGTCGCGCACGCCGAGTACATGGCGGAGTTCTTCCGCAGGGCGGGCCTGAACGCCCGGGCCCTGTCCGGCAAGACCCCCGAACGGGAGCGCCGCGAGGTCCTCGACGGGCTGCGCGGCGGCACCGTCCAGGCGGTGTTCTCCGTCGACCTGTTCAACGAGGGCGTCGACCTCCCCGACGTGGACACCCTGCTGCTGCTCCGCCCCACCTCCAGCGCGACCGTGTTCCTCCAGCAGCTCGGCCGCGGCCTGCGGCGCACCCCGGACAAGGCGGTGCTGACCGTCCTCGACCTCGTCGGCCAGCACCGCCGGGAGTTCCGGTTCGAGAACCGGTTCCGGGCCCTGACCAACCTCACCCGCCGCCGCCTGGTCGACGCGATCGAACGGGACTTCCCGCACCTGCCGTCGGGCTGCCAGATCGTGCTGGAACCCAAGGCCAAGGAGACGGTCCTCGCCAACATCAGGGAGCGGATCGCCCTCAACGCACGACAACTGGTCCGGGAGATCCGCGACCACGGCACCACCGACCTGGGCGAGTACCTCGCCGAGAGCGGCCACGACATCACCGAGGTCTACCGTTCCAAGCGGTCGTGGACGGGCCTGCTGCGCCTCGCGGGCCTGCTGCCGGGCCCCGCCCCCGACGGGGAGGCCGCCCTGCTCCGGCGGGTGACCGGGTTCCTGCACGTCGACGACCCGGTGCGGGCCGCCGCCTACACGCGTCTGCTGGCCGACGACGCCCCCGACTACGCGGACCTGGACGAAGGCGACCGGGCTTTCGCCCGGATGCTGTTCTTCTCGCTGTGGCCGAACGGCGGCGGCTTCGCCACCTACCAGGAGGGGCTGGACCGGCTCCGGCGCCACCCGGCGGTCCGCGACGAACTGCGCCAGGTGGTCGCGTACGGCCTGGCGCACACCCGGCACGTGCCCGTGCCGCTGCTGCTGGACACCGCGCCCGGCCTGCCGCTGGCGGTGCACGCCTCCTACAGCCGCGAGGAGATCCTGTCCGCGCTGGGCCAGAGCCGCCTGGGCGGCGGACTGCTGCCCGCCAACTTCCGCGAGGGGGTGCGGTGGTGCCCGGACATCGCCACCGACGCGCTGCTGATCACCCTGGACAAGGACGAGAAGGACTTCTCACCGCAGACCCGCTACCGGGACTACGCGCTGAACGAGCGGCTGTTCCACTGGGAGTCGCAGAACCGGACCGCCGACACCTCCGCCACCGGGCAGCGCTACCAGCACCACCGGGACATGGGCAGCCACGTGCTGCTGTTCGTGCGCCGCAGCAAGAGCACCGAGGTCGGCTCCGCCGCACCGTGGATGCTGCTGGGCCCGGCCGACTACGTGGAGCACACGGGCAGCAGGCCGATGGCGGTCACCTGGCGGCTGCACCACGCGATGCCCACGGACGTGTGGACGTACTCCACGGTCCGGGCGGGGTGAGAGGCGGGTCGTTGATCTTGTACCCAGGGGCATCCGGGCGTGCCTAAATGTCCCTGGGCACAAGATCAACAAAGTTGGAATCACTTGCGAGGGAGGACATAACTCCCCTTGCCGGGGACGGTGCGCACATACCCCTGTGCCTCCAGCAGGGCGACGCTCTTCCGTACGGTTCCCCTCGCCAACCCGAACTCCTGGACGAGCTGGGTGATGCTGGGGATCGGGCGATTCGGCTGGTAGTCCCCTCGTCCGATCCGTGCGATCAGGACGGCTGCGAGTTGCAGCCACACGGGGTCGGGTCCCTCGTAGTCAAGCTCGCTGTCTGGTCCGTATCCGTCGGGTATAGACCTCTGGTCCATAGCCAGACAATGCCAGACCTAGGAAGAGCTGCTTAGTTTGTGTCATGCCATAGCAGGGCATGACACGGTCAAGGTAAAGTTGCAAACAAAAGGCTCCCGCGACCGCTGGCACGGCCCGGGAGCATGGCCAGCACTGCCTTGGAGCGCTGACATGAGAACTCTACTCGGCGTGTGCGCTTTGGCGCTGCGCATGATCCGTCCGTCCCGAGGGCTGCACCGGGTGTCCCGGCGGGACCAGTGGGAGTGGTCCGCCCCGTCCGGTGACGGGCAACGACCCCGGCCTGCGGCGGCCCGCCGCACTTCCCCGGCCGCTCCCTCCCGGGTCCGCCCCTACGCGGCACGGGTGCCGCTCGCCACCGCACTGCCGCCCCGACCCGACCTGCCCTGGGCTCCGCGCGTCCCCGCCGAGGACAGCCTGCCGCAACCGGCCATGATCCGGCCCTACCTCCTCGCCCACGAGGAACGGGAGCGGGCACGCGCCCGCGCGGCCCGGGTCCAGCGGCCCGGCTCGGACCTGCTCATGGCGGAGGCGTCCTGATGCGGAACTACGAAGTCAACCCGGTTCCGGAACTGTGCGAGGACGCCGCCGGAGACCCCGCGCACTACGTCGTCTCCGACTCACTGGGCCGCACCCTCGGCTACGTCACCCGCGATCTGGACGGAGCCTGGCTGGTCTCCGCCGTCGGCCACGGCCCCGGACCGGACACCCGCGACCTGGCCGAGGGGGCGCGGTGGGTCGCCGCACACGCGCACCTGGACGAGGAGGCACCCGAGATGGCACTGCCGGACCGCTCCTGGGAGGCCGACCACGCCGACCTGCTCTACGACGCGCTCTCCGACGCGCTGCGGGAACGCGCCCGGGAGGCCGCCGACCTGGCGTTCACGGCCCTGGACGAGTGGCTGCGCCAGGGTCGGACCCTGCCCCGGCCGTGGCAGCGGGCTGTCCTGTCACTGGAGGAGTGACCACCGCACCGGTGCGGGTCGCGCGACGGCCCGCACCGGGCTCCGGCATGCCCCTAGGCAGCGACGGCCCGGTGCCGCCGTTCGGCGTCGACAAGCACCGGTTGCGCCCAACTCGGGGCGGTGCGCCGCAGGCGGCGCAGGCGCGCCGCGAAGTCCGCGATCTCCTGGGAGGTCCGGCGGCGGTTCCGTTCAGTCTCGATGGCTCGGCGGGCGCCGAGCGCGTCACGCATCCGCCCGTCGGGGCCGAGATGGTTCTCGTACAGCACCCGCCCGTCGCGGGAGATCACGCGCATCGAGTCGACGTAGCCCTCGGCTTCCAGCGTGTGCGCGGTGTCCGGCACCAGGCGGTAACTCGCGTCGTGCGACTCCGGTTCCACCCACCGGCCGAAGCCGTACCGCTCCCGCCAGTCGGTCTGGAAGCGGTCCACGGTGGCGAGCAGACTCGTGGACTCGTGCACGGCCAGGTAGACGACGCTGACGTGGTACCCGGCATCCCGGAACCGGTCCACCCACAGGCGTGCCCACTCCAGGCGTTGCAGGGGGTGGCTGGCCACCGTGTCGTAGCGGTGTGCGGTGACGTGGTCCAGGACCATGTCGTGCAGCGGACTCGTCAACTCGGCGAGCAGCGGTTGCACGTTGACGTCGTCCGCGCGCATCAGGTCCTCGTAGTCGGGGTGGAACTCGGCGTTGTCGTCGCCGTCGTAGCTCACCGCGCCCCGGCCGAGGACGCGCAGCGCGTCTTTTTGCATCTCGGTCTTGCCCGAACCCTGCTGCCCGCCGAACAGGAACACGCGGGGGGTGGTTCTGGGCTCCCCGGTGACCTTGGCCCGGTAGTGGTCGGCGAAGATCTCGGCCAGTTCGGCGTCGGACGGCTCGCGAACCTCGGAGACGGGGGCGCGGCCCTCGGCAACCAGGGAGTCGGCGACGGCCGGATAGTCGCGCAGAATCCGCTGCTGGTCCTCAGGTGAGAGGAAGACCAGGTCCTTGAGCTCATCCTGATAGGGGCGGGCCTGAGTCAGGAGCTCCCGCCGCTCCGCGGGAGTGGCGGCACGGGACCACAGACTTCGATGGCGGCCGAGGATGGTCTTGAGGAGGCGTTCTAGTTCGTTGCGGTGGTGGCGTTCTTGGGAGGCCAGCCGGGGAGTACCACCATCAACGAAAGGCTTCCTGATGCCTTCATCGCCCAGAGCAACGGTACTCAACAGTCCTCCAGAACAACCAAAAAGCTCTACAATTAATCAATCTGGAATTTGTGCAGTAAAGGCTCCCACAAGATGAGGGGCAGCCTTACCAACCGCAGTTTTAAAATCCTTCTCCAGGACAGGAATTCCCTCCCTTCCAGAGATTCTTATCTCAAAGATCCCGCTCTTGACCTCCTGCACCGCCACATACCCATCAACTTCTTCATCAAATTCCCCATAGGCAAACCATTCCCCATTTCCAATAGATCCACTTTCACTAGAAATTGACAAGAAGAGGTCCGACGCCCTTTCGACCCTCCTTTCAAATTCCATTCGAGACATGTCTTCCTTTGAAGAGTCCTCTCCATCTTCAATAAAGGCGACATAAGAGAGATTCAAGTCCCATAGATGCCCACCAGTTCCAACCACCTCCCAAGTACAATCATCCACCACAGTCCTCACACCGAATTCCAGATCATTACCATCTCGATAAAATTTCCGAGAATCCACGCGATTCATCGAAGAAGCTGACATCAATCCTTTTCCTTCAACTATCTCACATAGATCTATGACGCCAGGGGCTATACTCTCCCTCGGCTTCCTCGGTTCAACCGAATTCCCCCCTACACCACCCCCGGATGAAGAGAGCGAGGTTTCACTAGACAAAAGACTTCGCACACCACCAAAAGCAACTGCTACAAAGAGGACTCCCGCAAGACCCCCCGAAAATACGATGACCAAAAATGCTCGCCAGCCGTGGAGCCCCTGCTTCTTACTCACGATTCTCCAACTGCGCCTTAGCTTCCGGTGCTTCCAGTGGCCGGGTGAATCCCATGATCGGTGATCTGTTGGGACTGTCGTATTCGCGGACCGCGATCGGCCCGCAGTTGGTGCACCACGCCTCGACCATCAGGCCGTCGCCGATGACCATGCCGACGTGTCCCGGCCCCGGGGGTTCTCCGGGGCGCTGCACGTCGAAGAAGACCAGGTCTCCCGGCTGCTCCTGTCCTTTGGGGATTCTGGGGCCGTAGTTCCACTGGTCTTGGGAGACGCGTGGGATCGTCACACCGATGCTCTCGTAGGCCCGCATCACCAGTCCGGAGCAGTCGAATCCGTTCGGACCGGTGCCGCCCCACACGTAGGGCTTGCCGCGCTGGGCCAGCGCCCAGTCCACCACCGCCTGGGTGAGGTCGTCCGGCGCGGTGCCGATGATGCCACCGTCCGCGGTCAGCGTGCAGTTGACCGCGGTGGCGACCGAAGCGCCTGCGGTGTAGTCGCCATCGGCGTACTTCTCCGCCCACTCCAGCACATCTTCCACATACCACCAGGCGTGGTTGTAGGCGTAGATCGCCTGGCGGAGGTCGTCCTCGGCGCCGTGGGCGAGCAGGTAGTCGGCCGCAGCCGGGATGGCGTCCGCCGGGTCGTACACGTTCACCACGCCGTCGCCGTTGCCGTCCTGGCCGTAGCCCTCCTCGGGACGGTCCTCGACCGGCATGATCGGTTCGCCGCCCCAACTGTTGCCCGCCGCCGATCCGTCCAACGCACCGAACTGCATCGGCCCGGCGGCACCCCAGTCGTTGTGGCCCTCGGTGATGCCCGGCCCCTCCCAGCGGCCGTGATGGCTCTCCACCTGGCCGATCCCGGCGAGGACGTTCCAGGGAACGCCCTTCTCCTCGCCGACCTGCTGGTAGATCTCCAGGTAATTCTCGGGGATGGAGTCCTCGGCGTATCCGGAGGCCGCCACCTGCTCGGTCTCGCTGGTGCAACTCAGACCGCCAGCGGTGAGGTTGGCGACGCTCTGGTTGACCGTGGCCAGCGGAATGACGATCACCGCGATGCCCACCACGCCCGCGGCGAGCAGTCCCACGCCGAGCGCGAGGCGGGTGGCGCAACTGCCGTCGTCGGACGGGGGCATGCGGACGAACATCCTGAGCATCAGCCGCCTCCCAGGTTGCCCGCGTCAGCCGGTTGGAAGTCGTAGACCCGCCACTCCCCGCCTTCCCTGACCATGGTGACGGCGAAGTCGCCGAGGTTCTGGGACTCGCCGTCGTTGCCCTCGGTGATGGACTGCACCCTGAGGACGAAGATGATCGACCCCTCGTCGAAGCCGCGAACCGACTCCACGGCCGCCCGGCCGGTGGAGACCGCCTCCTGCTCGGCGCGCTCCCCCCACAGTGCCTCGGCCCCGGAACTCTGCGTGAGGGTCCGGGCGTACTCCTCGGCAGCGTACCGGCCGAGCCGGTCGTAGTACTCCTCGGGCGGCTCGGAGTAGTCGACGGTGCCGTAGTCGGCGGCGAACGCCTGCGCCACGGCCGCCGCCGCGACAAACTCCTCCTCGGTGAAGGGCAACCAGTCGGCGAGTGCCATGTCCTCGGCCGCCACCGTGGGGAGGGGCACGGCGGGATCGTCGGCCTCGTCTCCCCCGCCCGCGTTGTTTCCGTCGCCTTCCCCGGTCTGTTCCTGCTGCTCCGGGTCCGACGTGCCGGGGCCGCTCACGCTCCAGTAGATGCCGAAGGACACGAGGACCACGATCAGGACGCCGAAGACGAGACGCTGCGCACCGTCGGAGAGTGGCTTGGGCATGGGGGCTTCCTGCTGGTGAGGCGGGGTCGGGGGTTACGGGTGGCGGCGCGGGGCCGCCACGGCCCCGCGCTTTCCACGGGTCGGGTCAGTCATCGCTGTCCAGCCAGAAGGGGACGTCCCGCGTGCGGTCGCGGCGCGCGGACTCCCCCGTCCAGAACGGGCTGATCGGCGCGTCGTTGTCCTTGCGCGATCCGGTCAACCAGGTGTCGCCGTCGCCGCCGCTCCGCTCGGTGGGCGCGGAAGCCGGGGCAGGTCGGGCGGGCGGCGGGGTGCGCTTCTCCCCCCGGGTGCCGGGCCCCGCCCAGCGGGAGGGGCGGGGCAGTGTGCTGCCCTGCGGCGGAGTCTCCGTGCGTCCGCCGAACAGACCGGTTCCCGAGGCCGCGGAGTCCGCTCGCGGCGGGGGTGCGTCCCCGCTGTTCCGCGCGGGAGCCTCGGCCCGGTGGGCATTGCCGGAGGAACCGGTGCCGAACACCGAACTCCACCCGGTGTCCCCGACCCCGGTGTATCCACCGGAGGGGCGCGGCGGGATGGCACCGCTGCTCGCACCGCCGCCTGTTCCCTCGAAGAGGCCGCCGCTGGCAGCGGCCGTGGTAAGCCTCGGCGCCTGGGAGGAGTCCCGCTGCGGCGCGGCACCAGACCGGGCCGCGCCTCCCGAGCCGCCGTCGAGGTTCAGCGGCGGCGGTGTCGCCCTGCCCTGGGTCCGGCCGTAACCCGCAGCGCCCCGTGCGCGGGCGCGCCCTCCGCTCTCGGTGGCACCCTCGCCCTCGGTCTCCGCCCCGGTGTCGCCGCCCGCCGCGTCGGCCGCCTCTGCCGTGGCCGCCGCGCCCGCCGTGGCAGCCGCACCGGCCGGAATCGCCGCGGCCCCCGCGGCCAGTTGCGGTGCCCGGTTGAGGCCCCACTTCTGCGCCTTCATGTAGGCGACCGGCGGCAGCACGTTTGCGCTGGCCTCCAGCACCCTGCTGTTGACCGCGTCGCTGACCATGCGCGAGGTGAAGGTGTTGGCGTTCACCGAGGCGAACAGGTTCGCGAACGGCCTGCGGTAGATGAACAGGGCCACGGTGAACAGGGCCAGCAGGATCATCTGGAGGCCCCAGCCGAGGTCTGTGGCCATCACCAGGCCGTAGCACATGACCAGTAGTGAGATGAGCAGAACGATGAATACCTGCTTGAGCAACAAGCCGAGGAGCATTTCGAACCATCTGACCAGGACAGTCCGCCCGTATCCTGGATGGATACCGATCAGAAGGAAGATCGGAGCCAGGAGGAGCAACAGAAGGAAGCCAATCTTAAGGACGATAAGGGCAACCGACCCAGCGAGTATCAGTCCACCCGCGAAAATCGATGCAAAGAGAGCCAGAGAGGCAATACCCAACCGGCTTCCTTGCTGACTTCCTTCAAAGAGCGGGTAAATCGCTGGATAATTGTCTTGAATTCCTTCGGCTATACTCTGATAACCATCCTGCTTCTCTTGGATCAGCTCAGAAACGGCAAGTTCGCCTTCAGCGATTCTCTGCTGCTCTATCCGACTTATTCCTTGAGCCTCGAGAAGAGCAACACCGTACTCCTGTTCGGCCGCACTACTCACAGCGGGGTCGGTTCCAAACTCTCCAGCAACCCACGGACGACACACCAACCCCGACCAGAGCATCTGCGAGTTTTGTCTTACTGCAAAATCATTATCGCTTTCCCATTCCGCCTTCTCCAGCCCAGGAGCCCCCAAAGGACAAGCACTAGCCACCCCAGAATAGGAAATCCTAGAAAGAGCAGAATTGACCAGTTGACCCCCCGCATTAACCACCGTGCTCGCATACCCGAGAATCTGTCCCGGGTTGACCAGAATCCAGATCCCCAGAGTCGTGGCGAGCACCATCCACACCGCGCTCTCGAGGGTCAGGGTGACCCGCTTGCGGATGAGGCCGTACCAGCCCAGCCATACCGCACCGAGGATGATCACTGTCGGCAGGAGCGGACGCCAGATCCCCTCGCGGAGTTCGGCGACGACGCTCTCGACCAGGCGGTTGAAGCTGTCCAGCAGACCGTCGGAGGTGGCGGCCTGGTAGACCGTGATCGTGGACTGGTTGATGGTCTTGGACAGGTCCCAGGCGGTGTTGCTCAGCGTGGCGACGGCACTGGAACTCAGTTTGTCCACGCAGGATTCACGGATGGTGTGCCACTGCTGTCCGGCGGTTCCGTATTGGCCGTAAAGGCTGGCGTCCGGGGGAAGGCCGTCAGGGGAAGCGGCGGCGGCGTCCGCCGCCTGGGGCGGCACCAGCAACCCGTCCGCGCCCGAGCCCGCCGCCTCCGGTTGAGGCGCCGGTTCTCCCTCGCAGCCCGGAACGGCGGCCTGGACCGAACCTATTGGAACCAGCACAAAAGCTAACAACAGCGCGGCCAAAAAAGCGACCCGTCGCAGGTCGAGCCGCCGAACCCGGCCCAACAACGTCATGACAGCGGCTCCCGAATGTCCCGCGCGGTGCTGCCCACCAAAGCGCCGTCCTCCTCAACCTGGGGCTTTCGCCGTGTCGGGTTGGTGTCGAGCCACCGAAGCAGCTCTTCTGAGACGAGGTCGACGGCGATACGTCCGGCTCGCCCGTCGAGATCCCGGAAAATGCATTCCCCGTTCCCGAGGTTGCGCAACGCGGCAATGTGCTCTTCGGACGGTTCGATTCCGAGCAGCGCCATGACGTCGCGCACCTCGACCCGCTCGGTGGAGCGGAACGCGAAGACGCTGGAGAGGCAGTTGGTGACCTGCTCGTTGAGGAGGTCGCCGGCGTTCTGGCTGACCAGGATGAGCGCGGTGTTGCGGGACCGGCCCATGCGGGACACCTCGGGCACCAGTTTGGCGCCCTCCGGAGTGGAGGTCACCGCCCACGCCTCGTCGAGGAAGATCGCCTTGGGCAGCCGCCGGTCCAGGCCGTTCATCAGGCGGCGGGCGAACTGGCTGACCAGGTAGAGCAGGGCCACGCTGAGCCGCTGCTCGTAGCTGTAGTCGTCGCGGTGGATCGTGGAGTCCGGCAGGGTCAGGCCGCCCAGGGTGAACACGGTGGTCCACCCCTCGGTGTCGACCTGGGTGTCGCCCTGCGGGTCGAAGCAGAGGCTGGCCAGCCGCATCTCCGACATGGACCGCAGGACCGCGCCGAGGTTGCGGGAGGCCGCGTCGTCGGCGGACTCCAGGTGGGTGACGACCTTGCCGAGGCTGGGCTGCGGCTGGTTGGCGACCGCCGCCACCGCCTGGATCATCGCGGACTCGCGTTCCTCGCTCATGCGGGGCAGCAGCAGCCGCAGCGTCTCGGTGGCCATCGTCTTCTTCGTGGGCAGGTCGTCGCCGAACCCGAACGGGTCGAGCAGTCCGGCCTGCGCCGACTCCAGCGACATGATCCGCGCCTTGCGGCCGCGCCGCCGCAGCAGCTGCACCAGGGACTCGGCGTCGCCCTTCGGGTCGATCGCGGCGACCGTGACCCCGCGCAGCGCCAGCTGGTAGATGAGCAGCAGCGCCAGCGTGGTCTTGCCGCCGCCGGGCTCGCCGGTGATGGCGATGGCGGTGGGCCGGTTGCGGGCCGCGGCGACCATCGGGTCGAAGTGCACGATGGAGCGGGCGCGGCCCAGGGTCTCCCCGATGTAGGGGCCGATCCAGCCCGCGCCGTCGGCGTCGCGGCGGTCCCCGAGTTCCACGGTGGCGGTGGGCATGCCGCCCGCGACGGTGCGCAGCGGCTGGCGCTGCACGTACGCCTCCAGCCGCAGCCGGTCGCCCGGCAGCGACTCGCAGAACAGCGAGAACTGGTCGCCGGTGGACTGGGTGATGTCGATGCCCATGTCCCGGTAGTGCTCGACGACCGCCTCGACCCGCTGCACGAGCAGGTCGTGGGTGGGGGCGGCCACCATGAGCCGGTACCAGCCGTACACGAACGGCAGCCGCTCCTTGGTGATGCCGTGCTCCAGCATGCGCGCGGCGTTGATCTGCTCCACCAGGGCGATGTCGGGTTCGGCGCCGGCTTCGCTCATGTGGGCCTGCATGTCGCGGGCGTGCGCGAGGCGGCGGGAGACGTCCCGGCTGGCCTTGGCGGGCGGCACCAGTTTCATGCGCAGCGACGCCTCCACGGGAAACGGCAGCGCGTCGGCGTAGTGCAGCCACGGCTCCCCGTCGGGGAACGGCATCAGGTCGGGGAAGCGGGAGAACGACAGGTACGACACGTACGCTTCGCCGCCGGCCTGTTCCAGGCGCAGGTGGGAGCGTCCGTTGTGGATCACGCCGTCGACGAGCGCCTCGATCTCGCCGCGGCCCCAGCGGCGGCGGCCCGCGGCCGACTCGCGGGGCTCCTCGATGGTGGCGGTGACGGCGTGCCGCAGCAGCCAGGCCAGTTCGGCGGCGCGGGCGTGGCGGGCGTGCAGGGAGCTGGCGGCCAGCGCCCGGCCGAGGCGTTCGGCCTGGTCGGTCCAGCGGGCGATCTCCCGGTCGTCGACGGCGTCGTCCTCCAGGCCGAGGACCTGTTCGGTGCGCTGGTAGACGCCGAACAGCTGCGCGAACACGCCCTGGGAGAGCTGGGCGCGCACTCCGCGCTGCCCCAGGCGCACCCCCAGGTAGACCTCCTTGGTCCAGAAGTCCTTGGCCCACACGTGCCGGTACATCTCGTCGAGGTAGTCGTACCAGCCGGGGCCGGAGTCGGAGGTGGCGTCGAGCCGGGTCGCCCACTCCGCGGCCGGGTAGGTGCGGTGGGCGATGCGCAGGTGCACCTCGGCGTCGTTCATCCGGATCGCGGCCAGCGCGATCGTGATGTTGGTGGCCAGGGCCTCCCGTTCCTCCGGGGTGGAGAACTCGTAGGAGATCGTGGGCAGGCGGAAGTAGGCCCAGGCTTCGGTGTCGCTGAGCAGCACGCGATCGTCGAAATAGCGGACCGCCAGCCTGCTGGCGCGCCTGCTGACGTTCATCGGCTCTCCTCCTGCGCGGGTGTGGGGCGGTGGAACGGTGCGGGGGTCACCGTTTCGGCTCGGTGGTGTGTGCGGCGAGGTGGGCGGCCACCACCGCCGCCAGGGCGGCGTGGGCGCGGCGCGTGGTCTGGCGCAGCGCCTTGACGTCGATGACGGACCGGGCGGCGGCGATGTGGTCGTCCCAGGGGACCCGGACGATGGCGCGGCAGTTGCCGCGGGCGACCTGTTCGGCGGCGTCCACGTCGGCGAGGCTGCGCCGGCTGACGCCGTTGATCACGACGATCGCGCGGGACCGCAGGTCGGCGTAGCCGTGGCCGTCGAGCCACTCGAAGGTCAGCGCCACCGAGCGGGCCGCGTCGGCGCTGGCGGGCGCCACCAGGACGAGTCCGTCGACCACGGGCAGGGCGCGGGCCACGCCGGTGGCGGCCGGGTCGAGCAGGGTGATCTGGTAGTGCCGCCGCAGGGTGCCGGTGAGGGTGACGTAGTCGCGGTCGTCGAGGGTCTGCACGTAGGGGTCGTCCAGGGTGGCCACGACCTCCAGGCCGCTGGGGGTGCGGGAGGTGTAGCCGCGCAGGGTGGAGTAGGCGTGCAGCGCGTCGGTGTTGGCGAGCAGGGAGGTGAGGGTCTCGGGGGTCTCGGTGCGGACCCGCCGGGACAGGCTCTGCGGGCCCGGGTTGATGTCGACGGCGACCACGCGGTCGTCGCGGTAGGCGGCCAGGGTGTGGCCGAGCATGAGCGTGGTGACGGTCTGTCCGGCGCCGCCGGTGCAGCCGAGCACGACCAGGCCGCGGGGGGCGTTCAGCGGGGTGCGCAGCCGCTCCAGTTCGGCGGGCGGCAGCTGGGGCCTGCTGACGGAGTTGCCGCCGGTGACCACGCGGGCCAGGCGGCGCCAGCCGCGGGTGCCGCCGCCGGGGGAGTTCTCGGCGTGTGCGGGGACGGGGCCGCCGTCGGACGGGGCGGCGGGCGGGGTGCTGCCGCCGCCGGGCGTGGTGGAGCCGGAGAACAGCTGCTGCTCGCCGGTGCCGTGGTCGAGTTGCAGGTCGGGTTTGTGGTCGGCGGGCCGCTGGGGGGACGCCTCGGCGGGGTCCTGTCGCGGGGTCGCGGTGCCGCGGGCGGGGGTGAGGGCTTCGCCGACTCTGCGGGCGTTGTCCACGAACCGGGTGAGCAGGCCGCGTTCGGCCGCCGGCGCGGCGGGCCGCTCCTCCCGCTCCCGGGGGTCGGGGGTGTCGCCGCCGGGGGTGCTGCCCGATGAGCGCACCCCGCGGGCGAGCCGGCTGGACTGGCGGGACGGCGGTTTCGGGGCGCCGCGGTCGGCGCCGTCGTCGGCCGGGGTGTCGTCGGTCGCGGCGTCGGTGTGCTCCGCGGGCCCGGTCGGGCCGCGGCGGCGCAGCGCGGCCTGTTCGATGGCGGCCAGTTCCTCCTCGGTGCGGCGGGGCCGGGTGACGTCGGTGAAGCTGTCGTGCTCGCCGGTGCCGTGGTCCAGCTCCAGCGGAGGCTTGGGGGGCGGCGCGGGGGGCGTGGCGGGCGCGGGCCGTTCGGGGGCGGGCTCGGGTTCTGCGGGCTCGGCGGACGCTCCGCGCAGCGCGGTGAGCTCCTCCCACGCGCCGGTGCCGTGGTCGAGCTGCAGGGGGGACTTGCGCGGCGGGGCGGACGTGTCCTCGCCGGAGGAGCCGCCGACCGAGGACTCCGCCGTCGCGGCGTCGCCGGGCGCCTCCGGTTCGGCGGGCGCGGGCTCCGGCTCGGCCGGCCGCTCCTCGGGGCGGGGCCGGGTGACGTCGGTGAAGCTGTCGTGCTCGCCGGTGCCGTGGTCCAGCTCCAGCGGAGGCTTGGCGGCCGCGCTGGCGCGGATCTGCTCGGCGAGGGAGGGCAGGTCGGCGGAGAGGTCGGCCGTCCAGGTGTCGGGCTCGCCGGGGTCGGCGGCGGGCGACGGCTCGTCGTCGCGCCGGTCCGGGGCGGTCGCACCACCGGACGGGGTGTCCGCGGCCGCGGTGTCGTCGGGCTCGTCCCACAGGGACGGCGCGGTGGCCGGGGCGGATTCGGGGACCCCGGTGTCGCCGGTGCGCGCCACCGGCGGCAGGTCCCAGGGGGCGGCGTGCGGGCGGGGACGCGGCCGGGAGGGGTCGGGCTCCGGCCGGGTCTCCTCCTGCGGGGCGGGCAGCCCGGCGCCGTACCCGTGCGCGGGCGGGCTGGACGGCTCCGCCTCGACCCGGGCCTGCTCCGGCTCTGTCCGGGTCTGCTCCGCTGCGGCACGGGCCTGTTCCGCCGCGGCGCGGGCCCGTTGCATCCGCCGGGCGATCGTCCGGCTCTGCGGTGGGCTTTCTCAGCGGCGACGTCCGCGAGGTCCTCGACCCGGGACGGCTGGGTGGGGACGTCGGCGGGGGAGGTCTGCTCCGCCCGCTCCGGTTCCGGGACGGCCCCGGGGTCGGCGTCGAGTGTCGGCTCCGGTTCGGGTGCGGCCATGATCTCCTCGGCTCGGCGGCGCGCCACGGCGCGGTCCTCGGCCGTCCTGCGTTCCGTTTCGGCCCGTGCCGCCGCGCCCTCCGGTTCGGCGGTCCGGGGCTGCGGTCCGGGGGCGTCGGCGTCCCCGACCATCCACTCGGACTCCGGCCACGGCGTCTGCCCCGGGGCCACCTCGGGGGCCGCCTCGGCGTCGGTGTCCTCGCGCGTTCCGTCCGCGCCGTCCGGCCGGTCGCGTTCCCGCAGGAACAGCGGGCTGGGCGCGTCGTCGCGGCTCCGGGCGGACGCCAGTCCCGCCCGCCGGTCGGCGGCTGCTCCCGGCTCCGGGCGCGGGAGGGCGGGGGGCTCCTCCCCGGCGGTGGAGGGGGGTTCCGGTCGGAGCCCGAAACCGAAGTAGTTGAGGACGCGCCGGGACAACGGCGGCCGGGGGGCCCGCCGCTCCCCCGCGTCCCGGCCGCTCTCCGCGAAGTGGTGCGCGGCCACCGGTTCGGCGGCGGGCGCGTCGCCGGAGCCGGCCGGCTCCGGCGCCCCGGCGGGGTCGGGCCGTTCCACCGCCTCGGGTTCGGCGGCCTCGGCGTGCGGGGCACGCTGCTGCTCGGCGCTCCGGGCGGTCTGCCCGCCAAGGGCGGGCAGCGGCCCGGCGGCCGGGTCGCGGCGCCACACCCGCGCCGTGACGACCACCCGGTCCGACTCGTACTCGGGGGCGAGCCGGGTGTAGACCCTCGCCTCGGCGGCGTAGACGAGCTGGGAGCGCAGCAGTTCGGTGAGGCTCTTGCCCTCGATGACGGGGCGGGTCGCCAGGAACGTGATCACCCCGGGAGGGACGAGCCACACCACGTGCCAGGGGGTCTGGAAGGGGACTCCCAGCAGTCCCATCAGCAGACACCAGACGACGGACGTGCCCACGAAGACACCGATGGTGACGAGTGAGACCGGGACCGGCAGTCGGAAGTCGTACAGCTTGTACAGCCGCTTCTCGATACGCCAGATCCTGGTGTATGTGGGCAGATCCACGTCCCCGGCCTCCTACTCGGTGTTCACGCCCATGGCTCGCGCGATCGCCACGGCGAGAACCTCGATGATCCCGGGAACGTAGAACACGATCCCGATGAAGATCGCCAGGATGATGAACTGCGCGAACCGCGTGATCTCCCTGGTGAAGAGGAAGAAGATCGCGACGATCGACACGATCACCAGGAACAGCGGCCCGAAGAAGCCGCGGAGCCAGTCGGCCAGCCCGGTGGTGTTGGGGCTGTCGGTGACCTGGGCCGCCCACAGCAGCGCGGGGGACGCCGTGTCGGCCAGGTCGACCGCGGAGCCGGTGAGGAGGGAGAGCATCTAGCCGACCCCCTCCGTGTCCTGGGTGCTGTCCTGCATGGTCCTTGCCTCTCCTTGAACGGTGGCTGGGCCGGTCGCGACCATTGTGGCGCGCCGGTCACCCGAACGAGTTGAGCGCGCCCCGGATGTCGCGCACGCGCCAGTCCCCGTCGTCCCCGACGACGGTGACGTCGTAGCTCTGGGTGAGTTCGGCGGCGTCCTCCTCGCCCTCTCCGGGAAGCAGCCACACCACGGTGACCTGGGCGACGCGCACGTCCTGCGCGGCGTCCCGGACCGCGGCGGGCACCTTGACCTCGGTGACCGCCCCGAACCGCAGGAGCCCGTCGGGGAGCGCGGCGATGTCGGCGCCCCGTTCGAGGTAGGGGTCGAGGTGTTCGTGGTTCTGCGCGTAGGCCTCGAAGAACCCCTTGAGGGTCGGTTCGAGCGCGGCCCGGGCGTCGGGGTCGGTCTCGAACGAGGTGTCGGGCAGGACGGCCTTGTCGGGGGCGGCCAGCAGCGCGGGGCGGCCCGACACCACCAGCGCGGTTCCGTCCTGGTCGGCGTAGACGGGCACGTCCAGGGTCATGGGTTCGCCGTTGACGTCGGCGGCCAGGCGCACCAGCGCGTTGTGCTCGTCGCGGACGTCGACGACGAGCACCTCCACGCCGGTGGCGGACAGGTGCGCGCCGGGCAGGTCGAAGGCGGTGGCGCGGCCCTCGGGGACGAACTCGGCGAGGGCTTCGGCGCGTTCACCGGCCCTGTCGGGGTCGGCGTTGAGGTAGACCTCGGCGAACCGCACCGCCAGGGAGGCCGCGGCGGTCTCGGGGAAGTCCACGGTGTCGTCGACGACCGGTTCCTGGGCGGCCCGGGGGAAGAAGTTCTCGCGCAGCGGCAGCCACAGGCCGTTGAAGAGCACCACGATGATGAATGCCCACAGCACGGCGCGGCCGACCCACACCCACCAGCGCCCTCCCGCCCCGGCGCGGGGCCGCCGTGTCCCGCCGCGTCGGGGGGCGGCGTCGAGGGGCTCCTCCGCCGCGGCGGAGGAGCCCTCGTCGATGACGCTCCCGCGCCCAGCGGCCGACCTGCCAGCCATCGCGCCTCCATCCACACACGGGCGCCCCCCGCCGCGGGGGCGCCGGTTCCGCCATCCGTCTGTTGTTTATCCCATCTTCCATGGTGCGGCATGACCCGGGATCTACGGCAGCATTACCAGATCGTGTTTTCTCCCCGACTCGGCGTCTCTACCCGAGGTGGTCCGCAAGGAAACGGCATGACTGGGTCAATGTTCTACACCATAGAGGGATTGGACAAGATCAAGACGCGATTTACGGGTTGTCCGGAAATAGGGAAATGTCAGTTCGGATAGCGGGTTCCGGTGGAGGCCGCCGCCCGTGGTCCGGCCGCTCTGCGGGGCCGGAGGTCCGGCCGGGAGCACGTCCGGAGTCCGCGCTCCCGGCCGGACCAGCCGTCCGGGCGGTTTCTGCTCAAGCCGGAGAACGGCCCCGGACAGCGAACCGGAGGAGGCTTCGGTCTCGTCCGTGTTCGAGTGGCGGATCCCGGTCCCGCCCCGGAGCGGTTCGAGTTCCTCGGCGGACGGCGTCGTGGTTTCCACCGCCGACGGCATCGATAGCGCTTCCGGCACGCCCGCCGCCGTGCGGGAGAGAGGGATCCTGACGCTCTGCGGTTTCCGGGACCGGTGTTTGCGCAGGCGGCCGAGAAAAAGGCGTCGAACCTTTCGCCCGCTTTGCGGCGAAGGGGCACCTCGACCGGTCACCGGGGTTCCGCCGCGGGGCCGGAGCGCCTCGGCCCGGTCGGCGGGCGGGGCGGCTCCGCCCTTCCCCGCGTCGCCGCTGTCCGCCGCGGCCCCGGCCGTCCCGGTGCCGGATGCCCTGCCCGGTCCGGGGGATCAGACGTTGAAGCGGAACTCCACGACGTCGCCGTCGGCCATCACGTACTCCTTGCCCTCCATGCGGACCTTGCCCGCAGCCCGGGCCGCCTGCATGGAGCCCGCCTCCACCAGGTCCGCGAAGGAGACCACCTCAGCCTTGATGAAGCCGCGCTGGAAGTCGGTGTGGATGACGCCCGCCGCCTCCGGCGCGGTGGCGCCCTTGCGGATGGTCCAGGCGCGCGCCTCCTTGGGGCCCGCCGTCAGGTAGGTCTGCAGCCCCAGCGTGGCGAAACCGACCCGGGCCAGCTGCGCCAGACCGGACTCGGTCTGGCCCATCGACTCCAGCAGCTCGGCCGCCTCCGCGTCGTCGAGCTCGGTCAGCTCCGCCTCGATCTTGGCGTCCAGGAAGATCGCCTCGGCCGGAGCCACCAGGTCGGACAGCTTGGCGCGCAGCGCCTCGTCGGCGAACTCCTCCAGGTCCACGTTGAACACGTAGAGGAACGGCTTGACGGTGAGCAGGTTCAGCTCGCGCAGCAGCGAGACGTCGAGCCCCGCCTCCTCGGCGCCCGCGAACAGGGTCCGGCCCCCGTCGAGGACCTCGCGCGCCGTCTCGGCGGCGGCCAGGACCGCCTGCTTGTCCTTGTCCCTGGCGTTGGTCTTCGCCTCCTTGGCGAGCCGCGGCAGCGCCCTCTCCAGGGTCTGCAGGTCGGCCAGGATCAGCTCGGTGTTGATGGTCTCGATGTCGCGCGCGGCGTCGACGCCCCCTTCCACGTGGGTCACGTCGGGGTCCTCGAACACCCGGATGACCTGGCAGATCGCATCGGCTTCCCGGATGTTGGCGAGGAACTTGTTGCCCAGGCCCTCGCCCTCGGAGGCGCCCCGGACGATCCCCGCGATGTCCACGAAGGTGACGGTGGCCGGGACGGTCTTGGCCGACCCGAAGATCTCCGCCAGGGTGTCCAGGCGCGGGTCGGGGACACCGACCACGCCGATGTTGGGCTCGATGGTGGCGAACGGGTAGTTCGCGGCCAGAGCGTCGTTCTTGGTCAGTGCGTTGAACAGCGTGGACTTGCCGACGTTCGGCAGACCGACGATCCCGATAGACAGACTCACGACAATCGAGTCTAGATCGTCGCCAAGCACCCCCGTGCTGGTCGGCGCGGGCACGGACCGTCCCCGCGTGGCGTTCGCCTCCCCGTCCCGCCGGGCTTGGCAGCATGGCTGGACATGGACGGGATCTCCGTGGTTCTCGCGCTGCTGGTGGGGCTGGGCGCGGGAGCGGCCCTGGGCTGGGCGCTGGCGCGGTCGCGGGGGGCGGGGGCCGAGGCGCGGGCCCGGGCCGCCGAGGAGCGGGCCGCCTACCTCGAAGAGCACCTGGAGGAACGGTTCCGGTCGCTGGCGGCGCTCGCCCTGGACGGCGCCAACCAGCGTTTCCTGGAACTGGCCGAGGGGCGGTTCCGGGCGGCGCGGCTGGCGGCCGAGAGCGACCTGGACCACCGCCGCGAGGCGATCGAGCACCTCCTCGCCCCGCTGCGCCACACGCTGTCCCGGGTGGAGGAGCAGCTGCGGGAGGTGGACGCGGGCCGCCGCGCCGCCCACGCCGAACTCGTCAAGCAGGTCGAGCTGGTGCGGGAGGGCTCCGAGCGGCTCCGGGACCAGACCGACGCCCTGGTCACCGCGCTGCGGCGGCCGGAGGCCCGCGGCCGCTGGGGAGAGCTGCACCTGCGCCGCGCCGCCGAGCTGGCCGGCATGGCGGCCCACTGCGACTTCGAGGAGCAGGCCCACGCCGCCACCGACGACGGTGTGCTCCGCCCCGACATGGTGGTGCGGCTGGCGGGCGGCAAGAACGTCGTCGTGGACTCCAAGGTGCCGCTCTCCGCCTACCTGGAGGCCGTGGAGAGCGACTCCCCCGAGGCGCGCGAGGACCGGCTCGCCGCGCACGCCCGGCAGGTCCGCGCGCACGTGGACCGGCTGGCCGCCAAGGCGTACTGGGCGGCGTTCTCCCCCGCCCCCGAGTTCGTGGTGCTGTTCATCCCCGGGGAGGCGTTCCTCGCCCCGGCGCTGGAACGCGACCCGGACCTGCTGGAGTACGCCCTGGCCCGGCGGGTGCACATCGCCACGCCCACCACGCTCGTCTCGCTGCTGCGCACCGCCCGGTACGCGTGGCAGCAGGAGGCGCTGAGCCGCAACGCCCGCCAGGTGTTCGAGCTGGGCAGGCAGCTGCACGCGCGGCTCGCCACCCTCGGCGGGCACATGGGCGGGCTGGGGCGGGCGCTGTCGCGCGCGGTCACCTCCTACAACCAGGCCGTGGGCTCCCTGGAGAACCGGGTGCTGGTGACGGCGCGCCGGTTCGGGGAACTGGGACTGGTGGACGGCGACCTGGACGCGCCGCGGGGGGTGCGGGAGCAGCCCCGGTCGTTGACCGCGCCGGAACTGCTGGACGGGACCGTCGCGGAGGGAAACGGCGACACGGCGGGTACCGGAGAACCGGACACCTCGCCCGAAGTGAGACACTGATCACCACTGGTGACAGGAGGGAGGCGCGATGACGACTCGGCGGGACACCCACGCGCCCCGGCGGTCCGCTCGCGCGCCCCGGCACCGCAGCGGTGCGCCGCCCTCTCCGGGCGGGGCCCCGCTGCGGCTCACCGCGCGCGGCGCGGTCCTGTGCATCGTGCTGGCCAGCCTGGTCTCGGCGCTGGCGGCCACCGCCGTCGGGCACTCCGCGGTGAACGGGGCCGCCTTCGCGGCCGCCTGCGTGCTGGCCGCCCTGACCGTGCGCTCCAGCGACCTGCTGGCGTTGAGTGTGAGCCCGCCCCTGGCCTACTTCTGCGGCGCGCTGGCCGCCGAGTGCCTGCTGACCCTGGGCGGCGACAACTTCGTGCGGGGCGTGGCCGTCGGCCTGGGCGCCCGGCTCGCCGAGGCCGCCCCCTGGCTGTTCGGCGGGACCGCGCTGCTGCTGGTGATCACCGTGCTGCGGGGCCTGGCGCGCAATGTGCGGGAGCTGGGCGACGAGCTGAACGGCCGCCGTCGCCGCAGGCCCCGGCGCGGTCCCTCCTGAGCGGTCAGGCGGGGGAGACCGGAAGCGGCCTGCCGACCAGGGAGCCGTTGTCCCTGGCCCGCCGGGAACGCAGTTCCTTGGGCAGGGCGAAGGTGAGCTTCTCCCGTTCGGTCTCGATCTCCTCCACGTCGGTGAAGCCGTACGAGGCCAGCCGGTCGAGCAGTTCCTGCACCAGGATCTCGGGCACCGAGGCGCCGCTGCTGACGCCTATGGTCGTGACGCCCTCCAGCCACTCCTCCTCCAGGAAGGTGGCGTTGTCGACCAGGTAGGAGGCGCGGGCCCCGGCGTCGCGGGCCACCTCCACCAGGCGCACCGAATTGGAGGAGTTGGCGGAGCCGACCACGACGAACAGGTCGCACTGCGGCGCGATCGCCTTGACCGCGGCCTGGCGGTTGGAGGTGGCGTAGCAGATGTCGTCGCTGGGCGGGTCGATCAGGTTGGGGAAGCGTTCCCGCAGCGCCTCCACGGTGGCGTTGGTCTCGTCGACCGACAGCGTCGTCTGCGACAGCCAGGCCACCCGGTCGGGGTCGCGGACCTGGATGGAGGCGACCTCCTCGGGGCCGTCGACGATCTGGATGTGCTCGGGCGCGTGTCCGCTGGTGCCCTCGACCTCCTCGTGGCCGGTGTGCCCGATGAGGATGATGTCGAGGTCCTCGGCGGCGAAGCGCTGCGCCTCCTTGTGCACCTTGGTGACCAGCGGGCAGGCGGCGTCGATGGTCCGCAGGTTGCGCTCGGCCGCCTCCTGGTGCACCTGGGGGGAGACCCCGTGGGCGGAGAAGACCACGGTGGCGCCCTCGGGCACCTCGGAGGTCTCCTCGACGAAGATGACGCCGCGCTCCTCCAGCGTGCGCACGACGTGGGTGTTGTGCACGATCTGCTTGCGCACGTAGATCGGCGCCCCGTACTGTTCGAGGGCTTTCTCGACCGTGATGACAGCGCGGTCGACCCCGGCGCAGTAACCACGGGGCTTGGCGAGGAGGACACGGCGGCGGTTCGTCGCAGTCATGCCCCCCATCCTACGGGCCGTGCCCCTCGACCGGGCCAGCCGGGGAACCAGCGCCTTCCGGGGGTCACACCGAAGGCTCGCGCCGGTCCCGACCTGGCGAACTCTCTTGCGCCCTCCGGCTGCGGCGAGGGAAACTCCCCTATTCTGGCTATCTGCGCAACACAACACATCACTGCCGTCCCGACAGCGTCCCGGAGCGACTCTGTCGGATGTGCCCGCACCGTTTTGACCGTGACCACTCAGGAGCCTCCGAGTCCCATGTCGAAGCCCTCCCTGACCAGCAGAATCAGTGACGCGTTCAAGCGTCTGTTCGGCAGGTCCACCCGTCCCGTGGTGTCCAGCAAACCCGCGGACATGGCCGCCGGCGACGTCCCGGCGGAGCGCGCCGAGGGCGCCGTCACCGAGACGACCCCGGCCGAGACCGCCGACGCCGACGCCGCCGCGGAGTTCGCCACCGAGGCGGTCTCCTCCGGCGAGCAGCAGCCCAGCCAGCCGCCCGCGCCCGTCAAGCCGCTGGAGACCGCGCAGGCCCCCGAGGCCGCGGCCGCCCCCGGACAGGCGCCCGAAGAGCCCTCCGCCGACGCCGGAGCCGAGCCCGCGAAGGACGCGGAGCCGGAGAAGAAGGCGGAGCCGGAGACCGCCGAACCGTCCGGCGCCGAGTCGTTGACGGCCGAGGAGAAGGCGGAGATCGCCGAGACCCTGAACGTCGCGGAGGCCACCACCGTGGCGGCGCCCACCTCGGCGTTCACCGGGGCCGTGCAGGAGGCCGAGAAGGCGGAGGCCGCCGGGGAGGAGCCGGCCGGGCAGGCCGCGGCCCCCGAGCAGGCGCCCGCCGAGGCCCCGCTGCCCAACTACGACTCCCTGACGCTGCCGTCGGTCCGCGCCCGGCTGCGCAAGCTCACCATCGACGAGGTCCGGCAACTCCGCGCCTACGAGGCCGCCCACGCCAACCGGCCGGAGTTCGTGCGCATGTTCGAGAACCGGGTGAAGAAGCTGGAGGCCCAGCAGTCCGCCGAGTAAGGGTTCCACACGGGGGTGACGGCGCCGGACCGGGGCCGGGCGGTGAACCGCCCGGCCCCGATTCCGTCCAGCCCCGGTTCCGTCCGGTCCGACCAGCGCGGCCGGGCGCGTGTCCGCCGCCGGACCACCGTTCCACCAGTGTGACCTCCGACTCGTATCGTGGGAACGACGCGAGCGGGACGCGGACGCGAAGGAGTGCTCCCCCATGGGCAAGGCGCTGGTGCTGGGCGGTGGCGGCATCGTCGGGCTCGCCTGGGAGATCGGGATTCTCGCGGGTCTGGGCGACGCGGGGGTGGACCTGCGCGACGCCGACCTGGTCCTGGGCACCTCGGCGGGCGCCTCGGCGGGGGCGCAGCTCACCTCGGGTCTGGACCTCGACGAACTGTACGAGCGGCAGCTCGCTCCGGCGGACGCCGAGATCGCGGCCCGGCCGCGGTGGTGGAGCACGCTGCGGGTGGCGGGCGCGCTGCTGACGGCGCGCTCCCCGGAGGCGGGACGCGCCCGCGTCGGCCTGATCGCCTCGACCACGGCCCGCTTCTCCCAGGCGGTGCGGGAACCGGTGATCGCCGCCCGGCTGCCCGTCCCCGCCTGGCCCGAGCACAACCTGGTGGTCACGGCGGTGGACGCGCGCTCCGGGGCGCTGCGGACGTTCTCCCGCGCCGACGGCGTCGACCTGGTGCGGGCGGTCGCGGCGAGCAGCGCGGTGCCGGGGCTGTGGCCGCCGGTGGAGATCGACGGCCGGTGGTACGTCGACGGCGGTGTGCGGTCCGCGGCCAACGCCGACCTGGCCGCCGGCCACGATCGGGTGGTGGTGCTGGCCCCCGGCGCGACGGGCCTGCGGCCCCGGCCGGAGGCGGAGCTGGCGGCGCTGCCCGACGGCACCCGGCACACGCTGGTCGTCCCGAGCCCGGAGGCCCGCGCCGCGTTCGGCCGCGACCCGCTGGACCCGGCCCGGCGCGCCGCGGCGGCCCGGGCGGGGCGGATGCAGGCGGTGGAGGTGGCGGTCCGCGTCGCCAAGACGTGGGGCGTGTGAGGACGCACTCCCGCGACGCTGTCACCGGCTGCGTCTAGGCTCGTCGTCATGGGCATGGAGAGTTCCCCGGAGTCCCCGCAGCCGGTGCGGGTGGTCCTGCAGGCCGTCGGCGGCTGGATCGGGCGGCTCGGCCGCATCTGGGTCGAGGGGCAGATCGCGGAGCTGAACCGGCGCGGCGGCATGGCCTACCTCACGCTGCGCGACCCGGTGGCGAACGTGTCGGCCCGGGTGACCTGCCCGATCCGGGTGCTGCGGGCCGCCGATCCCGCCCCCGAGCCGGGCGCCCGGGTGGTCGTCCACGCCAAACCCGACTTCTACGTGCCGCGCGGCACCTTCGCGCTCCAGGCCCTGGAGATCCGCCACGTCGGCCTGGGCGAACTGCTGGCCCGGCTGGAACGGCTGCGGCAGACCCTGGCCGCCGAGGGCCTGTTCGCGGAGTCCCGCAAGCGGCGGCTGCCGTTCCTGCCCGGCGTGGTCGGCCTCATCTGCGGGCGCGACTCCGCCGCCGAACGCGACGTGCTGGAGAACGCGCGGCGGCGCTGGCCCGCCGTCCGGTTCGAGGTGCGCGAGGTCGCGGTGCAGGGGGACCGCGCCGTGGGCGAGGTGCTGGCCGCGCTGGAGGAGCTGGACGCGCGCCCGGAGGTCGACGTCATCATCATCGCGCGCGGCGGCGGCTCCCTGGAGGACCTGCTGCCGTTCTCCGACGAGGCCCTGGTGCGCGCGGTCGCCGCCACCCGCACGCCGGTGGTCAGCGCGATCGGCCACGAGCAGGACTCCCCGCTGCTGGACCACGTGGCGGACCTGCGCGCCTCCACCCCCACCGACGCCGCCAAGAAGGTCGTGCCCGACGTGGGCGAGCAGGTGCAGCTCGTCCACCAGCTGCGGGACCGGGCGCGTCGGGTGCTGCAGGGCGGGATCGCCCGCGAGGAGGCATGGCTGGCGGGGGTGCGGTCCCGTCCGGTGCTGGCCAGCCCGACGCGGGAACTGGACCGGCAGATCGAGCAGGTGCTGGGGTTGCGCGACCGGGGCCGCCGCGCGCTGACCGCGTCCCTGGACCGGGCGGGCGACGACCTGGCGCACACCCGTGCCCGGCTGCACGCGCTGTCCCCGGCCACCACCCTGGCGCGGGGGTACGCGATCGTGCGGCGCGCCGACGGCACGGTGGTGCGGTCGGCCTCCGAGGTGGCGCCGGGCGAGGAGCTGCGGTTGCGGTTCGCCGAGGACGGACTGGTCGCGATCGCCAAGGACCGAGAGGATGATGAGGAAGCATGACGACGGGCGAGAACACGGCGGCCGAGCCGGAGCTGAGCTACGAGGAGGCCCGCGAGGAGCTGGCGACGGTGGTGCGCCGCCTGGAGTCGGGCGGGTTGACCCTCAAGGAGTCGCTGGCGCTGTGGGAACGCGGCGAGGAGCTGGCGAAGACGTGTGAGGCGTGGCTGGAGGGGGCCCGTGCCAAGCTCGCCGCGGCCCTGGCCGAGGACGCCCCCGGGGAGGACGGCGACACCCCGTTCTGAGCGTTCCCACCGCCCGGGCGGGGCTCTCAGCGGGGCTCCTCGGTGTCGCACAGCACCTCCAGGCTCCCGTGCCGCGGCGCGCGGCCGGGCGGAGGCGGAGGAGTCCCACCGGCCGAGCACCGGTACGGCGCGCGGGAAGAACAGGGCCGTCAGCACGGCCCTGACGACGGGCACGGGAAGGCCGAACTCGCCGATGAGCAGGGCGGGGACGATCCCGTAGCACCGCAGGACGATCCCGACCTCCTCGGCCGCCACCGTCCACGCCGGCATCCCGCGCTGCGCCGCGGTCCCGGGGGTGGGGGGCCGCTCCTGCCCCGGTCCGGCCGCGGCCGCTTCCCCGGCCCCGGGAAGCGGGCGGGCGGTCCCGCCGTGCGTTCGGCGTGCCCCCACCGGGTCCTGGCGGTCGCGTAGGAGGCCACGACCACCAGCGCGAAGCCGCCCAGGAGGGGGCGGCGACCTCCCCCAGCCGGGTGAAGGGGGCGGTGCGTCGGCCGTGGTCGCGGCGAGCGACAGGAAGTTCCGTACCGCGGCGACGGGGTCGACCGGTCCCGGGCCGCCGGCAGGACCGCGGCGGCGCCGGGTGAGTCGCGGCAGAGCCGGGTGAGCGCGTGGGGGGCGCCGCTCCCGGCCGCCCGCATCCGGCGCGTGGTCCGGCGCTCCCGCCACGGTTCCACCGTGACCGCGGTGACCCGCAGCACCAGGGTCAGCGTGAGCGCGACCGGGCCGAACCCGACCTCGCCGGGGACCCCGTCCACGGCATGGGGATGCTCCTCTCCGAACGGGCCCGCGGCCTCAGCGGGGTTCCTCGGTGCCGGGGGTCTCCGCGGTCCCTTCCGGGTCCGCTCCGGCGACCGGGGACAGGGCCGTGTACAGGCTGTTGCCGGCGGTCGCCAGCAGCGGTACCAGCAGGCTGCCGGGCAGGAAGAACAGGTACAGCGCCATGGCCGCGACGTGGACGTGGGCCTGGAGGGCGGCCTCCCGCCAGTCCTCGGCGAACGGCCGGTAGGACAGGAGGAAGTACGCCGCCAGCACGGCCCAGGCGACGGGCACGGGAAGGCCGAGCTCGCCGATGAGCAGGGCGGGGAAGATCCCGTAGCACCGCAGGGCGGTCTCCGCCTCGCCGAGTGCCGTCACCGCCGTGGCCCGCCTGCGCTGGGCGACCGTCCGGGGATAGGCGGCCCGGGCCGCCCTGGCCCGCTCCTCGGGCGAACTCTCCCGCGCCGCCTGGAACAGCACGTCGAAGGGCAGCTTGGCCTGGCGCTGGAGGCGGACCGCCCAGATCTTGACGGCCCCCTGGGCTGCCACGACCCCCAGCGCGAGGAGTCCCAGGAGGGCGACCATGACGGACACGGACCAGATGATGGGCGGCGGGACGCCGTCCAGGACCGCGGCGAGCGACCGGAAGGTGTGCACGGTGGCGGACAGGTCGACCGGGGCCCACCCCACCGCCTCCGGCGGCAGCGACACGGCCGTGGCCAGCACCGCGACCTCCACCGCCAGCAGCGCCGTGTACACGAGGATCCGGGTCCGGTGGAACCGGAAGAGCTCGTCGGGGACGCTCTCCCAGGACCGCACCGCCGCCACGATCCTCCGGTGTTCCGGCCACAGCGACAGCGCGACCGCGGTCGCCAGCAGCACCAGGGTCAGCGTGAGCGCGACCGGGCCGAACTCGACCTCGCCGGGGACCGTCCACGGCATGGGGGATGCTCCTCTCCGAACGGGGCCCGCGGCCTCAGCGGGGTTCCTCGGTGTCGGGCAGTACTTCCAGGACCCGCGGCGGCGCCTGCGGTCCGGCCAGCGGTGTCAGGGCCGCGGCCGGGCCGTTGAGGGCGGTCACCAGCAGCGGCACCAGCAGGCTGCCGGGCAGGAAGAACAGGTACAGCGCCGCGGCCGCGGCGTGCGGCGGGACGCTGTGGGCGGCGGTCCGCCAGCCTCCGGGGCCCCGGAGGACGCTCAGGAAGAACAGGCCGACCAGCACCGCCCAGGCGGGCAGCGCGGGGAGTCCGAAGTCGCCGACGAGCAGGGCGGGCAGGAGGGCGTGGAACCGCAGGACCACCTCGACGTCCCGGGCGGCCGCGGACAGCGTCGCCCACCCGCGCTGCTGCCGGGTGCGGGGGTGAGGGCCCGCAGCGCGCCGAGGTCCGGGTGGTCGGGTTGCGCGGCCTGGACGAGCAGGAGGAGCGGCTGTCCGGCCCGGCGCTGGGTGCGGAGGTCCGACACCGTGTTGAGCACGGTGAACGCCGCGACCAGGGCCGCCGCGAGGACCGCCGCGACCGCCAGGCCGTGGCCCAGTTCGCCGAGGGGCGGCGGCAGGGCGGCCGTCGCCTCGCCGAGCGTCAGGAAGTTCCGTACCGCGGCGGCGGTGTCGACCGGCCCCAGTCCGACCGCGGCCCACGGCAGCGACACGGCCGTGGCCAGCACCGCGGCCTCGGCCGCCAGCAGGACCGCGCTGGAGGCCGCGGAGCGCCGGTGGAACCGCAGGAGCGCGGCGGGGTCGTGGGCTGCGGCGGTCAGCAGTCGCGCGTACTCCCTGCGTCCCACCCACGGCTTCACCGTGACCGAGGCCGCCAGGAGGGTGATGGCCAGGAGGGTCGCGACCGGGCCGAACTCGATCTGGCCGGGGACCGTCCACGGCATGGGGGTGCTCCTTGTCGGCGGGCGCGCGTGGACGCGCACCGGGACCGCTGACACCTCCGTCCGGCGTCAGCACGGAGACACTAGCCCCTTATGTCCGTAATGTCATTCTTGTGGGGGCGTCTGCGGCTCCAGTGTCCCCGCGAGCGTCTCCAGTTCCTCGTAGGAGGCGCCCCCGCTGACCACGAGGACGGCGTCGTCGGCGCGCAGCACCAGGGAGCGCTCGTCCTCGGCCTCGTTGTACCGGCGCTCCCAGGTCCGGCCGTCCACCGTGGACTCCCCGTCGGCCTCGCCCTTCATGGTGACCTCGGCGACGAAGCCCTCCGCGTCGGCGTCGCCGATGTGGAACGCGGCGTGCCGGTCCTCGGGGGTGGCGAACCCCACCGACCAGCGGATCGGTTCGGTCGGCTCCTCGCCCGCCAGCGCGCCGCCGTCCCGCAGCCGCGAACTGGTCGGCGTCCAGCCCTCGGGCAGCTGCTCCCGGTCGGGGGCGTACGCCTGGTACGGCGCGATCTCGCTGAGGGAGAGCGCGTCGGCGGTGTAGTCGACGGCGGGGATCCGCTCCTCCCGCCGCGCGTCCACCACCACCGTGACCAGCACGACCAGCAGCACGAGCGCGCCCAGCACGATCGTGTAGCCCAGGAAGGTGTTGTCGGTCCGGCGACCACCACTGCTCATGCGGTTCTTCCCACTCCGTCCCCGCGTCTCGGTTCTGTCGCCTCCCAGCTTGCCCGATGGTCGCGGGTCACTCCGCCCGGGGTGCGAGTGAGCTGAGCCGCTCCACCACCGCGTCGGCGAGCTCCCGGGCCTCCTCGCGGTCCTCCCGGTCGATGACCTCGGTCGCCGCGAGCGAGATCGAACCGGTGACGATCATCAGCAGCGCCTCGTCCACCGGCTCGTCGGCCTTGCGGAACAGGGCGGCGTTGCGGCCGGTCCACTCCCGCAGCTGCCGGCGCATGAGCGCCTCGAACCCGGGCGGGCTGTCACCGCTGTAGAAGAGCCGGGTGATCTCCCGCTCCTCGATGCACCCCTCCAGGTAGGCGCGCGCAGCGATGTTCATGAGCCGGCGGGGGTCGCTCTCCCCGGCCTCCCGCGCCCGGACCACCGCCTGGTGCGTCCTGTCCTGCTGGCGCTGCTGAAACTCCTCGTACAGCGCCAGGTAGAGGTCCGCCTTACCGGTGAAGTGGTGGTACAGGCTGCCGACGCTGGCCCCCGCGTGGGCGACGACCTCGCTGACCCCGGCCTTGTCGAAACCGACCGTGCGGAACACGTGCGACGCCGCTTCCAGCAGCGCGCTGCGTGTGGCCGCGCCCCGGGCCGAGACACGCACCGGCTTTTCCACCTTCTCCACTGTCAACTCAATCGTCCCCAATCGCCTGCGAAAGGCTCGCCTAGTGTTGAAGAGAGTACGCCAGCGGGTCCCGCACGACCCAGCGGCGACCGAGGCTGAGAGAATCAGCGCGTTCTCCGCACCCACCCGGGCGGAAGAGCCGAATCGGAAAGGGCTTGCCATGACCACTGCGAACGCTCCGGTACCGATCCCGCACGACGCTCCCGACCGCAACCTGGCCCTGGAACTGGTACGGGTCACCGAGGCCGCGGCGCTGGCCGCCGCCCGCTGGGTGGGCCGCGGAGACAAGAACGGCGCGGACGGCGCCGCCGTCCGCGGCATGCGCCACCTGATCAGCACCGTGTCGATGCAGGGCACGGTCGTCATCGGTGAGGGTGAGAAAGACAACGCCCCCATGCTGTACAACGGCGAGCGGGTCGGCGACGGCAACGGCGCCGAGTGCGACGTCGCGGTGGACCCCATCGACGGCACCCGGCTGACCGCGATGGGCATGCCCAACGCGATCTCGGTGATCGCGGTGAGCCCGCGCGGCTCCATGTTCGACCCGTCCGCCGTGTTCTACATGGAGAAGCTGGTCACCGGACCGGCCGCGGCCGACGTCGTCGACATCAACGCCCCCGTCGCCGACAACATCCGCGCGGTGGCCCGGGCCAAGGGCGGCGACCCGCAGGACATCACGGTGGTCATCCTGGACCGGCCCCGGCACGAGCAGCTGGTCCACGAGGTGCGCCAGACCGGCGCCCGCATCAAGTTCATCTCGGACGGCGACGTCGCCGGGGCGATCATGGCGGCGCGCGACGGAACCGGCGTCGACCTGCTGCTGGGCATCGGCGGCACCCCCGAGGGCATCATCGCCGCGTGCGCCCTCAAGTGCCTGGGCGGCGTGATCCAGGGGAAGCTGTGGCCGAGCAGTGACGAGGAGCGGCGCAAGGCCGAGGCCGCGGGACACGACCTGTCCCGGGTGCTGCTCACCGACGACCTGGTCTCCTCCGAGGACGTGTTCTTCGCCGCGACCGGGATCACCGGCGGGGAGCTGCTCAGCGGGGTGCGCTACGCCGACGGCGGCGCCGTCACCGAGTCCCTGGTCATGCGCGGCCGCAGCGGCACCATCCGCCGGGTGAGCAGCGAGCACCGGTTGAGCAAGCTGTCCTCCTACAGCGGCGTGGACTTCTCCGGCGCCCGCTGACCGCGGAACGCCCCCGACCGGGCCCGGCCGCCGCGACCGGGCCCGGTCACTTTTCAGGCACAAACCGGTGGTGGGAGGAACCGGAAAATCCCACGTGGGATCAGACCACCGGAAGAGTTCTGTGTGACGATCCCCGCGTGTCCGGAGGTCCCATGTCCTACCCTGACCAGCCCAACCAGCCACCCCAGTGGGGTCAGCAGCCGCCGGGCCAGCCGACCGGTCCGGGGCACCCTCCGCTGGGGCAGCCGCAGCCCGTGGGACAGCCGCCGGCGGCCCCCTCGGGGCCGCCGGTGGGACAGCCGATGGGTCCGCCGCCGGGGCAGCCGATGGGACCGGGCGGTCCCGGTTTTCCGCCGCCCGGGCAGCCGGTGTACGGCGGTCCGGGGGGCCCGCCGCCCCGCAAGAAGCCGGTCTGGATGATCCCGCTGTCCATCGTGCTGGCGGTGGCCCTGGTCGGCGGCGGCGTGTGGGCGTCGATGGCGCTGGTGAACAACCTGTTCGGCGGACCGCAGCCCGAGTCGGTGCTGCCCGGCTCCTCCCTGGCGTTCGCCAAGGTCGACCTCAAACCCAGCGGCGGGCAGTGGGCCTCCTACGCCCAGTTCTACGAACGGCTGCCCGACACCGTGAAGGACGACCTCGGCGGCTCCGACGAGGACTTCGGCGAGGAACTGTTCGAGGAGCTCTACCCCGACCTCAACCTCGACTACGCGACGGAGGTCGAGCCGTGGCTGGGGCAGCGCTTCGGCGTCGCCGTGTGGGTGAGTTCCCAGGAGGAGTTCCTGTACGCGGTGGCCGTCGCCGTCGAGGACGAGGACCGCGCCGAGGAGACCCTCACCCGCATCCAGACCGAGGACGACCGCCTCTTCTTCGACATCGTCGACGGCTTCGCGATCCTCACTGACTCCCAGGAGGCGCTCAACGACCGGAACTCCCAGGTGGAGCAGCACGGGTCGCTGAAGGACAACGAGACCTTCTCCGCCGACCTCCGCGAGATCGGCGACGGGATCGCCATGCTGTGGGCCGACTACGGGGCGATGGCGCGGGACGAGACGGCCGCAGCGGAATTCGACCTGGAGGACCTGTCCGAGGTCGGAGAGGTCACCGGCCGCTTCGCCGCGGTCGTGCGGATGGAGAGCGAGTACCTGGAGTTCGAGGCCAACGTGTTCGACGCGGGGATCGACGGCAACACCCTGTTCGCCGACTCCGTTCCCCCCGGGGGCATCAGCGCACTGCACGACCTGCCGGACAACTCCGTCATCGCGCTCGGCGGCGACGGCCTGGACTCCGTGGCGCAGGCCGTGTGGGAGGCCAACAGCGCGAGCATCGAGTCCACCCCCGACTACGACGACTTCGACGGCATCATGCGGGAGCTGGGCGTGCGGCTGCCCGCCGACTTCCACAAGATCCTGGGCACCAAGACCGCCCTGGGCATCACCGACCTGGAGGGCCTGGACTTCTTCGGCACCGGCGACGTCTCCTTCGACCTGCGGCTGACCGGTGCGGACCACGACCTGTGGAGCGACCTGATGGCCCCCTCCGACTACACCTACGGCCCCACCCCCACGGTCACCGCCGACGGCGACACCACGGTGGTCTCCCTGGGGACCGCCGGGACGGGACGGCTCGGCGACGATCCGGTCTTCCAGCAGACGATGCGGGGGCTGGAGGAGGCGCACCTGGCGCTCTACATGGACCTGCGGGTCGTCGCGGAGGAGTCGGAGGACTCCTGGCCCGAGCAGTGGGGCGGCCTGGGGGGCGCCCTGACGTTCCACGAGGGCGGCTCGATGTCGCTCAACCTGCGCTGGGTGCCCAGCCCGGCGTGACCGCGGGCGGGGTCCGTCCGGCGGCGCGGACGGACCCCGCCGCAGCGGGCAGAGGACCGGGCCGCTCCAGGAGGAACTGGAGCGGCCCGGTCCTCTTTCTCCGCTGGTACCGGTCGTGCCGGTGGCCGCCGCCGGGGCGGCCGCCGCGTCAGTCGATGAGCCGGCGGTGCATCCGGTGGACCGCCAGGAACCACACGAGCACGGTGAAGACGGCGATCACGGCGAGGTGCCCCAGGGCGGGCAGGAGGCCGATGCCGAAGGCGAGGCCGCGCACCAGCTCCACACAGTGGTAGAGCGGGTTGACCTGGGCCGCCGTCTGCGCCCATCCCGGCAGCTGGTCGATGGGGAAGAACGTCCCCGCGACCAGGAACAGCGGCGTGATGAGCCCGGAGATGATGTAGTCCATCATCCGGATGGACGGGATGACCGCCGCCAGCAGGATGCCGAGCAGCGCGAACCCGAACCCGGTGACCACCCCGACGAACGGGACGAGCAGCATCGCCCAGGTGGGGTCCAGGCCGAACACGATCGCCACCAGCAGCGGGGCGCAGCCGTAGACGCCCGCCTTCAACGCGATCCACAGCGCCTCGCCGGTGACCAGTTCGCGCACGTCCACCGGGGCGGCCAGCACCCCCTCGTAGGTGTGCTGGAAACGGCGGCGCACGAACGTGTTGATCAGTCCCGGGAACATGGACGAGAACAGCACCGACATCGCGACGATGCCGGTGCCCAGGAACTCGATGTAGTCGTAGCCGCCGATGCTGCCGATGAGCGCGCCCATGCCCATGCCGAAGGCGAGCAGGTACAGCACCGGTTCGACGATCGCGGAGAAGGTGATGGGCGCCCAGGTGCGCCGGTACAGCGCCCACTCGCGGGCCAGGACCCCGGCGATCGGTGCGAACTCGAAGCCTCCGGGTCGGGTGCGCAGGTCGGTGGCGCGCGGGGCGGCGGTGTCCTCGGTCGCCGTCATTCCACTGTCTCCCCTGTCAGGGTCACGAACACGTCCTCCAGGTTGCTGGCCCGGCGCATGCCGGGGCCCAGCCGGTCGCGCAGCGAGTCGGGCAGCTCCTCGGCCCGCAGCACCGACAGCGCCGATCCGGTGCGCCGCGTGGTGAAGCCGGCGTCGTGGACGATCTTCTCCAGCTCCTCGATGCCGTCGAGGCCGACCGCGTACTCCTCGACGGTCTTCCCGGCGTACTCGGCGATCAGGTCGGCGGGGACGCCGCGCCGGACGACGCGTCCCTTCGCCATGAGCGCCACCTCGTCGGAGAGCCGTTCGGCCTCCTCGATGTAGTGGGTGGACATCAGGACCGTGACGCCCTCCTCCCGCAGGGCGGTGATCAGCCCCCACAGTTCCTGGCGGACCTGCGGGTCCAGGCCGACGGTCGGTTCGTCGAGCAGCACCACGCGGGGCCGGTGCACCAGGCCGCGGGCGATGAGCAGCCGGCGGCGCATGCCCCCGGAGAGGTTCTCGGTGAACGTGTCGCGCCGGTGCTCCAGGTGGGCGATGCGCAGTGCCCGCTCCACCGCGGCGGCGCGTTCGCGGCGCGGCACTCGGTACAGGTAGGTGAAGCTGTACAGGTTCTCCTCGACGGTGAGCTCCTCGTCGAGGTTGTCGTGCTGGGGCACCACCCCCATGAGGGAGCGCGCCCACTTCGACTCCTTGGGGACGGGGTGGCCCAGGATGCTGATCTGTCCCGCGTCGGCCCGGCTCTGCGCGGTGAGCATGCGCATCGTGGTGGACTTGCCCGCGCCGTTGGGGCCGAGCAGGCCCAGCACGGTGCCTTCGGGGACGTCGAGGTCGAGACCGTCCACCGCGGTGATGTCACCGAAGCGTTTGACCACTCCGCGCAGGGAGATCGCCGGCGTCGCGGAGGGGGATCCGGGGTGGAGCGCCGACCGGCCGGACTGTGGTGACGAAGTCATGTCCTTCACCGTAGTTGGCGGTTGTGGGCCGTTCCTAATGGTTTTCTCCTGCCGTGGGGGTGTCGGGAAGTACCGTTGACGGTGTGATCGAAGGACCTCCCCCGGAGCGGCTGCGCGCCTCCGACGCCGACCGGGAACGTGTGCTGGCGGTACTGCGTGCGGCGGTCGAGGACGGCCGTCTGGACCTGGAGGAGTTCCAGGAGCGCAGCGACCGCGTCCACGCGGCGCGTCGGCTCGGCGACCTGGTGGGGATCACCGCCGACCTGGTGCCGCCCGACGCCCAGCCGCTGCGTCTGGGCTCCGGCCCGGTCTCCGCGCTGTTCGGCAGCGAGCGGCGCGCCGGCCGCTGGGTGGTGCCGGTGCGCCAGTTCGTGTTCTCCCTCTTCGGCACCGCCGAGGTGGACCTGCGGGACGCGCTGCTGTCCCGGGACCGGGTGGTGGTGACCGCCTCCGCGCTGTTCGGGCGGGTGGTGATCCGGGTGCCCGAGGGGATGGAGGTGCGCCTGCGCGGCCGCTCCTTCCTCGGCCGGCGCAGTGCCGCGGTCCGTCCCTCGCCGCTGCGGGACGCCCCGGTCCTGGAAGTCGACGGGTTCTCCCTGCTGGGTTCGGTACGGGTCAGCGCGCCCCGGCGGCGCCGGCGGCTGGGCCGCGGACGGCGGCCGCGGGAACTGGAGTGACCGGGACCCGCCGCGTTCTCCCACGTTGCGGGAGGGTTGGCCGCGGGGGTCACGTGCGGGTCTGGCAGTCTTTGGTCTGAGGTTTTGTCCTGGAGGTGTCTTTCAACGATGACTGAATTCCGCGTCGAGCACGACTCGATGGGCGAGGTCAGGGTTCCCGTCGAGGCCAAGTGGCGGGCGCAGACCCAGCGCGCGGTCGAGAACTTCCCCATCTCGGGGCAGGGCCTGGAGGCCGCGCACATCGCCGCGCTGGGCCACATCAAGGCCGCCGCCGCCACGGTCAACGCCGAGCTCGGCGTGATCAAGGGGGACGTGGCCGCGGCGATCCGCGAGGCGGCCCTGGAGGTCGCCGAGGGCAAGTGGAACGACCACTTCCCGGTGGACGTGTTCCAGACCGGTTCGGGCACGTCGAGCAACATGAACACCAACGAGGTCATCGCGACGCTGGCCACCGAGCGGCTGGGCGAGCCGGTCCACCCCAACGACCACGTCAACGCGTCGCAGTCGTCCAACGACGTGTTCCCGTCCTCGATCCATATCGCGGCGACCTCCGCGCTGATCAACGACCTGGTTCCGGCGTTGCGGCACCTGGAGGAGGCGCTGTCGGCGAAGGCGTCGGAGTTCGCCACGGTGGTCAAGAGCGGCCGCACCCACCTGATGGACGCCACCCCGGTGACCCTGGGCCAGGAGTTCGCCGGATACGCCGCGCAGGTGCGCTACGGCATCGAGCGGGTCGAGGCGGCGCTGCCGCGCGTGGCGGAGCTGCCGCTGGGCGGTACGGCGGTGGGCACCGGCATCAACACGCCCGAGGGCTTCTCCGCGAAGGTGATCGCCGAGATCGCGCGGGCCACGGGGCTGCCGCTGACCGAGGCGCGCGACCACTTCGAGGCGCAGGGCGCGCGGGACGGCCTGGTGGAGCTGTCCGGCCAGCTGCGGACGATCGCGGTGAGCTTCTGCAAGATCGCCAACGACATCCGGTGGATGGGCTCGGGGCCGCGCACCGGTCTGACCGAGATCTTCCTGCCCGACCTGCAGCCGGGCTCCTCGATCATGCCGGGCAAGGTCAACCCGGTGCTGTGCGAGGCGATGCTCCAGGTGGCCTCGCAGGTGGTCGGCAACGACGCGGCGGTGGCGTTCGGCGGTTCGACCGGCAACTTCGAGCTGAACGTGCAGCTGCCGCTGATCGCCCGCAACGTGCTGGAGTCGATCCGGCTGCTGGCCAATATCTCCCGGGTGTTCGCCGACCGGTGCGTGGCGGGGATCACCGCCAACGAGGAGCGCTGCCGCGAGTACGCGGAGTCCTCGCCGTCGATCGTCACCCCGCTCAACCGCTACATCGGCTACGAGGAGGCCGCGAAGGTCGCCAAGCAGTCGCTGGCGGAGCGCAAGACGATCCGCCAGGTCGTCATCGAGCGCGGGTACGTCGCCGCGGGCAAGCTGACCGAGGCCCAGTTGGACGAGGCGCTCGACGTGCTGTCGATGACCAACTCGCAGTAGTGGTGTGACGTGACGAGGCGGCGGTGGCTCCGGAGCCGGAGCCACCGCCGCCTCGTGTGCGGCGCGCGTCCGGCGGTGCGCCGGACGCGCGGTGTCCAGGATGCGGCGGGACGGGTCAGTACCAGCCGACGCTCTGCGAGTGCTCCCAGGCCGCGCACGGGCTGCCGTAGCGGTCCTGGATGTAGCCCAGCCCCCACTTGATCTGGGTGGCGGGGTTGGTCTGCCAGTCGGCTCCGGCGCTGGCCATCTTGCTGCCGGGCAGCGCCTGCGGGATGCCGTACGCACCGGAGCTGGGGTTCTGCGCCAGGTGGTTCCAGTTGCTCTCCCGCTGCCACAGCGAGTCGAGGCAGCTGAACTGGTCGGCGCTCCACCCGTAGTCGGCGAGCATGGCCTGGGCGATCCCCCTGGGGTCTCCGGTGGGGATGGATTCGGGCTCCGGTTCCGGTTCCTCCTCCTTCTCCTCCTCCAGGGTGCCGTTGGCCGTGGCGAGGGCCTGGCCCAGTGCCTGGTCGCGCTGGCTGCTGGCCTGTTCGAGCCGGCCTGCGGGGATCCCCTCGCCGTTGTCGGGGAAGAAAGGCTCTGCGTCCGCCTCGTTGGGCAGGACGGCGGCCGAGGCGGCCTGCTCCGGCGCGGCGCCGGTGTCGGCGGCGAAGGCGGAGAAGCCGAACGTCGCGCCCGCGACGGTGAGCGCCGCCGTCCCTGCCGCGGTGGCGAGCCGCAGCGAAATCCGGTTCTTCAGCAAGGATCGGCCTTTCGACGGTCGCATGCCCGGTGGCCTCGCATGCGCTCGAACGTGCCCCGGATCTTTCGGAGTCGATGTCGGGGGCGACGGGCGGACTGGCCTGGGCCACCGGCCGCCGTGTCGCCGGAAGATCACCGCGCGCGGTGTGTTCGGGGAGTCACCGCAGACGTCTGCGGGATGCGCGCTCGGGGCACCTGACGGAACAGGATCAACCTTGCCGCATGATCTCAGGTCCGTAACACCAGAACCGTGGGTGACATGGATCACATTATCTATGGGGATTTTTCCGACAACCAATCCCACGGCATCTGCGTCCAAAAAAGATGGCGCCCGACCGGAACCCCGGCCGGGCGCCCGGAACCGACGGCGGTCAGCCCTCCAGCATCTCGGTGACCAGCGCGGCGATCGGGGAGCGCTCCGAACGGGTCAGCGTGATGTGCGCGAACAACGGGTGCCCCTTGAGCTTCTCGATCACGGCGACCACCCCGTCGTAGCGGCCCACCCGGAGGTTGTCACGCTGCGCGACGTCGTGGGTGAGCACCACCCGGGAGTTCTCGCCGAGCCGCGACAGCACGGTCAGCAGCACACCGCGCTCCAGGGACTGCGCCTCGTCCACGATCACGAAGGAGTCGTGCAGGGAGCGGCCCCGGATATGGGTGAGCGGCAGGACCTCCAGCATGCCCCGGTCGACGACCTCGTCGATGACGTCCTGCGTGGTCAGCGCCGAGAGGGTGTCGTGCACCGCCTGCGACCACGGCGTCATCTTCTCGTACTCGGTGCCCGGCAGGTAGCCCAGGTCCTGGCCGCCCACCGCGTACAGCGGCCGGAACACCACGACCTTGCGGTGCTGCCGGCGCTCCAGCACCGCGTCCAGACCGGCGCACAGCGCCAGCGCCGACTTGCCGGTGCCCGCCCGACCGCCCAGCGAGACGATGCCGACCTCGGGATCGGTGAGCAGGTCCAACGCGATGCGCTGCTCGGCACTGCGGCCGTGCAGCCCGAACACGTCGCGGTCGCCGCGCACCACCTTGACCGACTTGTCGGGCAGCACCCGGCCCAGCGCCTTGCCGCGCTCGGAGACCAGCACCAGACCCGTGTGGCAGGGCAGGTCGCGCGCCTCGTCGATCTCGGTGGTGCCGTGGGCGAAGAGTTCCTCGATCCGGTACGCCGGCACCTCCAGCTCCGCCATGCCGGTCCACCCGTGCTCGATGGCCAGTTCGGCACGGTACTCGTCCGCGGCCAGTCCCACCGACGACGCCTTGATCCGCAGCGGGAGGTCCTTGCTGACCAGCACCACGTCGTGGTTCTCGGCGGCGAGGTTGCGCGCCACGGTCAGGATGCGGGTGTCGTTGTCCCCCTGCCGGAACCCGGCCGGCAGGATCTCGGGATCGCTGTGGTTGAGTTCCACCCGCAGCGTGCCGCCCTGGTCGTTGACCGCCACCGGGGAGTCGAGGGCGCCGAAGGCGACCCGCAGGTCGTCGAGCTTGCGCAGCGCCTCGCGGGCGAAGTAGCCCAGTTCGGGGTGGTGCCGCTTGCTTTCGAGTTCGGTGATGACGACGATCGGCAGGACCACCTCGTGCTCGGCGAAACGGGTGATCGACAGGGGGTCCGCCAGCAGGACGCTGGTGTCGAGCACGTAGGTGCGCCGGTTGCTCCCCTCGGCGGAGCTGAGGTGGGCAGGGTCGCGGTGAACGGTCGAGGAACTAGCCACTCGTTCTCCCCCTGGGCGCGGCGGAGCGCCCTAGACTCATGGGAATCCAAGGACCGGGACCAGCCCCGCGAGGGCCGGGACCGGCCCCCGTCGTGATGGTTTCCTGTCGTGCCAGGAGCATCAATGAGTCGGGGCCTCCCGAGTGGCAGGGATGCGCACCCCGCCACTGCTATCGACGGTACCCCGCTCACCTGAAAGAGCAAGACCTTTGTTCGACCTGTTCGTGAACAACTCGTGACCCTCGCCCTCCGGCGCCCCCGGAGAGCAGAGCCGTCAGGAGCCGAAACGCCGCTGCCGCACGCTGTAGGAGCGCAGTGCGCGCAGGAAGTCGACCTTGCGGAACGCGGGCCAGAAGACCTCGCAGAAGTAGAACTCCGAGTGCGCGCTCTGCCAGAGCAGGAAACCGGAGAGGCGCTGCTCCCCCGAGGTCCGGATGAGCAGGTCGGGATCGGGCTGGCCGCGGGTGTAGAGGTGCTCGGCGATGTGGTCCATGTCCAGCCGCTCGGCCAGCTCCTCCAGCGTGGTGCCCTTGGCGGCCTCCGCCAGCAGCAGCGACCGGACGGCGTCGGCGATCTCGCGGCGCCCCCCGTAGCCCACCGCGACGTTCACGATCAGGCCCGGGTTGTGCGCCGTGGCGTCGCCGGCCTCCTTCATCGTCCGGGAGGTGGAGTCGGGCAGCAGGTCGAGGGCGCCCATGGGGTTGACCCGCCGCCCCTCCTCGCGGAGCCGCCGCACGGTGTTCTCGATGATCTCCAGCAGCGGTTCCAGCTCCTCGCGCGGCCGGGAGAGGTTGTCGGTGGACAGCAGCCACAGGGTGACCACCTGCACCCCGACCTCGTCGCACCAGCCGAGCAGCTCGAAGATCTTCTCGGCTCCGGCCCGGTGCCCCTCCCTGGGACTGGACAACCCGCTGAGCTTGGCCCACCGACGGTTCCCGTCGAGGATCACTCCCACGTGCCGGGGCTTCTCGACCGTGCTGAGCGCCCGCTCCAGACGTCGCTCGTACAGCCGGTAGAGAGGGATGCGCAACAGCCACATGGACGGTCTACCTCTCCTGATGCGCTCAAGGCCGCGGACACGGCACCGGATACCGCGGGTCCCCGACACGGCACCGGGCCGGGACACCACCGCTGGCATGGTCACCCGACGGGCTCGGGGCCGCCGGTCAGTCCCCAACAGTAGTCAAGGAAGCGGACCACCGACGACCTCCGGCCCCGGTCCGCCGGAACGGGACCGCGCGGTTCAGTTCACCGCGAGGGCCTTGCGGACCCGCTTGCGGCCCTCGTGGATGCGTGACTTGACCGTGCCGAGGGCCAGGTCGAGCTGGGCGGCGATCTCCCCGTACTCCATCTGGCACAGGTCCCGCAGCACCAGCGGCGCCACCAGGTTGGGCCGGTCGCGCTCCAGCTGGTCGAGCGCCTCCAGCAGGTCGATCCGCGAGCCCGCGATGACGCTGGTGGTGCGCGGGTCGCTGCGGTGCGGGAGGCGGTCGGCCTCGGTGGGCAGTTCCGCGGCCCGCCGCTTCAGCGACCGGTAGGTCTGCCGCGCGGAGTTGGAGACCACGGTGTAGAGCCAGGTCGTGAACATCGAGTCGCCACGGAACCGGTGGATGTTGGCGGCCACCCGCATCAGCGCGTCCTGACACGCCTCCTCCGCGTCCTGCCGGTAGGGCAGGAAGCGGGCGCAGCGGCGCAGGACATCGGGTTGGATACGGCGCAGGAGTTCTTCGAGCGCGGCCTGGTCCCCCTCCTTGGCACGCAGCGCCAACTGCTCCAGGGACTCCTCCTCGCCCGGGGCGGGGGCAGGATGTATTGATCCGGAAGACTGGTCTGCTTGGGTCACGGCGGACACTCCCCACTGACGATAGTCTCGTCCAGGTATTACACGCATACCTCCGCAAAAAGGTTGACACATTTCCGCGACGCCCGACCCCGCCGTGACAGAATTCCGCGCCGAAGACGGGGTGCACCCCCCGGTTCCCCGTCCCGGTGACCGGATCACGGTGTTGACGTCACCAAGACGTGGTAAGCAATACCTGTGGCACAACCGGAACGTTTCGGGCGTTACCGCGTCCTACGGCGACTGGGTTCGGGCTCGTTCGCCACGGTCTGGTTAGGACACGACGACCTGCTCGACACCCCGGTCGCAATCAAGGTGCTCGCCGAGAACTGGGCACACAACCTCGACATCCACCAGCGTTTCGTCGAGGAGGCGCGCATCCTGCGCCAGGCCGACTCCGAGTGGCTGGTGCGCGTCCACGACATCGGGACCCTGCCCGACGACCGCCCCTACTTCGTCATGACCTACGCCGACCGGGGCAGCGTCGCCGACCGGATCGCCGCGGGCCCCCTGCCGATGGACGAGGCGCTGCGCCTGCTCACCGAGATCGGCCAGGGCGTCACCGTGCTGCACCGGCACGGCACCATCCACCGCGACATCAAGCCGTCCAACGTACTGCTGCAGTCCAGTCCGGTCGGCGAACGGGTGCTCGTCGCCGACCTGGGATTCGCCAAGAGCATCGACGAGGCCTCCGGGTTCACCGCGTCCGCGGGCACCCCCGGCTACATGTCCCCCGAGCAGAGCGTCATCGGCGGCGACATCGACGTGCGCGCGGACGTCTACTCGCTGGGCGCGGTCGCCTACGAACTGCTCACCGGAAAACGCCCGCCGCGCCCGCCGGTACGGGTCCCGCCGAGCCGGCTGCGCCCCGGCCTGCCGCCCGCCCTGGACGAACTGATCATGTCGGCGCTCTCGCCGAACCGCGGCGACCGTCCCCCCGACGCGGCCACCTTCACCTCCCGCATCCGGGAGATCCGCATGTCGCCCGACCTGGCTCTGGCCACGCCGTGGTGGCAGCGGTACCGCACCGCCTGGACGCGCCTGGGCGCCGCGGTCGCGGTGGTGGCCGCGGTGCTCGCGACGACCTCGGCCGCCGCGGCCTCCCCGCGGCTGCCGATGATGGAGGTCTACGACTCCAGCGGCGAACTCCGCGTCCGGATCCCCACCCCGTGGGTCCGCCAGATGCAGCTCAACGGCTGGTCGCCGCGGGAGTTGGGCGTGCCGGGCGGCCACGAGCCGGGTCTGCTGGTCGCCACCGACCTGGCTGCCTGGCCCGACCCCGAACAGGAGGTGTCCGGCCTGTTCGCCGGCCTGTTCGCCGCCGACTCCCAGCCTCCGGACCTGGACCTGCTGATCTCCGCCGACCTCTGTGCGGGAGAGCCGCAACAGCAGCACTTCACCAACGACCACTGGGACGGTGAGCTGTGGCAGTGGTCGGACTGCGTCCCCGACGGCCCTGCGGGAGGCGCGTTCACCGCGGCCGCCCTGCGGCACCGCGACCACGAACGGACCCTGTACCTGGAGATCCGCCAGTCCGAACACCAGCCCCGGACCGTGGCGGAGATCCTGGAGGGCGTCCGGCTGACGTCGTGAGCCCCGGACGGCCCGGCAGCCGCCTGGTCGGTCACGCTGAGTTCGCCGCCCCGGTCGGCGGCTTCCGCGCCGCCCTGTCCTCCGATAGTGCGCAATTCACTCTGAACCGTGGCTGACGGGTCCATGACGCGGAAGTCCATCAGCTCCCTGACCAGGCCGCGCAGGCCCGTGCGGGCGACGGGGGAGGCCTCCCCGGGCTGCCCCGGTCCACACGGTGACGCCCCCGGTCATCGGGAAGGGCACCCGACTCCCCCGCCGCCTCGGGACACGGGTCTGCGCGCCCTTCCCGGTTCCCGCCGGTGCTCCCGGGGCGTCCGCCTGACGGCCTTCCCGCCCTGCGCCGTCACGCGGCCGTCAGGAGATCGTCTTGTACCGGGACAGGTCGGTGGAGCGGACGATCGCGTCGTACTCCTCGGCGGCCCCGTCCAACATGGCGGGAACGTCGAACTCCAGGTCCACCTCGGCGACGTACCAGGCCCGCGTGCGGAACGTCCCACCGCCCGTGCAGGTGACCATCCACTCGCTGTACCTCGCCTCCTCCCCGCTGACCAGCGTGAACCTGCCGTGCTCGGTGATCTCGGCGTGCTCCGCCCGGATCTGGCTCCCCGAGTCGGGACCTTTCGGGCAGGAGGCCCAGGGCCGCCGCCACTTCTCCGGATCGGTCAGGTCGTCGCCCCGGGAGTCGATCAGGCCGTCCTCGGCCGCGTGGGGGCGGATGCGCAGCGCCGCGGACGGACAGCTGCCGCCCGGCGTGGGGGGCACCCCCGGCGGGGAGAGGCAGTTGTCCGCGACGTCGACGTGCCAGCCGTCCGGCAGCACCAGGTTGATCCCGTTGTAGTCGTGCAGGGTGGCCTCGTCGGAGACGTGGAACCCCTCGTCGGACGAGGCCATCGGGTGCGCGAGCCCCGGCAGCACCTGTGAGGGCGTGCCGAAACCGCACGCCGGGGCCGCCAACAACGCCGCAGCGGCCAGCGGGAACGCCGCAGCCCTGGTCGTCCGCACGCGCTCCTCCTCTCGTCGTCCGCCGCCCGCGGGCCCGCGAGGCGAACGGACGGAATTCACGGTATCCGTCCGTAAACCATTCGGCTGTTTCCTGCATCCCATCAGACAGGGAGCACGCTGGCGAGAGGTTTCCTCCGCCGCGCACCCGTGATCGCGTCCTCCCGGAGCCTGCGTGGGGGCTTGCTCCGGGAGGGCGCCCTCCTCCGCGCCCCGCCGCTCATCCTCCGGCGAGTTGCGCGGTCAGCGCCTCGGCGGTGGTGACGGGCAGCCGGCAGGTGAAGTTCCGGCACACGTAGGCCGCGGGCTTCCCGTCCACCAGCGACCGGCCCCGCAGCAGCCCGATCCCCCCGTCGTCGACGCCGTCCCCCCGGCTCACCACCGTTCCGGGCACGGCGGCCAGCAGCGCGGCGCGGTGCAGCTCCTCGGCCGCCGGGTCCCCCTGCGGGCCGACCACCGCCACCTCCAGGGGACCGGCGAGGAACGCCTCCGCCACCGCCAGCCCCCACCCGGCGAACCTCGGGGCCTTCTCCGCGAGTCTGGCCACCACCCCGAGCGCGGCCTCGGCGGCGTCGCGGTGCCGCGTCGAGCCGGTGAGCGCCGCATAGCCCAGCAGGGCGCCCGCCGCCGCCGACCACCCCGACGGGGTGGCGTTGTCCGTCACGTCCCGGGGCCGGTTGAACAGTGCCTCGGCGTCGTCGGCGGTGTCGTAGAAGCCGCCCGAACCGTCGGAGAAACGGGTCAGCACGGTCTCCAGCAGCGCGCCGCACACCCCCACCCACTCCGTCTCGCCGGTGACGGCGTGCAGGACGAGCAGCCCTTCGGCGAGGTCGGCGTAGTCCTCCAGCACCCCCGCGCTCTCCCCCGCGACCCCGCCGAGCGAGGCCCGGACCAGCCGTCCGTCCACGTGGTGGTGCTCCACCAGCAGCCGGGCCGCCTCCCGGGCGCGTTCCACCAGGTCGGCGCGGTCCAGCAGGACTCCGGCCTCCGCGAGTCCGGCGATCGCCAGCCCGTTCCACGCCGTGACCACCTTGTCGTCGCGGGCCGGCCGGACCCGTCCGGCGCGGACGCGGCGCAGCCGGTCGCGGACGCGGGCGTACCGCTCCGCGTCGTCGGGGTCGGCGCGCAGCTGCAGCACCGACGTGCCGTGCTCGAAGGTGCCCTCCTCGGTGACGCCGAACAGGTCGGCGGCCCACTCCCCGTCCGCATCCCCCAGGGCCTCCCGCAGCTGCCGACGGGTCCACACGTAGTAGCGGCCCTCCTCGCCCTCGCTGTCGGCGTCCAGGGCGCTGGCGAAACCGCCCTCGTCGGTCCGCAGTTCGGCGACCATCCAGTCGGCGGTCTCCAGGGCCACCCGGCGGGCCAGCGCGTCCCCGGTCTGCCGCCACAGGTGGGTGTAGCCGCGCAGCAGCAGGGCGTTGTCGTACAGCATCTTCTCGAAGTGCGGCACCGTCCAGGCCGCGTCCACCGAGTAGCGCGCGAACCCCCCGCCGAGCTGGTCGTACATGCCGCCGCGGGCCATCGCGTGGGCGGTGTGGCGCGCCATGCGCAGCGCCTCGGCCCCCGCCTCGTCGCCGACGCGGGCGTGGTGGCGCAGCAGGAACTCCACCACCATCGACGGCGGGAACTTGGGGGCGCCGCCGTAGCCCCCGTGGACGGGGTCGTAGTCGGCCGCCAGCAGCTCCACGGCCTTGGCGAGCGTCTCGGCGGTCGGCGGCGGGCCGCCGGGCAGGGGGCGGGGGGCGCTCAACGCGTCGACCACCCGCTTGCCCTGCCCCACCACGCCCGAACGGTCGGCGCGCCACGCGTGGCTGATCCCCAGCAGCAGCCGCTGGAAGTGCTCGCGGGGGAAGTAGGTGCCGCAGTAGAAGGGGGCGCCGTCGGGGGTGGCGAAGACCGTCATGGGCCAGCCGCCCTGCCCGGTCATCGCCTGGGTGGCCTCCATGTACACCGCGTCCACGTCGGGCCGCTCCTCGCGGTCGACCTTGACGTTGACGAAGTTGGCGTTCATGATCCGCGCGGTCTGCTCGTCCTCGAACGACTCGTGCGCCATGACGTGGCACCAGTGGCAGGCGGCGTAGCCGACGGAGATCAGCACGGGCACATCGCGCCGCCGTGCCTCGGCGAACGCCTCCTCCCCCCAGGGGTACCAGTCCACCGGGTTGTCGGCGTGCTGGAGCAGGTAGGGACTGGTGGCTCGGGCGAGACGGTTCGACATGTCCCCTACTCTGCCCGCTACACGGGCACGGGACACCCCCGAACGGCCGGCGCGGCCCGGCCTCCCGGACGGGGGCGGGGCCGCGCCGGCCGTTCGGGCGGGTCAGTCCGCCCGGCCGTCCGCGTCGTTCCGCGCGTCCCGCTGGGAGGCGCCCGCCTCGACGGGGTCGGTGCCGAAGTCCTGCGAGCGTGCGACGTCCAGGTGCCGCCGCATGGAGCGCATGAGCAGGAACAGCACCCCGCCGATGAGCGCGATGACGGTGAATCCGAGCAGACCGGGGGTCGCCAGGTCGTTCACGGAGTCTGCGAACTGGAACGCCGAGAGGTTCATGGCTCCATTCTCACACCGCGCCGCGGATGCCCGCGAAGAGGTCGTCCTCGGGCAGTTCGGTGTCGACCAGGGAACGTGCCAGGTGGAAGTCCTCGGTGGGCCACGCCTCGCGCTGGATGTCGTTGGGCACGGCGAACCAGAAGCTGTTGGGGTCGATCTGGGTGGCGTGCGCCAGGAGCGCGCGGTCCCGGGTCTCGAAGTACTCGTCGCACTTCACCCGCGTGGTGATCTCCCACCGCGGGGAGTCGCGCTTCTCCATGCGCTCCATCCACTCGGCGAACGGGTTCTCCAGCCCCCGGTCGGTGAGGACCTTGGCGATGGCCTCGAAGCGTTCCCGCGGGAAGGACACGTGGTAGTAGAGCTTGCTCGGCTGCCACGGCTCCCCGGTGCCGGGGTAGCGCCCCGGGTCGGCGGCGGCCTCGAAGGCCTCCACGGAGACCTTGTGGCACATGATGTGGTCGGGGTGCGGATAGCCGCCCTGCTCGTCGTAGGTGATCATGACGTGCGGCCGGAACTCGCGGACCATGCGGACCAGCGGTTCGGCGGCGACCTCCAGCGGCTGCAGGGCGAAGCAGCCCTCGGGGAGCGGGGGCGGGGGGTCGCCCTCGGGCAGACCGGAGTCGATGAACCCGGCGAACTGCTGTCGGACGCCGAGGATGCGCCGGGCCTCCTCCATCTCCTGGCGCCGGACCTCACCGATGTTGGCCAGGATCTCGGGACGGTCCATCGCGGGGTTGAGGATCGATCCCCGCTCGCCACCGGTGAGGGTGACGACCAACACGTCCGCGCCTTCGTTCACGTAGCGGGCCATGGTGGCCGCGCCTTTGCTCGACTCATCGTCGGGGTGGGCATGCACGGCCATGAGCCGCAACCGGTCAGACAATTGGGAAGCCCCTCGATGTCGTGGTCGGACGGCGTTCACCGCCCCGCCGGTTCGCCACTCCGCGTTGGCTCGACGCGAAACGGCACGGGCGGAGTGTGAGCCTGTGGAGGCAGGGATATCTTAGACAACGTAGGCCCCACTCCCGGAGATTCCTTTATGCCGCCCCAGCCCGACAACTCCACGCCCACCGCCCGGCCGGTCTCGGGCACGCGGCGACGCCTGGGCAACCAGCCGTTCTTCTTCGTGCTCGGCGTCATCGCCGCCGTCGTCTTCACGATCGGCTGGGGGATCGCGCTGTTCAGCTACAGCGGAAACACCCTGGGCCAGGTCCACTACCAGACGTTCGCCTGGCGGATCGTCTCCGACTCCGAGGCCCGCATCTCCTTCCAGACCACCAGTGACTCCGGGGCGCTCTGTCTGATCAGCGCCTACGACGACCAGCACGTCCCGGTCGGGGAGACCGAGGTGTCCGTCGAGGGCGGCCTGCGGGACGTGGAGGCGACGATCGACACAGTTCGTCGCGCAACGACGGTACAAGTCGTCTCCTGCAGGGAACAAGCTTTCACAAGCGAGTCAGTCAACCAGTAGTTCCCAACCGCTCCTCCAGAACGGGGAGCACCGGCACCGAGCCCCCGAGCACGACCACAGCCTCGGTGCGCATGTCACGCTCCGCTCAGCGGAGACATGTGTGCCGTGGTGCCGTTTTCCGTGGTCATCCTGCTTGGAAAGCGCGGTGCTACTCTCGTAATTTCATCTACCGCGCCCCGGCGCGGTCCCTAGAACCATCGAGGGAGTTGCCGTGACCGAGACCCGTGATGACAACGTCACCTGGCTCACTCAGGAGGCGTACGACCGGCTCTCCGCGGAGCTGGAGTACTTGTCAGGGCCTGGTCGCATCGAGATCGCCGACCGGATCGAAGCCGCTCGGGAAGAAGGCGACCTGAGGGAGAACGGCGGCTACCACGCCGCCAAGGAAGAGCAGGGGAAGATCGAGGCCCGTATCGCCCACCTGCAGGCGGTCCTGAACAACGCCCGCGTCGGCCAGGCCCCGCAGCGCGAGGGCGTGGTCAGCCCCGGCATGACGGTGACGATCAAGTTCGAGGGAGACGACGAGGAGATGACCTTCCTCCTGGCCTCCCGCGAGGAAAGCGGGGCGCCCATCGACGTCTACTCCCCCAAGTCCCCGCTGGGTGAGGCCATCAACGGCAAGAAGGCCGGCGAGAAGGCCACCTACAAGCTTCCGAACGGCAAGGAAGCGACGGTGGAGATCATCGACGCCGTGCCCTACAACGGCGGCTCCTGACCCCGAAAGCGCAACGCGGAAGGGGTGGCCGAGAGCCACCCCTTCCGCGTTGTGCGGGGTCGGGCGGGCGACCGGGAGCGGACAGCGCCTCGTCCGCACCGGCCGCGCCACCGCGGGGCAGCACCACCGCCTCCGCTCCCCGTCCCCGACCGCGAGTGTCGTGAACCGCGTGTCCCCTCCCCTTCCCCTCCGCCGACGGCGACACGGCGTCCCCGGCTGCCGCCGCCGTCGTGGTCGTCCCCTGGCCGTCGCGTTCGCGGTGCGCTCCACCCACCGGTGGCCGCCCCACGCCAGGTCCGGCCGGACCGTCGGCACACGGCTCATGGGCGTCCGGGTGGTCGCGGCGCGCACCGGAACGCCTCCGGGCGTGCCCCGCGCGCTGGGACTGCCCCTGTTCCTGCCGGTGCTCCCGCTTTCGGCGGTCGCCTTCATCCCCCGACCGCCTGCGGCCGCTGTGGGACTCCCGCGGCCGGTCCCTGCACGACCCGGCGGCGGACCCCTGCGTCCCCCGCGGGGGAACGGTCCCCTCCGGGCCTGCGACCGGTGGCTGCGCCCACTGGGGCCACCAGCGATAATGTCGGCGTGACTACTCCCCCTTGGAACAACCCGCCGCAGCAGCCGTACGGGATTCCGCACCCCCACCCCGGTGGAGGAGGCGGAGGCTATCCGGCGCCGCCACCGCCCGCCAACGCCCGCATCCACCCCGCGACCGGACTGGTCCTCGCCGGGTTCGGGCACCGGCTGGGCGCGCGGATCATCGACTACTTCCTCGTGAACATCCTGGTGTGGCTGCTCACCTTCGGCATCCTGGTCTTCATCGCCGCGGCCTACCCGGACATGGAGGAGACCTCCGACGCCTTCAACACCACGTTCGGCCTCCTGTTCCTCTTCGGCTGGGGCGTCGCCGTCTTCCTCTACGACTGGTTCTTCATCGCCGCGACCGGCCGCACTCCCGGCAAGATGATGACCAGGCTGAGAGTCGTCAGCGCCGACGGCGCCCCCCTGTCGCAGGGACAGAGCGCGCTGCGCAGCGCGGCATTCGGCCTGCCGCACTCGCTGCCGTGCCTGGGGCACCTCTTCGTCTTCGTCTCCGGCCTCGTGGCGTCCGGCGACGACAACGCCCAGTCGCTGCACGACAAGATGGCGCGGACGGTGGTCGTGGTCGCCCGGTAGTCCGGGCGCCCGCGGCCGCCGCCGGACGGGACGGCTCCGCCGTCACCCCCGGAAGGCCAGCATGCAGGCGGTGAAGCCGTGCAGGTGGTTGCGTCCGGCCACCGGGCCGATCTCCCCCGCGGCGAAGAAGCCGCCGACCGCGTCGATCCCGAGGGTCTGCCGCACGCAGCGCACGTCGTGGTCGGCGGAGGGGAACATCGTGCTGCCCCGGCCGTTGCAGGAGAACAGCAGGGCGCCCTCGGCCGCTCCCCCGGTGTCGCGGGCGAACAGGCTCAGCCGCTCCAGCAGGTCGCTGTCCGCGGTGTCGTGGTCGCGGACCTGGAAGCGGACCGTCTGGCCGACTTCGACGACGTCGCCGATGGTGACCGACCCCTGCTCGGGGTCGGCTTCGAGCACCCCGCGGATGAGGAAGTCGCCGCTCTCGTGCCGCTCGGCGTACTCGTCGATGGCGATGCCGATGTGCAGCCCCTCGGCGGCCAGCTCCTGCTCCTGAGGGCTGAGGGCGCTGACGATCTCCTCCAGTTTCTCGTAGGCGGGGGTTCCCGCCAGCTCCAGCAGGACGTTCTCCTCGGCCTTGGTCACCGCCATGGACGGGCCGACGGGACGGCACCCCTGGCTCACCACCGTCCCCAGCACCCCCTCCCCGCCGATCAGCAGTCCCACGGCGCCCGCCTGCACGGTCTCGCCCTGCAGGAACAGCCGGACGCTGTCACCGCCGTAGGCCCCGTCGGCCAGGCCGCCCACGATCGGCAGGTCGCCCAGGACCGTGTCGCTGCGCCGCACGAACGAGTGCGTGGGGAAGACGTACGGGTTGGTCAGCAGCAGCGCCGCCCGGTCCACGGGCGTGGGCTGGAGCACTCCGACCACCGCGAGGTGGTCCCCCTCGGGCACCGCGGCGAGTTCGAACGGGGTCATGGTGACCCCCGGCAGCATCGCCGCCCACACGCTCACCGCCCCCTGCCCCTCGGCGCCGCGCCCCCCGCCGATGACGCCGTCGGCGCTGCAGCCGATGGTGGTCGCGTCCTCGGCGAGCGTCATGGCGCGTTCCCCGGCGAGCCCCACCTCCTCCGGGTCGAAGCCGCTGACGAACACGCAGACGAGGTCGGCTGGGCCGTCGAGTTGACCGAGTGCCTGCCTGGTCGCGCGTTCGGCCGCGCTCACCAGGTCGACCCCGGTCGCCAGTGCGTCGCTGAACCGGGCCACTGTCGCCTCCTCGCCGTCCACCGCGAGCGTGTGCTCACGGGCACCGCCATTCTCTCTGTTGACGGTTCCCCGTGCGGGCAGAACATTCCCACCGTCCCCCGGGGATTCCGGAGATCCCGCCGCATCCCGCGGGACGGCCCCGTTCGGGGCGCGGAATCCGCACACCGGCGGGGTCCACAACCGGCGTCCGGTGAATAGACTCGACCGTGTGCCCGATCACGTCGACCTTCCACACACCCTGGGCGCGCTGCGCGCTTCGGGGCACCGCTACCGGACCGTCAAGGACGAGGTCCGCGAGAACCTTCTGCACCGGATGCGTTCCGGCGAGGAACGCTTCCCGGGCATCGTGGGGTTCGCCGAGACCGTGCTGCCGCAACTGGAGCGGGCGCTACTCGCCCGGCATGACGTGGTGCTCCTGGGCGAACGCGGCCAGGGAAAGACACGGCTGATCCGCACCCTCACGGGCCTGCTGGACGAGTGGAGTCCGGCCGTGGCGGGATGCGCCCTCAACGACCACCCGTACGCGCCGGTCTCCCCGCAGGCCCGCCGCATGGCCGCGGAGTACGGCGACGACCTGCCCGTCGTGTGGCGGCACCGCGACGAGCGCTACGGCGAGAAGCTCGCCACTCCCGACACCGGTGTCGCCGACCTCATCGGCGACGTCGACCCGGTCAGGCTCGCCGAGGGCCGCAGCCTGGGCGACCCGGAGACCGTGCACTACGGTCTGGTGCCGCGCTCCAACCGGGGCGTGTTCTGCCTGAACGAGCTGCCCGACCTGGCCGCGCGCGTCCAGGTGGCGCTGTTCAACGTGCTGGAGGAGCGGGACGTGCAGATCCGCGGCTACCAGCTGCGGCTGCCGTTGGACCTGCTGGTGGTGGCCAGTGCCAACCCGGAGGACTACACCAACCGGGGTCGGATCATCACACCGCTCAAGGACCGGTTCGGCGCGGAGGTCCGCACCCACTACCCGGTGGAGCTCGACGACGAGATCGCCCTGGTCGAACAGGAGAGCGAACTGCCGCCGGGGGTGCGCGTCCCCGGGCACCTGGTAGAGGCCGTGGCCCGGTTCACGCGGCTGGTGCGCGAGTCCCCGTCGGTGGACGAGCGCTCCGGCGTGTCGGCGCGGTTCGCGATCGCGGCGCTGGAGACGGTCGCCGCCGCCGCGGAGCGCCGTGCCGCGTTGGCCGGCGAGCGGCGGGCGGTGGCGCGCGTGTGCGACCTGCCGTCGGTCACGGGCGTGCTGCGCGGCAAGGTGGAGTTCGACGTCTCCGAGGAGGGCCGCGAGGCCGCGGTCCTGGAGCACCTGCTGCGCCGCGCCGTCTACGACACGTTCCGCCGCGTGCTGGGCGGGGTGGACCTGGGGCCGCTGACCGAGCGCTTCTCCTCCGGCGCGACCGTGGAGTCGGGGGAGCTGGTGGGCGCCGAGGAGCTGCTGAAGCGGGTCGGCCCGTTCACGGGCCTGGCGGAGCTGGTCAAGCGGGTCGCCCCGGACGGCGACGACGACCCGGCGGCCGCCCCCGGCTACGCGGCGGCGGCCGTGGAACTCGCGTTGGAGGGCCTGTACCTGAGCCGGCGGCTGTCCAAGGACGCCCTGCCGGACGGGGCGCGGTACCGGACCTGACCGAGGAGGGGCTGCGACATGCGCGGATTCCGCTACGGACGCTACGACGACGGTCCCGACCCGCTGCGCGCCCCCTACGACGCACGTTCCGCGCTGGACGAGCTGGGGCGTTCGGTCATGGCCGGCTCCTCGCCCACGCGGGCGCTGCGGGACCTGCTGCGCCGCGGTACGCGCGGTCTGACCGGGCTGGACGACCTGGTGCGCCGCATCCGGGAACGCGGCCGGCAGCTGCGCTCCCGGGGCAGGCTGGACGGCACGCTGCGGGAGGCGCGCAGGCTGCTGGACCAGGCCGTGGGCCAGGAACGCGCGGCGCTGTTCCCCGACCCGGGCGACGACGCGCGACTGCGGGAGCGGGAACTGGACGACCTGCCGTCCGACCCGGCCGCGGCGATCCGGCGGCTCGCCGACTACCGGTGGCGCTCCCCCGAGGCCCGCGAGACCTTCGAGCGCCTGCGCGACCTGCTGCGCCGCGAGGTCCTGGACGCCCAGTTCCGCGGCATGAGGCAGGCCATGTCCGGCGGCACCCCCGAGGACCTGCGGCGGGTGGGCGCGATGGTGGAGGCGCTGAACGCGATGCTGGACGCCGACGACCGCGGCGAGCACACCCGGGCCGACTTCGACCGGTTCCTCGCCGAGTTCGGCGACTTCTTCCCCGACAACCCGCGCGACCTGGACGAACTCGTGGACTCGCTGGCGCGGCGCTCGGCGGCCACCCAGCGCCTGCTGGACTCGCTCACCCCCGAGCAGCGCGCCGAACTGCTGGAGCTGAGCCGCCAGGCCATGCGGGAGGCGGGGCTCGACGACGTGCTGCAGCGGCTCGGCGAGCGGTTGCGCGCCCGCCGCCCGGACCTGGTCTGGTCGGGGGGCGTGGACGTGGCCGGCGAGGCAGAGCTGGGGCTGGGGGACGCCACCACGGCCGTGGCGGAGCTCGCCGACCTGGCCGAACTGGAGGAGGCGCTGGGGCAGGGGTACGCGGGCGCCCACCTGGACGACATCGACGTCGACGCGGTGTGGCGCACCCTGGGCCGGTCGGCGGCCGAGGAGCTGGAGCGGCTGCGTGAACTGGAACGGGAGCTGCGCGACCAGGGGTACCTGTCGGGGTCGCGCGGCCGGCTGGAGCTGACCCCGAAGGCGGTGCGCAGGATCGGTGAGACGGCGCTGCGCGACGTGCTGTCCGCTTCGGGGGGACGGCCCGGCGGGCACGAGACCCGGGACGTGGGCGCGGCCGGGGAGCTGACCGGGACCAGTCGGCCGTGGCGCTTCGGCGACGAGCAGCCGCTGGACGCGGTGCGCACTCTCGCCAACGCGGCCCGGCGCGGTTCGGAGGACGGCGGCCGGCTGCGGCTGCGCGTCGAGGACTTCGAGGTGGCCGAGACCGAGCGGCGCGACGCGGCGGCGGTGTGCCTGCTGGTGGACCTGTCGTACTCGATGGTGCAGCGCGGCCTGTGGGGGGCGGCGAAGCAGACCGCGATGGCGCTGCACGCGCTGGTGTCCACCCGGTTCCCGCAGGACGCGGTCCAGATCATCGGGTTCGACGACCACGCCCGGGTACTGGCCCCGCGGGAGCTGGCGGAGCTGTCGCTGGAACCGGTGCAGGGCACCAACCTGCACCACGCGCTGCTGCTCGCCGGGCGGCACCTGGACCGGCACCCGGAGTTCGAACCGGTGGTGCTGGTGGTGACCGACGGGGAGCCGACCGCGCACCTGGACGACGACGGCCTGCCCCACTTCTCGTACCCGCCGGCGCCCCGCACCACGGAGCTGACGTTGGCGCAGGTCGACCGGATGACCCGGCGCGGCGCCCGGCTGACCGTGTTCTCCCTGGCCGACGACCCGCGCCTGGAGGAGTTCGTCTCCGCCCTGGTGGCCCGCAACGGCGGCCGCACCGTCCGCCCCGACCCCGACCGGTTGGGGTCCTACGTGGTGCGGGACCTGCTGTCGCGGCGTTCCCGCCGGTGACCCGGCGGGTCACTGCTCGGCGGCGACGACCTGGGTGAGGGTCCAGCCGTCCCCGGTGTGCTCCGCGAGCAGCCGGTGGACCGGCTCGCCGTTGCGGGTGACCAGGACCGAACTCCCGTCGGCGGGCGGGTCCTCCTCGTGGTCGGGGAACTCCACCCGCGCACACCAGGCGCCCTGTTCCGGGTAGGCGCCGCCGGTGGAGTCGCAGTCCAGCGGCAGGTAGCGGTCGGCCAGCCAGGTCTCGGCGACCCCGGTGAGGGTGGGCGCGGTGACCTCCCACCGGGCGGGGTCGTCCTTGGCCATGATCGCCTCGGTCAGCCAGTCGGGTCCGGGGGCGTAGGGGTCCTCGATCACGAAGTTCTCCGCCAGTGCCCAGTGCGTTCTGTCGGGGGTGGTCAACCGCAGCGCCTCGAACGGTTCGGAGGCGGGCGGGCCGAGGGCGAACACCGTGCTGTCCTGCCAGTCCGCGAACAGGGCCAGGCACACTCCGTTCCGTTGGCCGAGGTCGAGCTGCTCGGAGTCGCTCAGCGCCTCGCAGCGGCCGCCGTACTCGGGCTCCTGGGCCCAGGTGTCGGCGATGTGCGCGCGCACCAGTTCGTGCAGGGTCGGCAGGTCGGGGCTGGGGGAGGCGGACGGGCTCGGGGAGGGCGTCGGCCGCGGCCCGGCGCCGGTGTCGGGCAGCAGACCGCACGACGCGGTCAGCAGCAGGGTGGGGAGGGCGGCCAGGACCGCTCGGTCGGGAAGAACACGCATGGGGCCTGCCTCGGGTGTGCGGGACGGAACGGCTTCTCCTATTCTCTCGGCCGCCGTCCGCACTTGCTTACCCCCACAATTCGGGATTGCCTGCGCGGGGACGTCGGCCGCACTGTTGAGTTGACCCCACGGGTGAGCAGCACAGCCCCGACAACCCCCTGGAGTCACGGTCATCGCGGTTTCCGGACAGGAGAGGAAGGTCCTCCGATGGTGGACTGGGAGCGGGTGCTCCAGGGCGCGGGCGCGTTCGTGCAGGGAGTGACGTACGGCATGACGATCAGCCGCTGGCTGGAGCTGGACGACGAGTCGGCCTACGCCGAGATCGTCAGCTACGTGAACGGCTCGTCGACCGGCGACGTCGACGGGATGGACGCGGTGCTGCTCCAGACGGCGTCCACCAACTTCATCCCGGAGCAGCGCAACCGCCTGGTGCGGTTCTACGCGCTGTTCAAGGTGGTGGAGTACAACCGGTTCGGCCAGTTCCGGGGCTTCCCGGCGTGATCTCCACCCCCGGTGGGAGAGGCCGGGAGGGAGCGGCTCCCTCCCGGCCTCTCCGCTCGTCTCCCCCGGCTACGGCTCCAGGGCCTGGAGCAGGTCATTGACCAGATCATCCGCTGTTTCGATGCCCACGGAGAGACGGACCAGGTCGTCGGGCACCTCCAGCAGCGAGCCCGCGGTCGAGGCGTGCGTCATCTTCCCAGGGTGCTCGATCAGGGACTCCACGCCGCCCAGGGACTCGGCGAGCGTGAACACCTTCGTCCGCGCGCACACCCGCAGCGCCGCCTCCGCGCCGCCCTTCATCCGGAACGACACCATGCCGCCGAAGCCGCGCATCTGGTCGACCGCCACCTTGTGGCCGGGGTGCTCGGGCAGGCCCGGGTAGAGCACCGAGGCCACCTCGGGGTGGCCCAGCAGCGCGTTGACGACGCGTTCGGCGTTGGCGTTGTGCCGGTCCATGCGCACGCCCAGCGTCTTGATGCCGCGCAGGGTCAGCCAGGCGTCGAACGGTCCGGCGACCGCGCCCATCGAGTTCTGGTGGAAGGCGAGGCGCTCCCCCAGTTCGGCGTCGGCCACCACCAGTGCGCCGCCGACCACGTCGGAGTGGCCGCCCAGGTACTTGGTGGTGGAGTGCACCACCACGTCCGCTCCCAGCGTGAGCGGGCGCTGCAGGTAGGGCGAGGCGAAGGTGTTGTCCACCACCAGCAGCGCGCCGGAGGCGTGCGTGATCTCGGCGAGCGCGGCGATGTCGGCGATGTTCAGCAGCGGGTTGGTGGGCGTCTCCACCCAGACCGCGACCGTGGTGGGGCGCAGGGCGGCGCGCACCGCCTCGGTGTCGGACAGGTCGACCGCGTCCCAGGCCAGGCCCCACCGCTCGAAGACCTTCGACACCAGGCGGAACGTGCCGCCGTAGGCGTCGTTGGGGATGATCAAGTGGTCGCCGGGCTTGGCGATGGTGCGCAGCAGCGTGTCCTCGGCGGCCATGCCCGACGCGAACGCCAGGCCGCGCACGCCCGCCTCCAGTGCGGCCAGGCACTCCTCCAGGGCCGTGCGGGTCGGGTTGGCGGTGCGGGAGTACTCGTAGCCGCCGCGCAGTCCGCCCACGCCGTCCTGGCGGTAGGTGCTCGTCTGGTAGATCGGGACCACCACCGCCCCGGTCTCGGCGTCGGCCTCCTGACCGGCGTGAATGGCCAGTGTCTCAAACCCCTCGTAGCTCATGGGGCCACAGTAGTACCGGGTCGCCGCTTCCCCGCTCCTCCGCTCCGCGCCGTGGCCGCTTCCTCACCGGGCGGTGGGCGTCGGGGGCGGGGTCACCCCGCGGCGGGTTCGGTGTCGGCGTCGTCGCGGCGGACGACCAGGTCCTCGCGCATCGGGGGGTGCCAGCCGGTGTCCGGATCGTAGCGGCGCACCACTTTCCCGGGCACGCCCGCGATGACGCTGTGGTCCGGGTACTCGCCGGGGCGCACCACCGCGCCCGCCGCGACCACGCAGTTGCGGCCCAGGGTCACGCCGGGCAGGATCACCGCGTTCGCGCCGATCCAGGAGCCCGAGCCGATGCGGACCGGAGCCTCGGTGGGCCACTGGTATCCGATCGGGGTGTCGGGGTCGGCGTAGCCGTGGTTCTGGTCGGTGACGTAGACGTAGGGGCCGGTGAAGACGTGGTCGCCGAACACGATGGACCGGTGCGCCACCACGTGCGAGCCGCGGCCGATGGTGCAGCCGTCGCCGATGGTCAGCAGCGGCCGGGGGCCGAGGTCGAGTCCTGGCACGTACCCGGCGCTGAGGGTGATGTCCGCGCCGATCAGGGTGTGCGAGCCCAGTTCGATCCAGGGTTCGCCGAAGATGGTGGCGGGGGGAAAGGCGATGGAGGTGCCCTCGCCGTAGGAGGCGAAGCGCGCGGCGGCGCGCGAGCCGTGGCGGATGTCCGCCCTGCGCCGAGCCCACGACCAGGCCGTCCGCACCATCCAGGAAAGCAGCCGCGACACCGGGTCTCCGTCTTTACTCGCTGGTAATACCGAGGAGAACACTAGACGACGCGCCCGTTGCCGCCCAGGGGGTGGCCCCCGGAAATCCCGGAAACCGGAGGAGGTCTGCGGGCGGGGGCCACCGGGTCGGGTCAGGGTTCGTGGGGGAGGTAGGCGTAGGCGGGCAGCGGGGGTTCGAAGACGGCCCAGACGGTGTGGCCGCCCTCGTCGGTGGCCCAGTGGCCCCAGTCGGTGGTGAGCGCGGCGACCAGGCGCAGGCCGCGCCCGCCGGGGGTGAGCGGGTCGCCGGGCGGGCGGACCTGGGGGACGCGGGGCCCTCCGGTGGCCGGGTCGGCTTTGGGGCCTTGGTCGGTGACGGTGACCAGGACCAGGCCGGTGCGCAAGCCCGACAGGCTCACCGAGACCTTGCCGCCGTCGCCGCTGAGGGAGTGGCGGCAGGCGTTGGCGAACAGTTCGGCGGCCACGAGTTCGGCGTCGGCGGCGGTGTGCGGGAAGCCGGTGAGGCTGGCGCGGACGCGGCGGCGCAGGCCCGGGCAGAGCGCGGGATCGCCGGGCAGTTCCCAGAATTCGGAGACCGCGCACAGGCGGCCGGAGGCGGACTCGCCGGTGCCGTTGTCGGTCATCAGGCGGCGTCCTTCCGTGCGGCGCGGCGCGCGGCCACCGGGGCGGTCCGGGACCGGGCGGGCGGGGGCTCCAGCCCGCACAGCACGGCGGCGGCCCCCTCCACGTGGCTGGCGGGCGCCTGACCGGTCCGCCCCCAGATGAACCACCGGTGACCGGAGGCGTCCCGCACCACCACGACCGGAACCAGGCGCCCCCAGACGCGGACGTAGAGCACCGGATGCGCGGTGGCGGACAGGGCGAGCAGGGCGGATGCCCCGAGCCGGTGAAGCTCCTCTTGCAGGCGGGCGAGCAAGGACCGGCGGGAGTCGTCGGTCGGGAGGAATGCGGACATGGCTCTCCCAAGGAAGTGACGTGACTGACATGCACAGTCACCGGAGGACAGCGGGCTCCGTGACTGGATGACTCCAAGTTAAATGCATGCCCTGTAAGTTACAAGCCTTGCAAGATAACTAGCCTGCATTGTTGAGGTATGTCTGATTTCGTGCGATGGGATGATGGCCACGGCACTCAGAAGCAGGGTCGGCCAAGTGAAGGAGACTGTCGTGACCCAGGGCTCCCCGGTGCGTAGGCACTATCTGGTCAGCCAGCTCAAGCGATTGCGCGCGGAGGCAAAGCTGTCCCAGGAGCAAGTCGCCGATGAGATGGGCTGGGACGTCAGCAAGCTTTACCGGATCGAGAACGGCCGGTTCGTCCGACTCAACACCGAGTCGGTCGCCGCGCTGTGTCGACTGTACAAGGCCAGTGACGCCCTGCGAGAGGAACTCATCAGCATCGCCAAGGCCGCACGCAGGCACAAGCCCTGGTGGTTCCAGTACGAGGAGGTCGCGGGGAATGCCTTCTACGGTCTGGAGAACGAGGCAACCAAGATCCAGGACTACGCCGTCGGTCTCATTCCAGGGCTGCTCCAGCACCCGGACTACATCAACGCTCTGATGAGTCGAGGACTACTCAGCGATCCAGAGGAACGCAGACAGCGGATCGACGCACGCATCCAGCGGCAGGCCAACATCTTGGGACGGGACAACCCGTTACAGATGTGGTCGGTTATCGACGAGTCGGCCCTGCGCTGCCTCATCGGCGGTCCGAAGGTCATGCGCACTCAACTGGAACACCTCATCGAACTGGCAGACCGTCCCCACTTGGACATCCAGGTACTCCCCCTGTCGAAGGCCATGACCCAGCCCTATAACTTCACGCTTTTGAGTCTCGGAGAGACTGAACGGGTGGGGTACATCGATGTTCCGCCCAACGGGCACTTCTTCGAGGGCGCGAACGAGGTCGCCAACCACACTCGGATCTTTGAGTACGTCCAAGCGGCAGCACTGCCGCTTGGCGAGACCCCCGCTTTCCTCCGCCGAGTGATCACCGATCTGGAAGGTACCGATGCCTGAGAACAGAATCGCTTCCCGACCGCTCACCACGGTCCGCCAGTGGCACACCGCCAGCTACACGCATGAACAGTCAGCCTGCGTCGAGGTGTCAGAAGGCCCGGTCACCGGCATCCGCGACAGTAAGAACCGCGACCTCGGCGCGCTGTTCTTCCCCGCTGACGAGTGGGCCGCGTTCGTGCGGGCGGCCCGAGGCGAACGCCTCTAGAACGTCTGGCCCGCGAAGCCGGGCGACCGGGACGGCGAGGCATTCCAGGCAAGCCTCCAGGGCGGCCCGCCACCGCCCCCGCGGACAGACGGGCGAAGCAGCCCGGCGTCCCCGCCGCGGCCGTGTCCCCGGGCCGCCGGCACCCGCCGAAGCGACCCCGGGGACACGGCCACTGCCGCCTCCTGCGGCCGGTCAGCCCGCCAGGTGGGCCAGCAGGTCCTGGCGGGTGAGCACGCCCGCGGGTTTGCCGTCGACAAGAACCACCACCGCGCCCGAGCCCTGGAGCAGTTCCACGCAGCGGCTCACCGGCTCGCCGGAGCCGACCACCGGCAGCGGCGGGCTCATGTGGGCCTCCACCGGGTCGCCGAGCTGGGCGCGGCCGTTGAACAGCGAGTCGAGCAGGTCGCGTTCGGCGATGGCGCCCACCACCTCGGCGGCCATCACCGGCGGCTCCTCCTTCATGACCGGCAGCTGTGAGACGCCGTACTCGCGCATGATGGCCACGGCTGTGCCGACGGTCTCGTGCGGGTGGGTGTGCACGAACTCGGGCAGGGTGTCGTCCTTGGCCGCCAGCACCTGGCCCGCGGTGGCCTCCTCGGTCTCGGCGGCCAGGAAGCCGTAGTCGGCCATCCACTCGTCGTTGAAGATCTTGCCGAGGTAGCCGCGGCCGCCGTCGGGCAGCAGCACCACGACGACGTCGTCGGGTCCGGCACTGGCCGCCGCCTTGAGCGCGGCCACCACGGCGAGCCCGCAGGAGCCGCCGACCAGCAGCGCCTCCTCCTTGGCGAGGCGGCGGGTCATGAGGAAGGAGTCCTTGTCGCTGACCGCGATGATCTCGTCGCAGATCCCCGTGTCGTAGGTGCTGGGCCAGATGTCCTCGCCCACGCCCTCCACCAGGTAGGGGCGCCCGGTGCCGCCGGAGTAGACCGAGCCCTCCGGGTCGGCTCCGATGACCTTGACCCGGCCGCCGGAGACCTCCTTGAGGTAGCGTCCGGTGCCGCTGATGGTGCCGCCGGTGCCGATGCCCGCGACGAAGTGGGTGATGCGGCCCTCAGTCTGCTCCCAGATCTCGGGGCCGGTGCTGTGGTAGTGCGACTCGGGGTTGTTGGGGTTGGCGTACTGGTCGGGTTTCCACGCGCCGGGGATGGTCGCGGCCAGGCGGTCGGAGACCGAGTAGTAGGACTCGGGGTGGTCGGGGGCGACCGTGGTGGGGCAGACCACCACCTCGGCCCCGTAGGCGCGCAGGACCGCGAGCTTGTCGGCGCCGACCTTGTCGGGGCAGACGAACACGCAGCGGTAGCCCTTCTCCGCGGCGACGATGGCCAGACCCACGCCGGTGTTGCCGGAGGTCGGCTCCACGATGGTGCCGCCGGGTCTGAGCAGGCCCCGCCGCTCGGCGTCCTCGACCATGCGCAGGGCGATGCGGTCCTTGACCGATCCTCCCGGGTTCAGGTACTCCACCTTGGCCAGCACGGTCGGCGCGAGCCCGGCGGCGACCTTCTTCAACCGAACCAACGGTGTGTTGCCGACCAGTTCGATCAAAGAGTTGTAGACCCGCATCAACGGTTCCCTTTCCTCCCCTGGGGCCACCGCGCCGCCGTGTGGTGGGGACGGCTGCGCGGACAGCGGCCGGTGTCGTGCGGTCACCGGTCCTCCGGTGTCCGTCCGACCCTATACGCCCTGCTCCCGCCGGTCGCGGCCGCGGGGGCGGGCGGCGGCCCGTGGTCTCCGACTGGCACCCGCTGTCTCCGGGTACTACCGGAGGGTAGGGAAAGTTCCTGACTCTCGCGGTGGGAGGCGACGGCATGGCGCTCAGCGCGGCACAGGCCCGCCGGATCGCGGCGGCGACGGTGTTCGGCGGCGGGGGGTTGACCCTGCTGGCCGCCAGCACCGTCGCCCTGCTGTACCTGCAGGCCAGGATCGCGGCCCGGACGATCGGGGTCACCCCCTGGAAACGTCCCCGGGTCGACGGGGTCTACGGCGTGGGCGGGGGCGAGCCGCTCACCCTGGTGATGATGGGCGACTCCACCGCCGCGGGCTTCGCCGTGGCCGATCCCCGGCAGACCCCGCCGGTGCAGCTCGCCTCGGGGCTGTCGACCGCCGCGGACCGGCCGGTGCGGCTGCGCGACGTGTCGAAGGTGGGCGCCACCTCCAAGGGGCTGGCGGGGCAGTTGGCGCGGGTGCGCGGCCACCGGGTGGACCTGGCGGTGGTCTTCATCGGCGCCAACGACGTCATCGGCCGGGTCCGTCCCGCTGACGCGGCCGCCCAGTTGCGCGCGGTGGTGCGGGAACTGGTGGCCTCCGGCGCGGCGGTGGTGGTGGCGACCTGTCCCGACCTGGGCACGGTGCAGCCGATCCCGCAGCCGCTGCGCGCCATCGCGCGGCGTGCCTCCCGGCAGATGGCGGCCGCGCAGACGGTCGCGGTGGTGGAGGAGGGCGGCAGCACCGTGGCGTTGGGCGACCTGCTCTCCGACGAGTTCCTGCGCTACCCCGACGAGATGTTCGGGCCCGACCGTTTCCACCCCTCGGCCCGCGGGTACGCGCGGGCCGTGGCCGTGGTGCTGCCGGCGCTGTGCGCGGCCCTGGGCCTGCTGCCCGAGCCGGTGGATGCGCACCGGTCGGAGCGGGTGGAGGTGCTGCCGGTGGAGCGCGCCGCGGCGGCGGCCGTGGAGGAGCCCGGAAGCGAGGTCCGGCAGGCCGGACGGGCGGAGGGCGGTCGCGGTCCGCGCGGGCTGTGGGTGCGGCTGCTGCGCCGCGGCGCGGCCCCCTCCGGGGAGCCCGACAAACTAGAAACCGATTCCAATTCGGTTAAAGCCACCCCGGACGCGCCCGCAGGGAGCCGTATTGGCTAGCGTTTCGGGGTAACGAGGTCGCAGCCGCCCGTGACCTGCGGGCGTTTCCGTCAAGCGCTTCCCAGAAAGGCCGAGGTATGCCTGAAGCCGTCATCGTCGCCACAGCGCGCTCCCCGATCGGACGGGCCTTCAAGGGCTCGCTCAAGGACATCCGGCCGGACGACCTGACCGCGCAGATCGTCTCCGCGGCCCTGGCCAAGGTCCCGCAGCTGGACCCCACGACCATCGACGACCTGATGCTGGGCTGCGGCCTGCCCGGCGGCGAGCAGGGCCACAACCTGGCCCGGGTGGTCGCCGTGCAGCTGGGCCTGGACTCCGTGCCGGGCACCACCGTCACCCGCTACTGCTCCTCGTCGCTGCAGACCACCCGGATGGCCTTCCACGCCATCAAGGCCGGCGAGGGCGACGTCTTCGTCTCGGCCGGCGTGGAGATGGTCAGCCGCTTCACCAAGGGCAACAGCGACTCGCTGCCCGACACCAAGAACCCGCTGTTCGCCGCCGCCGAGGCGCGCACCGCCAAGCGCGCCGAGGGCGGCGCGGAGCCCTGGCGCGACCCGCGCGAGGACGGTGAGCTCCCCGACGTCTACATCGCCATGGGGCAGACCGCGGAGAACGTGGCGCAGCTGCGCGGCATCTCCCGGCAGCGCCAGGACGAGTTCGGGGTGCGCTCGCAGAACCTGGCCGAGAAGTCCATCGACAACGGCTTCTGGGCGCGTGAGATCACCCCGGTGACCCTGCCCGACGGGACCGTGGTCTCCGCCGACGACGGTCCGCGGCGCGGCACCACCTACGAGAAGGTCGCCTCGCTGGACCCGGTCTTCCGTCCCGACGGCACCGTCACCGCCGCGAACTGCTGCCCGCTCAACGACGGCGCGGCCGCGCTGGTCATCATGAGCGACACCAAGGCCGCCGAACTGGGCATCACGCCGCTGGCGCGGATCGTGTCGACCGGGGTGAGCGGGCTGTCGCCCGAGATCATGGGCCTGGGCCCGGTGGAGGCGTCCCGCCGGGCGCTGGCCCGCGCCAACATGTCGATCCGCGACATCGACCTGGTGGAGATCAACGAGGCCTTCGCCGCGCAGGTGCTGCCTTCCGCCGACGACCTGGGCATCGACATCGACTCCCAGCTCAACGTCAACGGCGGCGCGATCGCGGTCGGCCACCCGTTCGGCATGACCGGGGCGCGGATCACCACCACCCTGATCAACGGACTGCAGTTCCACGACAAGACCTTCGGTCTGGAGACCATGTGCGTGGGCGGTGGGCAGGGCATGGCCGCCGTCTTCGAGCGGCTGAGCTGACCCTGACGGCGGTGGAACCGCCGGACGGACCCCGGGCGGGGCATTCACGACGAATGCCCCGCTTTGTCATTTTTTGGAGGTGTTTCCCGAACCGGTCGACGCTGCTCCGGCATTCCCTTCGGAGCACAAAAGTTCATTTACGCGACAGACCGTAAAAAGTTTCACAAATCCCTTGCCCGCCCCGGAGCCGTCCTGCAGTGTCCTTGATAAGTGCCGCTCACCTTGGAGGTGCCCATGCCGGTAAGCCATTCGCCGGAGATCCACGCTCGGCTGCTCGCGCGGATCCCGGACACGACCGGATACGAACTCCACGAGTGGTTCGACATCCTGGAGCGGGGCCCCGCGCTGACCAACTGTCTGGAGCGGGCGCACTGGCTGGCCGACGAGTACGGCCTGACCCACGGGTACGCCACCGCGATCGTCCAGGAGTTCGACCGCCGTCGCCGCAGCCACACCCCGGTCCCGCAGCCGCGCTCCTGAGCCCGCGGCACCACCCTGGCCGCAGGAAGCAGAAACGCCTCTTCCCGGTACGGGAAGAGGCGTTCCGTCACGCCGGGACGGCGCTTAGTCTCCGCTGAACAGCGCCTGGATCATCCACAGCAGGCGCAGGATCTCGATGTACAGCCAGACCAGCGAGAGGGTCAGGCCGAACGCGAGCTGCCAGGAGACCTTCTCCGGCAGGCCCATGGAGATGGCGTCGTCGACGTCCTTGAAGTCGATGGCCAGCACCAGCGCGGCCAGGATGATGGCGATGGCGCTCACCGCCAGGCCCAGCGGACCCGCCGAACGCAGCCCCAGGCCGCCGTCGATGAAGAAGCTGAGCACGAAGTTGGCCAGGATCAGCACGGCGAAGGCGATCACCGCCGCGGTCACGACCTTCACGAAGGTGTTGGTGACCCGGATGACCTTGAACTTGTAGAGCGCGAGCATGGTGCCCGCCACGAACAGCGTGCCGAAGATCGCCGGAACCACCAGGCCGCCGGGCGACACCCCGCTGCCGTAGAGCGACAGTTCCAGCATGAAGCTGAACCCGCCGACGAACAGGCCCTCCAGCGCCGCGTAGGTGAGGATCAGCGCGGGGTTGGCGGACCGGGTGAAGGAGATGATCAGGCCCAGGACCAGGGCGCCGATCGCACCGACGACCAGCAGTCCGATGCCGAGGGCCGGGTTGACCATCGCCGCCAGGAAGTAGGTGACGACGGCCGCCAGGACGACGGTGCCGAGCGTGAACCCGGTGCGCATCACGACGTCGTCGATGGTCACCGGACGGTAGTTGGCGTCCCGGTAGCCGGGGCCGACCGGACCGTAGCCCGGCTGGGCCGCGTACGGGTCGGGACCGTAACCCGGCTGCGGGTAGGGCTGACCGTAGCCCTGCGGGGGGTAAGGCTGACCGTAGCCGGGCTGCGGGTAGGCGCCCGCGCTTCCCGGAGCGGCAGCCAGGGCCCGCTTGATCACGGGGTTGGAACTGCGCTTCCGCATGTTTGTGTTTGCACCTTTCAAGGGTGTGACAGCACTGGCATCAACGTAACGGATCCCGCCGTCGAACAGGTTCCCATATTTCCCTCACACCGCGCTCGGTGACCATACCGTGCGGTTCCCGACATCGATCAGTGAGCGGGCGAGGAACGCCACGTTCGCCGGGCGCTCCGCCAGACGCCGCATGAAGTAGCCGTACCACTGCCCGCCGTAGGGCACGTACACCCGCACCCGGTGCCCCCGCGCCGCCAGTCCGGCCTGCGCGTCGGCGCGGACGCCGTAGAGCATCTGGTACTCGTAGGAGTCCGCGGCGCGCCCGGCCCGCTCCGCCAGGTGGGCGGCGATCCGGATCATCCGCGGATCGTGCGTGGCCACCATCGGGTAGCCGGGGCCGTCCATGAGGATGCGCAGGCAGCGCACGTAGGAGCGGTCAACCTCGCCCCGGTCGCGGTAGGCCACCGCGGCGGGCTCGTCGTAGGCGCCCTTGCACAGCCGCACCCGCGCCCCCGGCACGGCCAGGTCCCGGCAGTCGGCCTCGGTGCGCCGCAGGTACGCCTGGAGCACCGCGCCCGTCCCCGGGAAGTCGACGCGCAGCCGGTGCAGGATCTCCAGGGTGTCGTCGGTGGTGGTGTGGTCCTCCATGTCCAGGGTGACCGTGGTGCCGACCGCCTCGGCCGCCGCGCAGACCCGCCGGGCGTTGTCCAGCGCGATCCGCGCCCCGTCGGCGGGCAGTGCCAGTCCGAGCGCGGACAGCTTCACCGACACCTCGGCCCGCTCGGCGAGGCCGTGGACCCCCAGTTCGGCCAGCAGGCGGACGTAGGCGTCCACGGTGTCGGCGGCCCGCTCCGCGTCGGTGACGTCCTCCCCCAGGTGGTCGAGGGTGACCAGGCGGTCCACGGTGAGGCGGCGGGCGACGGGCAGCACCTCCTCCAGGGTCGCCCCGGCCACGAACCGGGCCACCACCCCCCGGGTGAGGGGGGCGTGCTCCACGAGCGCGCGGCAGCGTTCGGAGCGTGCGGCCAGCAGCAGCGCGGTGCGGAGCACCGCGCGGTCCTGTCCTCCCACGGCCTACCCCTGGTGCGGGTAGCGGTGGTCGGTGGGCGGCACGAACGTCTCCTTGATCACCCGGGGACTGGTCCACCGCATGAGGTTGGCCACCGATCCGGCCTTGTCGTTGGTGCCGCTGGCGCGGGAGCCGCCGAACGGCTGCTGCCCCACGACCGACCCGGTGGGCTTGTCGTTGACGTAGAAGTTGCCCGCCGCGAACCGCAGCCGCCGCGTCGCCTCGGCGATCGCGGCGCGGTCGGTGGCGACGACCGCGCCGGTCAGCCCGTAGGGCGCGCCGCTGTCGACCGTCGCCAGCACCTTGTCGTAGGCGTCGTCGTCGTAGACGTTGACCGCCAGCACCGGGCCGAAGTACTCGGTGGAGAAGACCTCGTGGCCGGGATCCCTGCCGAGCAGGACGGTGGGGCGCACGAAGTAGCCGACGCTGTCGTCGGCGGTGCCGCCCGCGAGGACCTCGATGGAGGGGTCGGTGCGCACGCCGTCGAGCAGGTCCGCCAACCGGTTGTAGGCCCGGCGGTCGATGACGGCGCCCAGGAAGTTGCGGAAGTCGGTGACGTCGCCCATGGGCAGCGCCTCGACCTCGGCGAGGAAGTCGTCGCGCATCCGCTCCCACACCGAGCGCGCGACGAACGCGCGGGAGGCCGCCGAGCACTTCTGCCCCTGGTACTCGAACGCGCCGCGCAGCAGGGCGGTGCGCAGCACGTCGGGGTCGGCTGAGGCGTGCGCGACGACGAAGTCCTTCCCGCCGGTCTCCCCGACGACGCGCGGGTAGCCGCGGTAGCGGGTGATGTTCTCGCCGACGGTCCGCCACAGGTACTGGAAGGTGCGGGTGGAGCCGGTGAAGTGGACGCCCGCCAGGTCGGGGTCGGTCAGCGCCACCTCCGACAGCGCCACCCCGTCGCCGGTCACCAGGTTGACGACGCCCGGGGGCAGTCCGGCCTCCTCCAGCAGCTGCATGGTCAGGCAGGCTGCCAGCGTCTGGGTGGGCGACGGCTTCCACACCACGGTGTTGCCCATGAGCGCGGGCGCGGTGGGCAGGTTCCCGGCGATGGCGGTGAAGTTGAACGGGGTGATCGCGTAGACGAACCCCTCCAGCGGTCGGTGGTCGATGCGGTTCCACGTGCCCGGCGCGTTGACCAGCGGCTGCTGCGCCGTGATCTGACGGGCGAAGTGCACGTTGAACCGCCAGAAGTCGACGAGTTCGCACACCGCGTCGATCTCGGCCTGGACCACGGTCTTGGACTGGCCCAGCATGGTCGCGGCGTTGATCCGCTGCCGCCACGGGCCCGACAGCAGTTCCGCGGCGCGGAGCAGGACCGCGGCGCGTTCGTCGAAGGGCGTCTCGCGCCAGGCGGGGGCGGCGCGTTTGGCCGCGGCGACCGCGGCGCGGGCGTCGTCGTGGGTGGCGTTGCCGAGGGTGCCCAGGACGGAGGCGTGGCGGTGCGGCTGCACCACGTCGACGCGTTCGCCGCCGCCCATCCTGTGCTGCCCGCCGATGGTCATGGGCAGTTCGACGGGGTCCGCGGCCAGCTCGGCGAGCCGGCGGGTGAGTTCGGCGCGTTCGGGACTGCCGGGCGCGTAGGTCAGGACGGGTTCGTTCGCGGGTGCGGGAACGTTCGTCACGGCGTCCATGAGGTGACCCCCTGGTGTGTTGTCGTGGTCGGACTGGGCCGACGCCTGGCGGGCTCCTTGTGGGAGTCCGTGGGGGCGGCGTCTCGGGTCGGACGGGTCGGTTCGCGGCCGGGGACGGGCTGTGCGGCGGCCGCCACTGGGATTCCTACCCGCGAAGTGCACTCCGCCAGCGTGGAGATCACGTCCTGGTGGCTTCTTTGCCGGACGGTCGCGTGCGGGGGTTGGGGCCGCGACGGAAAAAGGCCCGGACCCCGTGGTCGGGGCCGGGCCTCGGAGGTTCGCGGGCCGCCGGGTCGGTGGACCGGGGCCGGGTACCCTCGGTCGGATTCGAACCGACACTTGTGACCCTTTTAGGGGGCCTGCCTCTACCATTGGGCTACGAGGGCTTATCCAGCATACCGGTCACACGGCGCTTTTTCCGTGGCTCGGGGATTTACCTCCCCGACACGCACGGTGGGCCGCACCCCGAGGGGTGCGGCCCACCGTGTCCGGTCGCCGGGGAGCCCCGGTCCGGTTCAGGAGACGCGGCGCAGGTGGCCGTCCTCGACCTGCGGGCGGGCCGCCTCGGTGAACGCCTGGCGGGGCTGGCTCATCTCCGGGATCGACGCGAAGTCGCGGCGCAGGAAGAAGCCGAGCGTCCAGTCCGACAGGACCCGCAGCTTGCGGTTGAAGGTGGGCACCGCCAGCAGGTGGTAGCTGCGGTGGGCCAGCCAGGCCGGGAGGCCGGTCAGCTTGATCCTGCCGAGCAGCTGGGCCGCCCCCTTGTTCATGCCGAGTCCGGCGACCGCGCCCAGGTTCTTGTGCCGGTAGGGCTTGAGTTCCCCGCCGCGCAGGGTGGCGATGACGTTGTCGGCGAGGACCGGGGCCTGGCGGACCGCGTTCTGGGCGTTGGGCGGGTAGTAGCCGCCCTCGCCGTCGGGCACCTGGGCGTTGTCGCCGCCTGCGAAGGCGTTCTCCACCCCGTTGACGGTCAGGTACTCGCTGGTGTCCACGTGGCCCTTGGGGCCGAGCGGCAGGTCGGAGGCCTGCACGACCGGGCTGGGCTTGACCCCGGCGGTCCACACCAGGGTGCCCGCCTCGAACTCGGTGCCGTCGCTGAGCTTGATGCGCTGGTCGACCGCCGACTCCAGGAAGGTCGACAGGCGCACGTCGATGCCGCGCCGCCGCAGCTGGTTGAGCGCCTTGGTGCCGACCTCGGGGCCCACCTCGGGCAGGATGCGGTCGGCCGCCTCGATGAGGTAGAAGTGCAGGTCGTCGATACTGATCGACGGGTAGATCCGGGTGGCGTCGCGGGCGAGGTCCTCCAGTTCCGCGACGGCCTCCGCCCCCGCGAACCCGCCGCCGACGAACACGAAGTTCAGGGCCTTGCGCCGCACCTCGGGGTCGTCGGTGGAGTCGGCGATGTTGAGCTGCTCCAGCACGTGGTTGCGCAGGTAGGCGGCTTCCTGGACGGTCTTGATGCCGATGCCGTGCTCGGCCAGGCCCGGAATGGGCAGGGTCCGCGAGACGGCCCCGGCGGCCATGACGAGGTAGTCGTAGGCGATGTCGCGGAGTTCGCCCTGGTTCGACTCGAACTCGACCCTGCGCTTGGCGTGCTCGATGCGGACGACCCGGCCGGTGAGCACGCGGGTCCGGTGCAGGACCTGGCGCAGCGGGACGACGACGTTGCGCGGGGAGATGCTTCCGGCGGCCGTCTCGGGCAGGAAGGGCTGGTAGGTCATGTAGGAGTTGGGGTCGACGATGGTGATGCGGGCCTCGCCGGGACCCAACTTCTTCTCCAACCGCTTCGCGGTGTACATGCCCAGGTACCCACCGCCGACGATGAGCACGTGCGGGATCTCCGATTCGTCACCACCGCCGTGCACCAGCCGGTAGTTCCTGCTCTCGGTCATCGCTGCTCCGCCCCTGCTTCCCCGATCCCGCCTCCCTTGCAGAGCACGAAGATCGGCAAGTCTTCTTTGACTGTCACCCTTGGCAGTGATTTCACGCGGAAATCATGCACTTTTTAAGCCAGGGCGAGATCTCGCCTCTCTCGTCCTGCTTGTGCATTCTTTCACAAGCACCTCCCGTCGTCCAAGACACACTTTGGAAAGGTTTAGACCAGGATAAAACGCCCAAACGACCTGTTTGGCCAGGTCAGAGCATATGTGAAAGGATTCACAAGCCCGGGACAGCGTGATCCGGTTCACGTGTCCCCGGGACCGATGGCCTGCCGAAAGCCCCTGGTCATCCCCCGGGGTCACCGGTCCCGACGCGCGCTACGCCTCCGGAGGCGCCCCCAGGGCCAGACTCCAGGCGATGCCGTCCAGGATGTCATGCTCGCTCGCCACGAACTCGGCCGCCCCCGTCCGGGCCAGCACCCGCTCCAGGATGAGCGCGCCCGCACCGATCACGTCCACCCGTCCCGGGTGCATGACGCCGATCGCCGCGCGCCGCTCGTGCGGCATCTCCAGCAGCTCGGCGGTGATCGCGCGGAGCCGGTCGACCGGGACCCGGGAGTGGTGGATGCGCTCGGGGTCGTAGGCGGCGAGCCCTTGCGCGATCCCGGCCACCGTCGTGGCCGTCCCCGCCACGCACACCACCGTCGCGGCCTGGTCCAGGGGCACGGTCTCCGCGGCCGTGTCCAGCGCCGCCTCGATGTCGGCGGTGGCCGCCGCGACCTGCTCGGCCGTGGGCGGATCGGAGCGGAAGTGCCGCTCGGTCATCCGCACGCAGCCGATGTCGACCGAACGGGCCGCGCGCACCGCGCCGTCGCCGCCGTCGTCCCCGCCGAGCACGAACTCGGTGGACCCGCCGCCGATGTCCACCACCAGGTAGGGGCCGCGCAGCCCGCTGTCCTCGGCGGCCGCCAGCTCCGCGGTCGCCCCCACGAAGGACAGTTCGGCCTCCTCCTCGCCGCTGATCACCTCGGGCTCCACCCCGATGGCCGCGCGCACGCCCGCGACGAACTCCCCGCGGTTGGCGGCGTCCCGGGTGGCGCTGGTGGCGACCATGCGCACCGAGTCGGGCCCCGGCTCGACGCCGTAGCCGCGCATCAGTTCGGCGTACTCGGCCAGCGTCTCGAAGGTGCGCTTGAGCGCCTCGGGCGCGAACGCCCCGGTGCGGTCCACCCCCTGGCCCAGCCGGACCACCTCCATGCGGCGGTCCACGTCCAGCAGCTGGACGTCGTCGCCTTCGGCGTCCAGCACCCCCGCCACGAGCAGCCGGAGGGAATTGGTCCCGCAGTCGATGGCCGCGACCGTTCTCACTGGCCCTCGCCGTTCCTCTCGGTCCTGTCGGTACTGTCGTCCACGCACACGCACGGGCCCCGGTCCCACCAGTCGGGCAGCCGCTCCAGGGCCTCCCGTCCGAACGGGTTGGCCCCGGGGACGGCGAGCTCGTGCGCGACCAGCGCGTGCAGGCACTTGACCCGCCGGGGCATGCCGCCGGCGCTCTGCATGCCCTCGGGCAGCGGCTCCAGCCCCAGCTCGCGGGCCAGGGCGTCGCGCTCGGCCACGTAGGACTCGTGCGCCTCGGTGTAGGCGGCGCGCAGGTCGGGATCGTGCGCCAACCGCTCGGTCATCTCCCGCATCAGCCCGCTGCTCTCCAGCGTGCCGATCGCGGAGGCCGCGCGGGGGCAGGTCAGGTAGTACAGCGTGGGAAACGGGGAGCCGTCCGCCAGGCGCGGGGCGGTGCGCACCACGTCGGGCAGCCCGCACGGGCACCGGTGCGCCACCTCGTGGACGGCGCGCGGCGGCCGCCCCAGCTGGAGCCGGACGGCCTGGACGTCCTCGGCGGCGACCCGCCTGTCGGGAACCTGGTCTGCGGAACTCATGGCCCCCTCAGCCTACTCCCGCCGCGGCCCCCTCCGGGCCGCTCCCCGCGCCGCTCAGTCCCGCGGGCGGTCGGCCTCGACCACCGAGTCCCACAGTTCGACGAACCACGGGTCGACGGGGCCGGTCTCCTCGGCGGTCTCCTCCTCCGGGGTGCCGCCGAGGATGATGTAGGCCTGTTCACCCGGGTACTGGTAGTGCAGCCGGGACCGGGCCTCCCGCTCGATGTAAGCGGGGTCGCGCAGCTCCTCGTAGCGTTCGGCCAGCTCCGCGACCGCCTCCCGGGTGCGTTCGCGCTCCTCCTTGAGCTGGGCGATCTGCGCGCGCTGGGCGATGTACTCGCGCAGCGGATAGGCCAGGCTGAGCGCGATCACGCAGACCAGCAGCGCGAGCACGGCGGCCCGGCTGGTCAGCGCGGGCCTGCCGGCCGGCCGCGGGGCGGCCGGGGACCGCGGGCGGCCGCCGGGGGCACTCCTCCCGGCGGCCCGGGACGGTCGGGAGGCGCCGGAGGCCCGGGCCCCCGTCGTGCGCGGACGGCGGCCCTTCGGCGGTTCCGGCGCCTTCGCCACGGATCAGCCCTGCCGTGCGAAGCGCGGGAACGCGCCGGCTCCGGCGTAGACCGCCGCGTCGTCGAGCTCCTCCTCGATCCGCAGCAGCTGGTTGTACTTGGCGACCCGCTCGCTGCGGGCGGGGGCGCCGGTCTTGATCTGCCCGGAGTTGGTGGCGACCGCGATGTCGGCGATGGTGGTGTCCTCGGTCTCGCCGGACCGGTGGCTGATCATCGCGGTGTAGCGGCTGTACTGGGCCAGCGCCACGGCGTCGAGGGTCTCGGTGAGCGTGCCGATCTGGTTCACCTTGACCAGCAGCGAGTTGGCGGCGCCCTCGTCGATACCGCGCCGCAGCCGCTCGGGGTTGGTGACGAACAGATCGTCGCCGACGAGCTGGACCCGGTCGCCCAGGGCGGCGGTCAGGGCCTTCCAGCCCTCCCAGTCCTCCTCGTCGAGCGGGTCCTCGATGGACACCAGCGGGTAGGAGTCGACCAGTTCGGTGTAGTAGGCGGCCATCTCCTCGGCGCTGCGGCTGGTGCCCTCGAAGCGGTAGGCGCCGTCGGAGTAGAACTCGGTGGCGGCGACGTCCAGGGCCAGCGCGATGTCGCGGCCGGGGGTGTAGCCCGCCTTGGCGATGGCCTCGCTGATCAGGTCGAGCGCGGCGCGGTTGCTGTCGAGGTCGGGGGCGAACCCGCCCTCGTCGCCGACGCCGGTGGCCAGGCCGTGGGTCTTGAGCACCGCCTTGAGCGCCTGGTAGACCTCCGCGCCCCAGCGCAGCGCCTCGCGGAAGCTCGGGGCCCCGATGGGGGCGATCATGAACTCCTGGATGTCGACGTTGGTGTCGGCGTGCGCGCCGCCGTTGAGGATGTTCATCATCGGCACCGGCAGCACGTGGGCGTTGGGGCCGCCCAGGTAGCGGAAGAGCGGGAGCCCCGTGCTCTCCGCGGACGCCCTGGCCACCGCCAGGGACACGCCCAGGATGGCGTTGGCGCCCAGGCGGGACTTGTCCGGGGTGCCGTCCAGGGTGATCAGGGCGTTGTCGATGAGCCGCTGCTCCTCGGCGCCGTAGCCGGTGACCTCCGCGGCGATCTCCTCGTTGACCGCGGCGACGGCCTTCTCCACGCCCTTGCCGCCGTAGCGGTCGCCGCCGTCGCGCAGCTCGACCGCCTCGAACTGGCCGGTGGACGCGCCGCTGGGGACAGCCGCCCGGCCGATCGTCCCGTCGTCGAGTGCGACCTCGACCTCGACCGTCGGGTTACCGCGGGAGTCGAGAATCTCCCGTGCGTGTACTGCCTCGATCGACGCCAACGTAGTACTCCATTTCCTCGCGTCTGTGCGTGGTCCCGGTCGGTCCGCGCACTGCGCTGTCCGAGACCCGGCGGTGGGGTATGCCTCGGCCGCCCGGTGTCTTGGGAAGGTGCTCCGGATCACCGCGCGAACCACCCAGAGCCTACCGATCCGGGTACCGCCGCGTCTCCCCCCGCGACACGGATTGGTTTAGTCCATTTCTCCTAATCCCCTGATGGGCGGGGATATCCGCTTTCATGGTTGTGAGACGCACCTCACACGTCGGCCGCCACGCCCCGGCACGCCGCGGCCCGCGGTCTCCTCGATACCCACAAAGCCGGACCGACACACGACGTCCTCTGGGCAGAGGAGGAGACGTTCGTCTACGATTCCTACCGAACAAGTAGAAAAAATCAGGAAGGCTCCCTACGCGATGCAGACCCTCATCCTGCTGGGCGTGGTCGGCCTGCTGGCGCAACTCGTCGACGGCAGCCTCGGCATGGGCTACGGCGTCACGTCGACCACCCTGCTGCTGGCGATCGGCGCGACCCCGGCGGGCGCCTCCGCCACCGTCCACCTGGCCCAGATCGGCACCACGCTCTCCTCGGGTCTGTCGCACTGGCGGCTGGGCAACGTCGACTGGCGGGTCGTGCGGCGCATCGCGATCCCCGGCGGGATCGGCGCCTTCCTCGGCGCCACCGTCCTCAGCACCCTGTCCACCCGGGCGGCCGCCCCCCTCATGTCCGGCCTGCTGCTCCTGCTGGGCTGCTACGTCCTGCTCCGCTTCACCGTCCGCGGCCTGCCCCGCGGCGGCCTCGGCCGACCGCTGCGCGGCCGCTTCCTCACCCCGCTGGGCCTCGTCGGCGGCTTCGTCGACGCCACCGGAGGCGGCGGCTGGGGACCCATCGGCACCTCCGCGCTGCTGGCCAGCGGCCGGCTGGAACCCCGCAAGGTCATCGGCTCGGTGGCCACCGGCGAGTTCATCGTGGCCCTCGCCGCCAGCGCCGGCTTCCTCACCGGCCTGGGACACTCCGGAATCAACCTGCCCTGGGCGGCCGTCCTCCTGCTCGGCGGCGCCCTCGCCGCCCCCTTCGCCGCCTGGATCGTGCGCTACGTGCCCCCGCGCGTCCTGGGCTCGGTGGTGGGCGGCATGATCATCCTGACCAACGCCCACACCGTGCTGGACGGCGGCCTCCTGCCCCTCACCCCCACCGGACAGGCCGCCGGCTACCTGCTGATCCTCGCCGTCTGGACCGCCGCGGTGGTCCACTCGGTGCGCGCCCACCGGGCCGACACCGCCGCGCGCGCCGCCGAACCGGAGGCCGTCCGCGGCTGATCCCGGCCCACCACCTGCGGTGACTCACCCCCCGCCTCGCGAAGCAGGCCCCGCGGTCCGCCTATAGTTCGCTATGTCCGCTGTGCCACCGCACAGACCAACGAGGCGGGACATGACCGACGAGACCACGCCCCGCCACGGGCGGCGGCGCAACACCGAACTCGCCATGCTCACCGTGGCGCTCGCGGCCTTCGTCACCGGCCTCTGCCTGACCGGGTTGCAACTGCACGGACACGTCCCCGGCGTGCTGTGGCCGTTCACCGCCGTCCTCGGCGGCGGCGCCCTCGCCGTGCACACGGCGCTGCGCTTCCTCGCCCCCTGGGCCGACCCGCTGTTCCTGCCGGCGGCGGTCCTGCTCAACGGGATCGGCCTCACCCTCATCTGGGGCCTGAACGCCGAAACCGACGGCCCCGCCACCATCGCGCTGCGGCAGCTCCTGTGGACCGGCCTGGGCCTGCTCACCTGCCTGGCCACGCTGCTGCTGGTCCGCCGCCCCCAGCGCCTGCAGCGCCACCCCTACGTGATGGCGCTGGCCGGACTGGCCCTGCTCGCCGCGCCCATGCTGCCCGTCATCGGCCTGGACCAGTACGGCGCACGCCGCTGGCTGTCGTTCGGCGAGTTCACCGTGCAGCCCTCGGAGTTCGCCAAGATCCCGCTGGTGCTCTTCCTCGCCGCCTACCTCGGCAGGAAACGGGACGCCCTGTCCCTGGCCGCCACCCAGATCACGGTACGCGGCGTCAAGGTCTTCAGCGTGCCGCGGATGCGCGACATGGGGCCGATGACCGCGGCGTGGGGCGTCGCCATCCTCATCCTCGTCGGCACCCGGGACCTCGGCACCTCGCTGCTGCTGTTCACCCTGTTCCTGGCGATGCTCTACACCGCCACCCAGCGCAAGTCCTGGGTCGGTATCGGCCTGGCCATGTTCCTCGTCGGGGCCTACGCCGCCCACCTGCTCTTCTGGCACGTCCGCCAGCGCGTGACGATCTGGCTGCACGCCTTCTCCCCCGACGTCTACCACTCCCCGCAGGGCAGCGGGCAGGTGGTGGAGGGACTGTTCGCGCTCGCCGACGGCGGACTGCTCGGCATCGGCTTCGGCGAGGGCCGCGCCGCCACCCTGTTCGCCGCCGACAGCGACCTGATCATGGTGTCGCTGGGCGAGAAGTTCGGCCTGGCCGGGGTGACCGCGGTCCTGGTGACGACCCTGCTGCTGGTGGAGCGCGCCTTCCGGGCCGCCCTGGCCGCACGCGAGACCTTCGTCAAGCTGATGACCACCGGCCTGGCCTTCCTCTGGGCCTTCCAGGTGTTCGTCGTGGTGGGCGGGGTCACCCTGCTGATCCCGCTGAGCGGCATGACCACGCCGCTGCTGGCCCTCGGCGGCTCCTCACTGGTCACCAGCTGGATCACGGTCGGCCTGTGGCTCCGGGTCAGCAGCGAGGTCCGCCGCGCCGCCGTCCCGGTCGACCGGGACGGCGCGGCCACCGTGGAGCTGCCGCGCACCGCGGTCAGCGAGGCGCGCGACCGCGCTCTCGCCGCCAGTAGGAACGCCACTGCTCCGGAGTGAGCTGCCGCGGGTCCAGCCCGTCGGCGCGGGCCGCCTCCTCCACGGCGCGCACCGCGGCGTCGAACCGGCGGGCCGCGGCGCGCAGGTCCAGTTCCGGGTCGCGGGAGCCGCGCCGCTCGCGGGCCACCGCCGCGAACAGCTCCCCGCCGGGACCGCCGTCGTCGTCGATCAGGTCCTCCGGCACCCCGTTGCGGGCGGCGCGCTTCTGCAGCTCGTAGGCGAGCAGCGCGGCGGGCTGCGCGAACGGCACCCCCGCCAGCACCGACACGTCGGCCCGCTCCCCCCTGGCCTCCCGCTCGGCGGCCTTGATGGCCTCCCAGTTGGCCCGGACCTCGTCGGCGCCGGCCACCTCCGTGTCGGAGAACACGTGCGGGTGGCGGCGCACCAGCTTGTCGATGATGGCGTCGGCCACGTCGTCGATGGTGAAGCCGTCCGCGCCGCGCTCGGCGGCCACCCGGGCGTGGAACACCACCTGGAGCAGGACGTCGCCCAGCTCCTCGGCGAGGGTGCCCCAGTCCTCGCGCTCGATGGCCTCCAGCGTCTCGTAGGCCTCCTCGACGAGGTACTTGGCGAGCGACTGGTGGGTCTGCTCGGCGTCCCACGGGCACTCGCGCCGCAGCGTGTCCATGACCTCCACCAGCGCGACCAGCCGATGCCCGGGGGGAGTGCCGTTGTGCTCGCTCATACCCCCATTGTGGGGCACGCCCCGCGCTCCGCCGACCGGCCGGTTCAGCGCGGCAGCCAGCCGCCGTCGCGCAGCGCCGCCACCACCCGCGCCACCGACTCCGCCTCGCTCTCCGCCGAGGTGTCGATGACCAGGTCGGCGTCCCCGGGCGCCTCGTACGGGTCGGAGACCCCGGTGAACTCGGGGATCTGCCCGGCGCGCGCCTTGGCGTACAGCCCCTTGCGGTCCCGGGCCTCGCACACCTCGATCGGGGTGGCCACGTACACCAGGAAGAAGTCGCCGGTCTCCTCCGCCATGCGCCGCACCTCGGCGCGGGTCGCCGCGTACGGCGCGATGGGCGCGCACACCGCCACACCGCCGTGCCGGGCGACCTCGGCGGCCACGTACCCGATCCGGCGGATGTTGAGGTCGCGGTCGGCCCGCGAGAACGTCAACCCCGACGACAGCAGGCGGCGCACCACGTCGCCGTCGAGCAGGGTCACCGTGCGTCCGGCCCGGCGGACCTGCTCGGCGACGCCGCGGGCCACCGTGGACTTGCCCGACCCCGACAGCCCGGTGAAGAAGAGGACGAGACCGCGGTCGGTGCGGGCGGGACGCATCCGGGCCAGCTCGGCGGCCACCGGCTCGGGGGTGAGCCAGGCGGGCAGCGGCCCGCCGCGGGCCAGCGCCTCCGCCACCGCGTCGGCGCCCCACTCGGCGCGGGCGTTCCCGGGCGCGACCTCGTCGGCGGGGCACCACCGCCGCCGCGCGGTGTCGTACACCCACTCCCCGAAGGACAGCGCCTTCACCGGGGCGTCCGCCAGGGCCCCGGCCCCGCCCGCCCCCTCCAGTTCCAGCAGGACGTGGGTGGCGCCGTAGGCGGCGGCGACGTGCGCGGCGAGCAGGCCGCGCCGCTCCGCCGGCCAGGCGGGAGCGCCGTCGGCCGCCGCGGTCGGCAGGGTGACGGCCGCGAACCGGGTGCCCCGGGGCAGCAGCTCCCGGGCCGCCAGCACCGCGGGCGCCGCCCCCTCGGCGTCCAGCGGCACGTCCACCAGGACCAGCAGGTCGGCCTCGCCCAGCCCGGCCAGCGCGGCGCGGACCTGGGCGAGCGCGCGGTGGTGCAGCGGCCGGTCGGTGACCACGGCCAGCAGCGGCCGCCGCTCGTCGCGCGCGGACCGCACCCGCTCGACGGGCAACCGCAGGGAACGCAGCGAGCCGTACACGGGCGCGGCCGCCGGACGGACCGGCCCGGCCAGGCGGACCGTCCCGTCCCGGTGGGCCTCGGTGACCGTCAGCTCCGCCAGCGGCGCGCCCTCGGGGTCGGCCAGCACCACCTCGCGGGCGTCGGCCGGCGCGTCGGGAGCGGTCAGCACGACCGGCACCGGCCACGGCGCCCTCGCCGGGGGCGGCCCCGGCCGGTCCAGCCGGTCCGCCTCCTCGCGCGTCATGAACCCCGGCAGCGGACAGACCCCGGCCAGCAGCAGCTCCAGGTGGGCCAGCCCCTGCGGCCCCGGAGTGAGGACGGCGCGTCCTCCGGTCGGGTGGGTCATCGCGGCTCCCTCGTCGAACGGACTTCCCGCCCAAGAGTAGGGGCGGCGCGGGCCCGCCGGGGGCTCGCCCCGGGCCCCGGGGGCGGCGGCAGGCCCGGGATTTCCCGCGGGTCCCGGGAACACCGCGGCCGTCCGCGACGTTTCCCCCTGGGTGGGCCTCTCCGGCGTCCGCCGTCGACCCCGTCCACAGGTCCGCCGATTTCTGATGCGGCCGCCGCGGCGCCCCGCGTAGGCTGTATCGGGGAACACCGACTCCGCCTCCGTCCCGCGCCCGCTGCTCGGCGGGTGTCCGCCGTCACACGCCCCACCTGGTGATATGAGCCTCAATGGACTTCTCTCCGTCGTCACCGGCGACCCGGCCCTGAACCGCGCGATCGAGACCGCCCGCAGCGGCCACGATCCCCACCTCGACCTCGTCGCACCTCCGGCGGTGCGCCCCCTCGTCGTGGCCGGACTCGCCGCCGACGCCCCCGTGGGCGCGCAGCGCCCCGTCCTGGCCGTCACCGCCACGGAGCGCGAGGCCGCCGACCTCAGCAGCGCCCTGGGGTCGCTGCTGCCCGCCGATTCGGTGGCCCTGTTCCCCGCGTGGGAGACCCTGCCGCACGAACGCCTGTCCCCCCGCTCCGACACCGTGGGCCAGCGCCTGGCGGTCCTGCGCCGTCTGGCCCACCCCGATCCCTCCGACCCGCTCACCGCCCCGCTGCGGGTGGTGGTCGCCCCCGTGCGCGCCGTCCTGCAGCCGCTGGTGGCCGGTCTCGGCGACCTCAAGCCGGTACGGGTGCGCGCGGGCGACTCCGTGGAACTGGACGAGGTCGTCCAGGCCCTGGTCGACGCCGGCTACGCGCGCGTCGACCTGGTGGAGAAGCGCGGCGACATCGCGGTGCGCGGCGGCATCCTCGACGTGTTCCCGCCCACCGAGGAGCACCCGCTGCGCCTGGAGTTCTGGGGCGACTCCGTGGAGGAGATCCGCTACTTCCAGGTCGCCGACCAGCGTTCCATCAGCAAGCCCGGCCACGTCGGCGGCACCGCCGAGGCGGGCCTGTTCGCGCCGCCCTGCCGGGAGCTGCTGCTCACCGACACCGTGCGGGAACGCGCCCGCGCCCTGGCCGCCGAGCACCCGGCGCTCGCCGAGGTCCTGAACAAGATCGCCGACGGTGTGGCGGTGGAGGGCATGGAGGCGTTCGCCCCGGCGCTCTGCGACCGCATGGAGCTGCTGCTCGACCTGCTGCCCGAGGGCACCCACATCGTGGGCTGCGACCCCGAACGCATCCGCACCCGCGCCGAGGAGCTGGTCGCCACCAGCCAGGAGTTCCTCGACGCGTCCTGGATCAACGCGGCCTCCGGCGGTGAGGCCCCCATCGACCTGGGCGGCTCCGCCTACCAGTCGATCGCCGAACTGCGGTCGCGCGCCCACGAACTTGGACTGCCGTGGTGGACCGTCACCCCCTTCGACCCGGGCGCCCCCGCCGACGCCGAGGAGGACGACTCCGTCCTGCTCGGTGCGGCGGCCGCGGACGCCTACCGGGGCGACACCGAACGCGCGATCGCCGACGTCAAGTCCTGGCTGCACGAGGGGTGGCGGGTGGTGCTGCTCACCCCCGGCCAGGGACCGGCCGAACGGCTGGCGTCCATGCTGCGCGACGCGGGCCTGGGCACGCAGCTGCGCGAGTCCTTGCCCGAGCCGCCCGACCCCGCCGTGGCGACGGTCACCACCGGGCTGATCGAGCACGGGTTCGTGTGGCGGTCGGTGCGCACGGTGGTGCTCACCGAGACCGACCTGGTCGGGCAGCGCTCCTCCACCCGGGACATGCGGCGGATGCCGAGCCGCCGCCGCGGCGTCGACCCGCTCCAGCTCAAACCGGGCGACTACGTGGTGCACGAGCAGCACGGCATCGGCCGCTACATCGAACTGGTCAGCCGCAGCGTCCAGGGCGCCACCCGCGAGTACCTGGTCATCGAGTACGCGCCGTCCAAGCGCGGCCAGCCCGGCGACCGCCTGTTCGTGCCCACCGACCAGCTCGACGAGGTCACCCGCTACGTCGGCGGCGACTCCCCCACCCTGTCGAAGATGGGCGGCGCCGAGTGGACCAAGGCCAAGAACCGGGCGCGCAAGGTCGTCCGCGAGATCGCCGGCGACCTGATCCGGCTGTACTCGGCGCGCCAGGCCTCCCCGGGCCACGCGTTCTCCCCGGACACCCCCTGGCAGCGGGAGCTGGAGGACGCCTTCCCCTACGTGGAGACGCCCGACCAGCTCGCCGCGATCGAGGAGGTCAAGCGCGACATGGAGAAGCCGGTACCGATGGACCGGCTGATCTGCGGCGACGTCGGCTACGGCAAGACCGAGGTCGCGGTGCGCGCGGCGTTCAAGGCGGTGCAGGACGGCAAGCAGGTGGCGGTGCTGGTGCCCACCACCCTGCTGGTCCAGCAGCACCTGTCCACGTTCACCGAGCGCTACGCCTCCTTCCCGGTGACGGTCCGCCCGATGTCGCGGTTCCAGACCGACGCCGAGATCGAGCAGACCCGCGAGGGCATGCGCACCGGCGAGGTCGACGTGGTCATCGGCACGCACCGGCTGCTCTCCCCGGAGACCCGGTTCAAGAACCTGGGCCTGGTGATCATCGACGAGGAGCAGCGCTTCGGCGTCGAGCACAAGGAGTCCCTGAAGCGGCTGCGCACCCAGGTGGACGTGCTGGCCATGTCGGCCACCCCGATCCCGCGCACCCTGGAGATGGGGTTGACCGGCATCCGCGAGATGACCACGATCCTCACCCCGCCCGAGGAGCGGCACCCGGTCCTCACCTTCGTCGGCCCCTACGACGAGAAGCAGATCGCCGCCGCCATCCGGCGGGAGCTGATGCGTGAGGGCCAGGTGTTCTTCGTGCACAACCGGGTCGCCTCGATCGACCGGGTCGCCGCCACGGTGAGCCGCCTGGTGCCCGAGGCGCGGGTGGCCTACGCCCACGGCCAGATGAACGAGAACCAGCTCGAACGGGTGATGGTCGACTTCTGGGAGAAGAACTTCGACGTCCTGGTGTCCACCACGATCGTGGAGTCCGGGCTGGACGTGCCCAACGCCAACACCCTGATCGTGGACCGCGCCGACACCTACGGCCTGTCCCAGCTGCACCAGTTGCGCGGCCGGGTGGGCCGCGGCCGGGAGCGCGCCTACGCCTACTTCCTGTACCCGCCGGACAAGCCGCTCACCGAGACCGCGCACGAGCGGCTGGCCACGGTCGCCCAGCACACCGAGACCGGCGCGGGCATGTACGTGGCGATGAAGGACCTGGAGATCCGCGGCGCGGGCAACATCCTGGGCACCGAGCAGTCCGGCAGCATCGCGGGCGTCGGCTTCGACCTGTACGTGCGCATGGTCGGCGAGGCGGTGCGCGAGCTGAAAGGCGGCCAGGAGGCGGCCGAGGAGGTCGAGACCAAGGTCGAGCTGCCCATCGACGCCCGCATCCCGCACGACTACGTGCCGGGGGAGCGGCTGCGGCTGGAGGCCTACCGCAGGATCGCCGAGGTCGCGGGGGAGGACGACATCGCCGCGGTGCGGGAGGAGCTCCTCGACCGCTACGGCGAGCTGCCGCAGCCGGTGGACAACCTGCTGGCGGTGGCGCGGTTCCGGGTGCTGGCCCGCAGCGCCGGGCTGACCGACGTGGTCCTGCAGGGCAGCCAGATCCGGTTCGCCCCGGTGGAGCTGCGCGAGTCGCAGCAGCTGCGGCTGCGGCGGCTCTACCCCAAGGCGGTGTTGAAGAACACCACCCGCACCCTGCTGGTCCCGGTGCCCAAGGCCGGCGGGATCAGCGGCAAGCAGTTGCGCGACCGGGAGCTGCTGAAGTGGTGCGCCGAGCTGGTGGAGGCGGTCTTCGAGCCGGGGCGCCGGCCGCGTCCGCGGGAGTGACCGCCCCCGGCCACCGACTTCCCATTTCTACCGTCGGTCCGCCTCCCTACACTCGTCCCGACAGTTCGGACGCGGCGTCGCGGACGGGAACGTTCCACGCCGCACCAAGGTGAGGACGACCGATGGAAATCCTGTGGACGGTCCTGGAGTTCCTGGGGGCGATTCTGGGGGGTGTCGCGTTCCTGGCGGCCCTCTTCGCCGCTCTCGTCGTCGCGGCTCTCCTCGGCCTGCTCTTCGTGCTGACGAGGGGGACGGTACGGCGCGGCCGCCGGAGCGGCCGCCGCGCCTCCGGCGGTACCGGCCGCACGACCAACAGGGTCGCGGGGTCCTGGGACGGCTCCGGCGGAGAGTGGGGCCTCCTCCACCGGGGCGGCGACGACAACGGCCACAGCGGCGGTGACAGCGGTGGCGACGGGGGCGGCGGGGACTGAGCCCCGCCCGCGCCGACCGGGCGGCCGGCGCGGGCTCGGGGCGGCCCGGAAAGCCGCGGCCGGCGTCAGTCCTGCGGCAGCCACAGGTCGGGGCCGAACACCTCGTAGTGGATGTCCCTGGCGGCCACGCCCGCGGTCAGGAACTGGGCGCGGACGTGGCGCATGAAGGGCAGCGGTCCGCACAGGTAGACCTCGGCGTCGGCGGGGATCTCCAGGCCGCCCAGGTCCATCTGCCCGGCCAGGCCGCCCTCGCCCTCCTCGTACCAGACGACCTGCTGCGCGTTCGGGAGCGCGGCGACCAGTTCGGAGGTCTCCTTCCACAGCGCGTGGACGGCACGGGAGCGGTCGGCGTGCAGGGCCAGCACCCGGCGGGTCGCGCCGGTGGCGGCGAGGTGGTGCAGCATGCCGACGACGGGGGTGCAGCCGATGCCCGCCGTGGCGAACACGAGCGGACGGTCGCCGTCGGACAGGACCACGTCGCCGAAGGGCGCGGAGACGGTGAGCGTGTCGCCCACCCGGGTGTCCGTGTGCAGCAGGGTGGACATCTCCCCCTCGGGGGCGTTCTCCGTCGCGCGGACCCGCTTGACAGTGATCCGCCGGGTGTGCGCGTCCCCGCCGGAGACGGAGTACTGGCGGATCTGGTGGATGCCGTCGGGCATGCGCATACGGACGCTGACGTACTGGCCGGGGCGGAGCGCGGGCAGGGGGTCGCCGTCGCTGGGCCGCAGGACGAACGAGACCACGTCGGGGGTCTCCGCACGGCGGTCCACGACGGTCCACTCCCGCCAGGTGCGGCCGTCCGCGACGCCCTTCTCCGCGTAGAGTCGCGCCTCCATCGCGATCAGCGCGCCTCCCATCAACCAGTACACCTCGTCCCAGGCGGCGACGACCTCGGGGGTGGCGGCCTCGCCGAGGACGTCGGCGATCGCGCCGAACAGGTACTTGTGCACGATGACGTACTGGTCGTCGGTGACCGCGAGGGAGGCGTGCTTGTGCGCGATCCGCGACAGCAGCGCGTCGGGGCGTTCATCGGGGTGGTCGAGCAGCGCTGCGGCGAATCCCGCGATGGATCCGGCGAGCGCCCGGCGCTGCTCCCCGTTGGCCTGGTTCGCCCGGTTGAACAGGCCGTCGAGGAGTTCGGGGCGGTCGGCGAACATCGTCGTGTAGAAGCGCGCGGTGATCTCGTCGAGGTGGGCTCCGACCACCGGCAGCGTGGCGCGGACGATCTCGGCGGACTGGGTTGACAGCATGCGCCCTCCAAGGGGTCGGGGAGCCGGAACGCCCCCTTAATTTGCATCTGAGATGCATATTAAAGAGCGCCTCACACCGTCCCCCTTTGCCCCCCACCTAGCTACAAAGTACTGTTTTCGCAGGTCAAGAGCTGTTTTGCGAACTTTCGGGCGGTTGCAGCGCCACCAGGACCGGGCCTGTGGGACTCGCCACAAGCGACTCGACGGTCACCTCGTCCAGAGCGGCGAAGAACGCCTCCTGCGCCCGACGCAGCTCCCAACGCAGCCGACAGGCCGCCCGCAGCGGACACGGCGGATCGTCCTCGCAGGCCACGACGTCGCCACCGCCCTCCAGCTCCCGGACGATCGAGCCGACCCTCGCCGCACGCCCCGCCTGCGTGAGCCGCAGCCCGCCGCCACGCCCCCGCCGCGCCTCCACCAGCCCCATCTCGCTCAGCCGCGCCACCACCTTGGCGGCGTGCGTGTAGGGGACGGCCAGCATCCCGGCCACCGAACGCGTGGTGAGCACCTCCTCGTCGGCGACGGCCAGACGCATCACGATGCGCAGCGACAGATCGGTGAAGGCGGTCAGACGCATGCCACCACGGTATGCGCTCCACCGGCACGCCCCGGAAGCACGGCGATCACAACCCCATCACCAGCACATCGACACTCGAAGTCACAGATGAATCACTATGAGTTATGCCATGATGGGGTCATGACCGCTTCACCTGTCCTCCTCGTCGCCACCAACGGCGGACACCCCGCCCAACTGTGGCCTCCGCGTCCCTGGTGGCACGTGCACGAACGGTTCTGGGTCACCCTGCGCACCGCCGACCTCGCCGCCCGGGAGCCCTCCGCCCCGCTCCCCCTGTCGCGCCGCCCCGCCCTCCGCCGCCTCACCGCCCTGCTCGACAACACCCTCACGGCGGTCCGCGTGTTCACCCGCCACCGGCCCGCCGTGGTCGTCTCCACCGGCGCGCGGGACACCCTGCCGTTCCTCCTGCTCGCCCGCCTCCTGAGGGTGCCCACCCTCCCCGTCGAGGTCCACGACCGGGTCACCACCCCGACCCGCACCGCACTGCTGTGCCGCCCCTCGACCGAGCCCTCCCCTCTGGGCCGTCTCCGCCGCAGACACGGCAGCGCCGCGACAGGGCCCCGCAGGACCCCGTCACGGCGCTGAGAACGGCGGGGGTCGTCACTCCGTCCGGAGGACCATGCCCGCACCCACCGTGGCGTTGGTGCCCTCGTCGATGAGGATGAACCCGCCGGTCAACCGGTTGCGCTGGTACTCGTCCACGAAGAGCGGCTGGGTGACCCGCAACGACACCCGGCCGATCTCGTTCAGCGACAGGGCCTCCGCCGACTCGTCCCGGTGCAGCGTGTTGACGTCCAGCCGGTACAGCAGGTCCCGCACCATGACCTTGGCGGTACGCGTGGTGTGCTTGACCAGCAGCTTCGTCCGCGGCGTGAGGGTACGGCCCTCCGCCATCCAGCACACCATCGCGTCCAGGTCCTGCGTGACGCTCGGCCGGTTGTGCGGGCGGCAGATCATGTCCCCGCGCGAGATGTCGATGTCGTCCTCCAGCAGCAGCGTCACCGACATCGGCGCGAACGCCTCGGCCACGTCCCCGTCCGCGGTGACGATCCGCCGGATCCGGGTGGTCAGCCCCGACGGAAGGTGCACCACCTCGTCCCCCGGCTTGAGCACCCCGCCCGCGACCTGACCGGCGTACCCCCGGTAGTCGTGCAGGTCCGGGTCGTCGGCCCGGTGCGGCCGGACCACGTACTGCACCGGGAACCGCACGTCGATCAGATTGCGGTCGGAGGCGATGTGCACGTGCTCCAGGTGGTGCAGCAGCGACGGGCCGTCGTACCACGGCATGTTCAGCGACCGCTCCACCACGTTGTCGCCGTGCAGCGCCGAGATCGGGATGAACGTCAGGTCCGGGATGTCCAGCTTGGTGGCGAACGCGGTGAACTCCGCCTTGATCTCCTCGAAACGCTCCTCGGAGTAGTCCACCAGGTCCATCTTGTTCACCGCGAGCACCAGGTGCGGTACCTGCAGCAACGTGGCCAGGAAGGCGTGCCGGCGGCTCTGCTCCTGCAGGCCCCTGCGGGCGTCCACCAGGATCACCGCCAGGTCCGCGGTGGAGGCGCCCGTGACCATGTTGCGGGTGTACTGCAGGTGCCCGGGCGTGTCGGCGATGATGAAGGTCCGCCGCGGGGTCGCGAAGTACCGGTAGGCCACGTCGATCGTGATGCCCTGCTCGCGTTCGGCCCGCAGGCCGTCGGTGAGCAGCGCCAGGTTGGCCTGTTCCTCCCCGCGGGAGCGGCTGGTGCGCTCCACCGCGTCGAACTGGTCCTCGAAGATGGACTTGGAGTCGTACAGCAGTCGGCCGATCAGGGTGCTCTTGCCGTCGTCGACGGAACCGGCCGTGGCGAACCGCAGAATGTCAGTACTCATGGTCAGTGGTCCAAGTGCGTAGGCGCGGATGGGTGAAGTGGGAGGGCGCACAACCGGCTAGAAGTAGCCCTCGCGCTTGCGCTCCTCCATGGCGGCCTCGCTGCTGCGGTCGTCGGCGCGGGTCTGGCCGCGCTCGGTGATCCGCGTCGCCGCGATCTCGGCGATCACCTCGTCGAGCTCGGTCGCCGTGGAGAGCACCGCGCCGGTGCACGTCATGTCGCCCACCGTGCGGTACCGGACGGAGGCCTCGAAGACCTCCTCGTCCTCGTCTCGTGTGACGTAGGGGCTGTCGGGCAGCAGGATGCCGTCACGCTCGAACACCCGGCGCCGGTGCGCGAAGTAGATGGAGGGCAGTTCCAACTCCTCGCGGCGGATGTAGTGCCACACGTCCAGCTCGGTCCAGTTGGACAGCGGGAACACCCGGATGTTCTCCCCCCGGTTGACCCGGGTGTTGTAGAGGTTCCACAGCTCCGGACGCTGGTTCTTGGGGTCCCACTGGCCAAACTCGTCGCGGAACGAGAACACCCGCTCCTTGGCGCGTGCCTTCTCCTCGTCGCGCCGCGCCCCGCCGAACGCCGCGTCGAAGCTGTGCTCCTCGATCGCCTCCAGCAGCGCCGCGGTCTGCAACCGGTTGCGGCTGGCCCACCGGCCGGTGGGCTCCACCACCTTCCCCGCGTCGATCTGCTCCTGGACCGAGGCCACCACCAGCCGCACCCCCAGCTCGGCCACCCGCTTGTCGCGGAACTCGATGACCTCGGGGAAGTTGTGCCCGGTGTCCACATGCATCACGGGGAACGGGATGGGTGCGGGCCAGAACGCCTTCTCGGCGAGCCGGAGCATGACCACGGAGTCCTTGCCGCCCGAGAAGAGCAGCACCGGACGCTCGAACTCGGCCGCGACCTCCCGCATGATGAAGATCGCCTCGGCCTCAAGGAAGTCGAGTTGCGAAAGCTGGTACCGTCCGACGGTGTCGCTGACCTGACTCATGAAACCCGCCTCGTGCTCGCTGCGTCCGCCGAGCCGAGGCGCGGCCTCAGGCTCCGGCGTGGGGACCCGCGTTGTCCAGATCCGCTACGTTGCGGATACTGGCCAACAACATACTCGACAACTCCGGTCGACATACTAGGATATCCGGCAGGTAGGGGTCCGGCCGGTTGTAGGCCAACGCACTCCCGTCGATCCGGGACGTGTGCAGGCCGGAGGCCCGCGCCACGGCCACCGGGGCCGCACTGTCCCACTCGTACTGGCCGCCCGCGTGGATGTAGATGTCGGCGATCCCCAACAGCACCGAACAGATCTTCGCGCCCGCCGACCCCATCGGAACCAGCTCGGCACCCAACCGGTTCGCCAGCCGCCGCACGAACTCCGGCGGCCGCGTCCGGCTCGTGGTGATCCGCAACCGCTGCTCCGCGGGACGCTCCTCCGGCAGCCACGGCGGATCCACCGTCGACAGCGTGCTCCCCTGCGCGGGCAGCGACACCGCCCCCGCGACCAGCTCCCCGTTCTCCCACAGCGCCACGTGCACCGCCCAGTCCACCCGGCCGGCCTCGGCGAACTCGCGGGTGCCGTCCAACGGGTCGATGATCCACACCCGGCGCGCGCCCAGCCGCCGGGGGTCGTCCGCCCCCTCCTCCGACAGCACCACGTCACTGGGCCGCAACCGTCCCAGCGCGGAGAAGAGGAACTCGTGCGACACCCGGTCCCCCAGGGTGCGCAGCACCTCCGGCTCGTCGAATCCGTTGCGCTCCCGCAGCCGCAGCAGCTGCTGCCCCGCCTCGAACGCCAGGTCACGCGCCACTTCGTGATCGTTTCTGATGGTGCTCACCAGGTTCAGTACGCTCCCGTCCCGGACCCCGGACCGTCACGTCCGGCATCACCCACCCGGACCACCACCAGTCTGGCACGCCCCGCGCCCCGGAGCGGCGACTCGCCCCCGAAACCCCGCGCCGCGGCCCCCGCCGCTCCCGCTCCGCTCAGGCCGCCGTGTGGTAGACCAGCTGGGCCTTCTCCAACCCCGCCGTCACCACCGTCTCCACCGCATCGGCCGCCCGCGCCACGTGCACGTCCAGCTCCCTGCGCTCCACCGTGGAGAAGTCCCGCAGCACGAACGAGGCCGCGTCCATCCGCCCCGGTGGACGGCCGATGCCCACCCGCACCCGCACGTAGTCCGGAGAGTCCAGCGACGCCGTGACCGACCGCAGCCCGTTGTGCCCGGCCGACCCCCCGCCCCGCTTCAGCTTCAGCGAGGCGAACGGAATGTCCAACTCGTCGTGGACCACCACGACCCGCTCCACCGGGACCTTGTAGAAGGAGCACAGGTTCGCCACCGGCCCCCCCGACAGGTTCATGTACGACCTCGGTTTGGCCAGCACCACCGGCACGTTCCCCAGGCGCGTCTCCACCACCTCGGCGTGCGCCTTGTGCGACCGCCAGCGCTCGCCCCGCTGCGCGGCCAACTCGTCCACCACCATGAAACCCACGTTGTGGCGGTTGCCCGCGTACTTGGGCCCCGGGTTGCCCAATCCGACGACCAGCCAACGCTCGCCGCTCACCGCACCACTCTCCACCGCTCGCGTGTCAGGCCCCGCAGACGCGGACGCGCGGCCTCCCCACAACCGGGTGAGAAGACCGCGCACCACCACAGAAACCTTCCGGCATCGCCCTACTCGGCAGCCTCACCCTCCGCCTCCTCGGCGGCGGCCTCCGGAGCGGCCTCGGCGACCACGGACATGACGATCATGTCCGCGTCCATGGCCAGCTCGACCCCCTCGGGAAGCTTCAGGTCGCCGGCGGTGATGTTGGTGCCGACCGGAAGCCCGGCCACGTCCACCTCGATCCCCTCGGGGATGCGGGTGGCCTCGGCTCGCACCTCAGCCTGCGCCATCTCCAGGTTGAGCACCCCGCCATGACCGACGTCGCCCTTCACCAGCAGCGGGACCTCGACCACGACCTTCTCGCCCTTCTGCACGGCCAGCAGGTCCACGTGTTCCAGGAAACCCTTGATCGCGTCGCGCTGCACACTCTTGGGCAGCACGAGGCTGGCGCTCTCCTCGACCCCCTCCAGACGCAGCAGCACGTTCGGGGTCTTCAGAGCGAGCATCAGGTCGTGACCCGGCAGGTTGAGGTGGAGAGGGGCGGAGCCGTGGCCGTAGAGGACGGCCGGCACCTTGCCCGCGCGACGGGCGCGGCGCGCGGCGCCCTTACCGAACTCGGTGCGCGGCTCGGCAGCGATACGTACCTCGGACACGACGAAACTCCTTGGTGGATCATCCCCCGCAGTGACGGGGAGACACGGCTTCTACGGAAAACAGCCCCGCTCCATACCAGCGGGAAACCCCCACACACGCGGGGAACACACGATCTCGCCGTGCCACTGCCACAGCGGCCCGCGCGAGCACGGAGATCGCCCCGCACACGCGGGGAAGCTCATAGCAGTCTAACGGTTCACCCGGCACCTCGCGCACAGCAGGCCGGTCAGCGGAGCGCGCACCCGCCGACCGGCCGCGCACGTCACTCGAACAGGCTCGTCACCGAACCGTCGCTGAACACCTCGTTGACCGCCCTGGCCAGCAGCGGCGCGATCGACAGCTGGGTCAGCTTGTCGAACTGCCGGTCCTTGGGCACGGGCAGCGAGTTGGTGATGACCACCTCGGTGATCCGCGAGTCACGCAGCCGGTCCACCGCGGGCCCCGACAGCACCCCGTGCGTCGCGGCCGCGATCACCTTGGCCGCGCCCTGCTCGAACAGGGCGTCCGCCGCCTTGACGATGGTGCCCGCCGTGTCGATCATGTCGTCCACCAGGATGCAGGTGCGGCCCCGCACCTCACCGACGACCTCGTGCACCCGCACCTCGTTCGCCACGTCCGGGTCGCGCCGCTTGTGGATGATCGCCAGCGGGGTGCCCAGCCGGTCCGCCCACCGGTCCGCCGTCCGCACCCGGCCCGAGTCCGGGGACACCACGGTCGCGTTGGCCAGGTCCACGTTGGCCGCCACGTAGTCGGCGAGGAGGGGAAGCGCGAACAGGTGGTCCACCGGACCGTCGAAGAACCCCTGGATCTGGTCGGTGTGCAGGTCCACCGCCATCAGCCGGTCCGCCCCGGCCGCCTTGAACAGGTCCGTGATCAGCCGGGCCGAGATCGGCTCCCGGCCGCGGTGCTTCTTGTCCTGGCGCGCGTAGCCGAAGAACGGCGTGACCACGGTGATGCGCTTGGCCGAAGCCCGCTTCAGCGCGTCCACCATGATCAACTGCTCCATGATGGACTTGTTGATCGGGTCGGAGTGGCACTGGATGACGAAGGCGTCGCTGCCCCGGACCGACTCCAGGTAACGGACGAAGATCTCCCCGTTGGCGAAATCCTGGAACCTGGTGGGAACCACCTCGATACCCAGCTCCGCCGCGACCTCCGCCGCGAGGTCGGGGTGGGTACGTCCCGAGAAGAGCATCAGTTTTTTCTGACCCGCGGCTTTCATGCCGGTCACGTTAACATCCCCCATAGTTCCGGTCGTTCTCTCTTCGCCTGCCCGGGAGCCCGTCCGGTGCCAGGCGTGTCAGAGCCGTGCTCACCGGTCCTCCTCCGAGCGGGCCCGGGCCTGCGCCGCGGCCTCCGCGGCAGGGGTGCCCGGACGTTTGCGTTCCACCCAGCCCTCGATGGTGCGCTGGGCCCCCGCCGAGACGGCCAGCGCCCCCGGCGGTACGTCCTCACGGACCACGGTCCCCGCGCCCGTGTAGGCGCCGTCGCCGACCCGCACCGGAGCCACGAACATGTTGTCGCTGCCGGTCCGCGCGTGGTCGCCGATCACGGTGCGGTGCTTGCGCACGCCGTCGTAGTTGACGAACACCGAGGAGGCCCCGATGTTGACCCCCCGGCCGATGTCGGCGTCGCCCACGTAGGTCAGGTGCGGCACCTTGGAGCCCTCGCCCACCGCCGAGTTCTTCACCTCGACGAAGGTGCCGATCTTCACACCGCGGTCCAGCCGCGCGCCGGGACGCAGGTAGGCGTAGGGGCCCACGGTGGCCTCCGGGCCGATCACCGCCTCGCGGGCGACCGTGTGCGAGACCACGGCGTCCTCGCCCACCTCGGTGTCGTACAGCACCGTGGAGGGGCCCACCTGCGCGCCCTCGCCGACGACGGTGCGCCCCTGCAGCTGGGTCTGCGGTTCGAGCACCGCGTCCCGCCCCACCTGGACGTCGACGTCCACCCAGGTGGAGGCCGGGTCGACCACGGTGACGCCGTCGCGCATGAGCTGCTCCAGCAGCCGGGCGTTGAGCAGCCGCCGCGCCTCGGCGAGCTGCACCCGGTCGTTGACGCCCTCGACCTCGGAGCGGTCGGCGGCGGTGTGCGCGCCCACCCGGTGGCCGTCGCCGCGCAGCAGGGCCACCGCGTCGGTGATGTACTCCTCGCCCTTGGCGTTGTCCGCCGAGAGCCGGTGCACCACCTGCGACAGCAGCGCCCCGTCGAAGGCGTACATCCCGGAGTTGATCTCGTCGACCGCGCGCTGCTCCTCGGTGGCGTCGGCGTGCTCGACGATCGCGGTGAAGGCGCCGTCGGCGTCGCGCACCACCCGGCCGTACCCCGTGGGGTCGGGCACGCGGGCCGACAGGACGGTGACGGCGTTGCCCTCCTCCTCGTGGGCGGCGACCAGGCCGCGCAGCGTCCGGCCCCGCAGCAGCGGAGTGTCGCCGCAGGTCAGAACGACTGTTCCGGAGAGCTCCACGCCCTGGGCGCGCAGCGCCTCGACCGCCATGCGCACGGCGTGGCCGGTGCCCTTCTGCTCCTCCTGGACCGCGGTGACGGCGTCCGGGGCGATGCTCTTGAGATGCTCGGTCACCTGTTCGCGGGCATGGCCGACGACCACGACGGTGCGCTCCGGGTCGAGTTCGGCGGCGGCTGCGAGGACGTGGCCCAGCAGGCTCCGGCCGCAGATCTCGTGGAGGACCTTGGGGTGCCTGGACTTCATACGGGTGCCCTCGCCCGCCGCGAGGACGATGACGGCAGCTGGACGGCTCGCGCTCACTGGCGGCGACTCCTCACGTCGCTGGCGGATGAACCGGGAATCGGGTGTTGTGCGTGCGCATACGCGGCGGTCGGCGGCCCCGTGCACGACACGCGGTGTCGGCGAAACGGTGGAACGGGGACCCACTCAGGGCATGCGGAACTCACGTCCTGGACCGACACAGGCAGCATACATCCGGGTCGGGAGGTGTCCTGGGGCGGCTCGGCGGGTGGGTCGCGAAAGCGGGAACGGCGCGGGCAGCACGGCCGGGGAACGGGGGGCCGAGCCCTTGGGGAGCCGCACCCGACGTCCGGTTGATGAGGTTTCCCACTGGGGGTGTTCTCGCCGGTCGGTGGAGGTGCTCCCGGACCAGGACTCGAACCTGGACGATGGGGACCAAAACCCCACATGCTGCCAATTACATCATCCGGGAATAAAGCGGACATCTTGCCTGTCGGCTGGAGTCCGTCGACACTCTCGTCCGCCCAGGGACCAAGATAACCCTTCCCCGAACCCTAAGGCATCCTGATAAGTCTTCCAGTCCTCAGCCCGCCCCGGCCCCCTCCGCCCGGTCGGCGGTCAGGACGGCCCCTGAGCTGCGCCGTCCCACCCTCCGACCTCCTGCTCCTCCGCGGCGGCGCTGACCCGCCTGGCCGTCTCGGCCGCTCCGATCATGGCTCCCATGGCCAGCCCCTGGACACACCGGTAGAGACCCGCGCTCTTCCGCGCGTAGACGACCAGGCATCCCCGGTAGGACGCCCCCTTCCTCCTCCGCACCGTCTTCGGGTTGTGCTTCTTCAACGAGGTCTTCCTGAACCGGTCCGGCGGAACACCGACCGTCTTCGCCCAGAAGCGGACCGCCCCCTCGACGCCGGCGCTCTCGTGGATGCTCACCCGGAAGGTCAGGCGGTCGGTCCCCCAACCGAGGAGTTCGAGGAAGCGCAGGAACAGGCGGATCAGGTCAGGGTCACTGTTGATGAGAACCACCGAAGCGCGGCGGTTCCACGGCTTGGTCTTCGCCCCCTCCGCCCAGTAGACCATCGCCCCCGCGATGAGCAGCTCACGGTCCGTCAACTCTCCGACCTGTCGGGCCGCGGCGACGACCTCTGCCCGACGCTCCTCGGCTCCACGGCGCTGGTGGGCCGCCCAACGGTTGGCGCAGTGGTCCTCCCACTCCTCCTGGGTCATGTTCCGCTCCTTCGGCACCGGCCCGGGGTGGGGCCTCTCCGGTTTCGGCAGGTCGCGCAGCCAGAGGGACAGGCTGCTCTTGGAGACCCGCAGTTCTCGGGCGATCGCGTCGTAGCTCCAGCCCTGTACGCGCAGGTCGCGGGCCTGGGCGCGCAGGTCGGGCCGGGCCCGGTGGGCGAGGTTGGGATGGCGGGGCTCGACGTGGCCGTGGAGGAGCTGGGTGAGCTTCCAGCTGCTCAGGCCCAGTTCGGCGCGGATGTCGGGGTTGCTCCACCCCCGCGCGCGCAGGTCGAGCGCGCGGGTGCGGAGGGAGTCGTCACCGTCGGTGTCGGGAGGCCTGTTCCGTGTCATGCGTCCAGCCTGGCGGGGGCCCGCGGGACGTCACCAGACCTTCCCCGGTTGTCCACAGGTGCAGTTCGTGCAGGTAAGCACCTTCTGTCGCCGAAGTGACACTTTTGTCCACATCTTCCCCGGTGGAGCGGGGTAGCGGAGGCGCATCGAGAATCACCGTCCCCCGCCTCTTGCCAAACCTACGACCCCGTAGGTTACGGTTACGTAGGTATAGGTTGTCCGACCGCCGGTGGTCGGACGGGCGTCACACCTGTCCGCCCGTCCGGCCTCTTGACCAGGATTCGCCTGGTGAGGTGGGGTGCGGCCACCCGCGAGGAGCGGAGTGGCCGTCCGGGGGCTCCCTTCCAATCCGTACGGCCGTCCAGAACGGGGTGGGCAATGTCCGCGACATCCGAGAGAATCCAGACACGACGGGCTCCCGAGCCGGAGATCCTGGAGGAGAAGCGCTCCAGAACCGAGCGCTACACCGTCTTCACCTTCGTGTTCGTGCCACTGCTGGCGGTCGCCGCCGCAGTGCCCTTCGCCTGGGGCTGGGGGCTGACCTGGCTCGACATCGCCATCGGCGCGGTCTTCTACCTGGTCGGCGGGCTGGGCATCACGGTGGGCTACCACCGCCTGTTCACGCACGGCTCGTTCCGGGCCAACCGGCCGCTGAAGATCGCCCTGGCGATCGCCGGCTCCATGGCGATCGAGGGCGGAGTCATCAAGTGGGTGGCCGACCACCGCCGCCACCACAAGTACTCCGACCACGAGGGCGACCCGCACTCGCCGTGGCGGTTCGGCGACGACTGGCGCTCGGTGGCCAAGGGCATGGTCTACGCGCACATGGGCTGGCTGTTCCTGGACGAGCAGAAGACCTCGCCCAAGCGGTTCGCCCCGGACCTGCTCAAGGACCGGGACCTGGTCCGCATCGACCGGTACTTCTGGGTGTTCGTGCTCGCCTCGCTGCTCATCCCGCCGGTGATCGGCGGTCTGGTGACCATGTCGTGGTGGGGCGCGTTCACCGCGTTCTTCTGGGCGAGCCTGGTGCGGGTCGCGGTGCTGCACCACGTCACCTGGTCGGTCAACTCGATCTGCCACACCATCGGCGAGGAGAACTTCGCGGTGCGCGACCGCTCCCGCAACGTGTGGTGGCTGGCGATCCCGTCCTTCGGGGAGTCCTGGCACAACCTGCACCACGCCGACCCGACCTGCGCGCGGCACGGGGTGCTCAAGGGGCAGATCGACATCTCCGCCCGGACCATCTGGGTCTTCGAGAAGCTGGGGTGGGCCACCAAGGTGCGCTGGCCCGACCCGGAGCGGCTGGCTGCCAAACGTGTTGCGGCCTGACCGGATCGGTCATCATGGAAGCCGTGAGCGAACAGAATTCCAGAACCCGCAAAAAGCAGCGCATGACCGGCAAGGAGCGCCGGGAACAGCTTCTCGCGATCGGTAGGGAACTGTTCGCCGAACGCGGCTTCGCCGCCACGTCGGTGGAGGAGATCGCGGCGCGTGCCGGGGTCTCCAAACCGGTGGTGTACGAGCACTTCGGGGGCAAGGAGGGGGTCTACGCGGTCGTGGTGGACCGCGAGATGCAGTGCCTGCTCGGCCTGGTCAGCGACGCGCTGGTGGAGGGCAGCCCGCGGCAGAAGCTGGAGGGGGCCGCCCTGGCGCTGCTGCGGTACGTGGAGGAGCACAGCGAGGGGTTCCGGATTCTGGCGCGCGACTCGCACGCGGCGTCGGGGACGGGCAGTTTCGCGAGTCTGATCAGCGACATCGCCACACAGGTGGAGCACGTGCTGGCGGAGGAGTTCCGCGCGCGCGGCTACGACCCGAAACTGGCCCCGTTGTACGCGCAGGCACTGGTGGGCATGGTCGCGTTGACCGGCCAGTGGTGGCTGGAGGTGCGCCGTCCCAAGCGGGAGGTGGTGGCGGCGCACCTGGTGAACCTGGCGTGGAACGGTCTGTCCCGGCTGGACGCCAAGCCGCGGGTGGATGTGGCGCGGTCGCGTCGGCGGGAGTGACGGGGCCCCGCGACCGCTGATTATCTTGATATCAAGAGATATGCTGGGTTCATGCGTGATGAGGTTGACGGTCTGGTCGAGGCGTGGCGCACCGAGCGTCCCGACCTCGACGTGGAGCCGCTTCAGGTGCTGAGCCGGGTCTCCCGGCTGGCCCGACACCTCGACCGCGCGCGCCGTTCGGTGTTCGCCGAGCACGACCTGGAGCCGTGGGAGTTCGACGTCCTCGCCGAGCTGCGCCGTTCGGGCGCGCCGTACGAGCTGAGTCCGGGGCGGCTGCTGCGCGCCACGCTGGTGACCTCGGGGACCATGACCAACCGGATCGACCGGCTGGCCGAGGACGGGCTGGTGCGTCGGCTGCCGGACCCGGCGGACCGGCGCGGGGTGCTGGTCCGGCTCACCGACGAGGGGCGGGAGCGGGTGGACGCGGCCCTGGCGGACCTGCTGCGCTACGAGGAGTCGCTGCTGGGGGTACTGGGGCCGACCGAGCGCGACCGGCTGGCCGCACTGCTGCGGACGGTCCTGGCGCCGCTGGACGAGCCGAACTGACGGCCGCCCGGCGTTTCGGGACAGGGCGTCCGCCACGGCCACAGGCCCCTCACACGTCACGGTAACGGACAGAAGTCGTGATCCGTTGATGACTAGCTTTTTGCGGTCTGTTACCGGCATGCTACGCAGGGGGCTCGCTCAACCGATTCACCTGCGAGAGAAGAGACGTGAGAGACGATGCGCCGGTTTTCTTGGACATGCGCCGCCGCGGTGGCGCTGCTGGCCTCGGCATGCAGTTCGGTCGACGCGGAGACGCAGTACTACCTGTCGCTGGGTGACGGCCTGGCGGTCGGAGCGCAGCCCGACGAGTCGGGCACGCCCGCCGAGACCGAGAAGGGCTACACCGACCTGGTGGCCGCGGCCCTGTCGGACGAGCCCCCGGGGGTGGAGCACGTGAAGCTGGGGTGCGTCGGCGAGGACACCGCCACCTTCGTCGACGGCGGGGCCGAGGGCTGCGACTACGAGGAGGGGTCGCAGCTGGCCGCCGCCGAGGCGTTCCTGGAGGAGAACCGGGACCGGGTGCGGCTGGTGACGGTGAACATCGGCGGCGAGAACCTGTTCGCGTGCGCCCGCGGCGAGGACGGCGCCCTGACGACCGCCATCGACCGGGAGTGTGTGGCCCAGAGCCTGGAGCAGGTGGCGCAGGACGCTCCCGTGATCGCCCAGCGGCTGCGTGCCGCCGCCGGCGAGGACGTCGAGATCGTCGCGGTGACCTCCTACAACCCGCTGCTGGCGATGTACCTGGCGGAGGAGGTGACGGCCGTCGTCGCCGCGGAGGACGACGACGAGCGGACCTACCAGGACACCGCCAACTACACCAACGGCATGCTGGCCGCGATCAACGGCACCCTCACCGACGCCTACAACGCCGAGGGCATCACCGTGGCGAACATGGCCCCGCGGTTCGCCATGGAGGACTTCGAGGAGGGCGAGGACGGGCTTCCGGTCAACACGGACCGCGTGTGCCAGTACACGTGGATGTGCGACACCGAGCGGGGACCCGACGTCCACCTCAACGAGGCCGGGGCGCAGGCGGTCGCCATGGTCGTGGAGGAGGTCCTGCGGGACTGAGCCGCGGCGGTCCGCCCCCTCCGGGGCGTTCCGCCGTGCCGCCCGCGCGGGGATGACGCGGGCGGCACGGCGGAACGGTCACTCTCCCAGCTTCTCCGCCTCGACCAGCCAGGCCTCCTCCAGGTCCGCCTTCTCGGCGGTGAGGGCCTTGAGCTCGGCGTCGAGCTCCGCCAGGCGGGTGTAGTCGTCGGCGGCCTCGGCCATGAGCGCGTGGAGTTCGGTCTCGCGCGCGTCGATCCGGTCGATGCGGCGTTCGATGCGCTGCATCTCCTTCTGCGCGGCCCGGCGTTCGGCCGCCGTCAGCCCTGGGGACTCCTGTCCGGTGCGGGCGGCGTCCCCGGTGGAGCTGTCCCGGGGGACCTCTCCGCCGCCGTCGGCCTCGGCGCGCCGCCGCAGGTACTCGTCCACGCCGCCGGGCAGGTGGCGCAGGGTGCGGTCGCCGAGCAGGGCGAAGACCCGGTCGCAGATGCGCTCCAGGAAGTAGCGGTCGTGGCTGACCACCACCAGCGACCCGGGCCAGCCGTCGAGCAGGTCCTCCAGCTCGGTCAGCGTCTCGATGTCCAGGTCGTTGGTGGGCTCGTCGAGGAGCAGGACGTTCGGCTCCGCCATGAGCAGCCTGAGCAGCTGCAGCCGCCGCCGTTCGCCGCCGGAGAGGTCGCCGACGGGGGTCCACTGGCGTTCTCCCCGGAAGCCGAAGCGCTCCAGCATCTGGCTGGCGGAGTACTCCCGCCTGCCGATGGTGACGTGCTGGCGGACCTCGGTGACCGCCTGCAGCGGCCGGGCCTCGGGGTCCAGTTCCGCGAGGTTCTGCGAGAGGTGGGCGAGGGCGACGGTCTTGCCGTGGCGCACGGTCCCGGCGTCGGGGTCGCGTTCCTTGGCGAGCAGCCGCAGCAGCGTCGTCTTCCCGGAGCCGTTGACGCCCACCAGGCCGATCCGGTCGCCGGGGCCGAGCTGCCAGGTGAGGTGTTCCAGCAGGACGGTGTCCCCGGCGCGGAGGGTGACGTCCTTGACGTCGATGACCGTCTTGCCGAGCCGGGAGCTGGCGAAGCGGACCAGTTCGACGGTGTCGCGGGCGGGCGGCTCGTCGGCGATGAGCGCGTTCGCGGCCTCGATGCGGAACTTGGGCTTGGAGGTGCGGGCGGGCGGTCCGCGGCGCAGCCAGGCGAGTTCCTTGCGCATGAGGTTCTGGCGGCGCTCCTCGGCGGCCCGGGCGAGGCGCTGCCGTTCGGCCTTGGCGAGCACGTAGGCGGCGTAGCCGCCCTCGTAGCGTTCCACCCGGCCGTCCACGACCTCCCAGGTGCGGTGGGTGACCGCGTCGAGGAACCAGCGGTCGTGGGTGACGACGGCGACGGCCTCGCGGCGCCGGTTGAGGTGGTCGGCGAGCCAGGCGATGCCCTCGATGTCGAGGTGGTTGGTGGGTTCGTCCAGGATGATCAGGTCGTGGGTGTCGATGAGCATCCGGGCGAGTCCGGCACGGCGGCGCTCCCCTCCGGACAGGTGGGCCATCCGGGTGTTGAGGTCCCAGCCGGACAGCAGGCCGCGCAGCACGTCGCGGATCCGCGCGTCGCCCGCCCACTCGTGTTCGGCCCGCCCGTCCAGGACGAACCGGCCGACCGTGGTGTCGGGGAAGCTGTCCTGCTGGTGGAGGAAGCCGATCCGCAGTCCGCGGTTGTGGACGACGCGTCCGGAGTCGGGTGGGAGCCGTCCGGCGAGGACGGACACCAGGGTGGACTTGCCGCCGCCGTTGCGGCCCACGATGCCGATCCGGTCCCCCTCGTCGATGCCGAGGGAGACGGAGTCCAACAGGACCAGGGGACCGTAGGCCAGTGTGACGTCTTGGAGGTTGACGAGGTTCATCTCCTCCATTGTCGGGGGTACGGCGGGGTGCGGCGGCCATCCGGGGCCGGACCGTCCGGGAGGGGTGCGCCGCGGTGGCACGGCCGACCGGAACCTCAGGTTAGGTTGAGATCGGCAGACCACCCGAGAGGAGGCTGGAGCATGGCGCACCTTCCGGTCCGGCTCACCATCGGCCAGCTCGCCGAACGCAGCGGGATGTCGCACAGCGCGCTGCGGTTCTACGAGGCGAAGGGGCTGATCCGCGCCGAACGGACCGCGGGCAACCAGCGCCGTTACCACCGCAGCACGCTGCGTCGGCTGGCGTTCATCGCGGCCGCCCAGCGGGTGGGGTTGACGCTCACCCGGATCCAGGAGGCGCTGGCCACGCTTCCCGACGAGCGCACCCCCACCGCCGAGGACTGGGCGCGGCTGTCCCGCGCGTGGCGGGACGAACTGGACACCCGGATCGACGCGCTGCAGCGGCTGCGGGACCGGTTGACGTCGTGCATCGGCTGCGGGTGCCTGTCGCTGCGCTCGTGCGGGCTGCGCAACGGCGACGACGCGCTGGCCACGCTGGGGCCGGGCGCTCCGCTGCTCCGCCCGGCCCGGGAGGGCGGGGTGTGAGCGGCGCCCCCCGCGGGGCGGCGGGGCGGCTCACAGCACGGTGGCGCCGGGGACGGGGCCGTGGGCGGTGACGGTGTCGGCGCACTCGTCGAGGCCGCGCAGGGCGGCGGCGAGCCCGCGGGCGTGCTCCGCGGACCCGGCGAGGAAGGCGCAGGTGGGTCCGGAGCCGGACACGACGGCGCCCAGGGCTCCGGCGGCGCGTCCGGCGTCGAGGACCGAAGCCAGGCCGGGGCGCAGGGACAGGGCCGCCGGTTGCAGGTCGTTGGTGAGCGCCGTGCCGAGCCGGCGGGGGTCTCCGGCGGCGAGCGCGGCCGCCAGGTCGTGGTCCAGGCGGGGTTCGGGGGCGTCCGGGCGCAGCCGGTCGTACTCGGCGAACACCGCCGCGGTGGACAGGCCGCCCTCGGCCAGGGCGAAGACCCAGTGGAACGTGCCGGGGGTCGGCAGCGGGGTCAGGAGCTCGCCTCGTCCGGTGCCGACGGCGGTGTGGCCGAGCAGCGGGAAGGGCACGTCGCTGCCGAGGTCGGCGGCGAGCTCCAGGAGCTGTTCCCGGGGGACGCCGCTGTCCCAGAGCGCGTCGCAGGCCACCAGGGCGGCCGCGGCGTCCGCGCTGCCGCCGGCCATGCCGCCGGCGACGGGGATGGCCTTGCGCAGGTGGATGTGGACCCCGGTGGCCCGCGGGGTGTGCCGGGCCAGCAGGGCGGCCGCGCGCGCCGCGAGGTTGCCCTCGTCGAGGGGGACGCGGGCGAGGTGGTCGGGCCGTTCGCCGTCGGCGCTCAGCACGGCCTGCCCCGGCGGCAGGTCGGTGCGGGCGGAGACGGTGACCTCGTCGAAGAGGGAGACCGCGTGGAAGACGTTGACCAGGCCGTGGTACCCGTCGCCGCGGGCGGGCCCCACCGCGAGTTGCAGGTTCACCTTCGCGGGGACCCGTACGGTGACGGAGGTCGTGGCGTTCACGAATCCTAGATCGTACGGGAAAGCCCGCCTCTGTGATTCTGGGCGTCCAGTATGGGATTCTTGTGTGGGTCACTCGTCGCCCTCGGGACGGTTGATCCGCCAACAGCAGCGATTCTCGTGTCACCGACGTCGCTTGCGTTGCCACATCTGGACCTGACGGTCCGTGTGGGTGGGTATCGGGGGACAAACCTCGCTACCGTTGAGGCCGAGACGGAGTTTGGACACCGTCGGGGAGGATCGCTTGCCGTCGGATGGGCTCCCGAAGAACCTGGAACCGCTGGCCGCCGGAGACCCGGCGACCATCGGTCCTTATGTGCTGGTCGGACGACTGGGCAGCGGAGGCATGGGGACGGTCTACCTGGGCCGTGCCCCGGAGAAGGGAACCCATGTAGCGATCAAGGTCATCCGCCCCGAACTGGCCTTCGACGAGGCCACCCGGGCGCGGTTCCGCGACGAGATGGAGAACGCCCGCAAGGTCGCCTCCTTCTGCACGGCCAAGGTGCTCGACCACGGAACGTTCGAGAACCGGCCGTACATGGTCACCGAGTACATCGCCGGGACCGCGCTGGCCGAGCACATCGCCGAGCACGGGGCGCTCGACTCGGGGACGCTGCACGGCTTCGCCCTGGGGGTGGCCGCGGCGCTGGCCGCCATCCACAAGGCCGGCCTGGTGCACCGCGACCTCAAACCGGCGAACGTGCTGCTGTCGCTGTCGGGGCCGCGGGTGATCGACTTCGGCATCGCCCGGGCGCTGAACACCTCCACCAGCCACACCCAGACCGGGATCGTGATGGGCAGCCCGGGGTGGATGGCCCCGGAGCAGCTGCTGGAGGAGAAGGTCACCACCAAGGCCGACATCTTCGCCTGGGGCTGCCTGGTGGCTTTCGCGGGCAACGGCAGGCATCCGTTCGGCAACGGCGACGCCATGACGCTGGGCAAGCGGATGCTGTTCGCCGAACCCGACATCGGGAGCCTGGACCCGCCGCTGGACCGACTGGTCGCCCGAGCCCTGGCCAAGGACCCCGACCAGCGTCCGACCGCCCAGGAACTGCTGCTGGAGCTGGCCGGCGGCGCGGCGGACAACGACGCCAACGACATGGTCAGCCACGCGCTGCACCAGTCGTGGCGGCCGAACCTGCCGCCGGTGCCGCCGGGGTATCCGCCGCCTTCCCCCCAGACGCACACCGGGCTGCGCCCCCCGCAGGGGCCGGTCCCGCCGCCGGGGCAGACCTCGGTGGCGCCGCAGCCCTACTCCCCGTCCCGGCAGGGGGGTTCGGGGCCGATGCCGCCGCTTCCGCCCGCCGGTGTGCAGCCGGCGCCGCAGAACCCGCCGGCGTCGCAGCGGCCGGGCGGGCAGGCCCCGCACCACACGGGGCAGTTCCCGGTGGTTCCGCCGGGCACGGGCGGCGGGCAGCCGCCGAACGCGCCGCAGGGCCAGGGCTCCGCGGGCGGCCCCCAGGCGCGCCCGTACGTGCCGCCGAATCCGCTTCCCCCGCCCCGGCCGCTGCGTCCCGACCACTCCCGCACCCGGTGGATCATGATCGCGATGGCGGCCGGGGTGGTGGTGCTGCTGGTGGTGCTGGGGCTCGCCGTGGCGTCCGTGACGAAGGGCTTCCCGTTCGGCGGGGACGCCCCCGCCCAGGAGCAGGACCAGGAGCAGCCGGCCCCCAAGGAGCCGGAGGAGCCGAACAAGCCCGAACTCCCCCCGGACTCCGACGCGGCTCCGCCGGAGGAGCCGGAGTTCGAACTCATCCGCTGGTACTGCGACAAGCAGGTCCTGACCCGCTCCCGCATCCTCGACGAGGTGGACAAGGAGTACTGCGTCGCCGACGTCGAGGTGACCAACTCCACGGAGCGTTCGGTGGAGTTCCGGCACGACCTGCAGACCCTGGTCTACACGAGCGGTGAACAGGTGGAGGCCCAACTGCCGTTGCACGGCGAGAAGGACGCGGACCTGTGGTCCGGCGCCGTCCGGCCGGGGGACGTCGTGCGCGGGTCCGTCGTGTTCATCGTCGACTCCCGCCTGGTCCCCGAGTCCCTGACGCTCCGCAGCGCGCCGGACAGCCCGGGGTACTCCATCTCCCTGTCCTCCTCCGCGGGACAGCCCGCCTGACCTGAACGGGGGCGGACGCCGTCCCCGCTCAGGGCCGCTGTTCGGCGATCCGGGCGAAGTCGGTGATCTCCAGGGCTTCCCCACGGGTCCTGGGGTCCACTCCGGCGGCGCGCAGGGCCGTCTCCGCGGCGGCCGCCGAGCCCGCCCAGGCGCTCAGGGCGGCGCGCAGGGTCTTGCGCCGCTGTGCGAAGGCGGCGTCGACGACCGCGAAGACCTCCTCGCGGTCGGCCTTGGTCTCGGGAGCGGGACGGCGGCGCAGCGCGACCAGTCCGGAGTCGACGTTGGGGGCGGGCCAGAAGACAGTGCGGCCGATCGCGCCGGCCCGGCGCACCTCGGCGTACCAGGCGGCCTTGGCCGACGGGGCTCCGTAGGAGCGGCTGCCGGGGCGGGCGGCGAGCCGGTCGGCGACCTCGGCCTGCACCATGACGAGGCCGCGTTCCAGGGTGGGCAGCCGGTGCAGCAGGTGCAGCACCACGGGGACCGCCACGTTGTAGGGCAGGTTGGCGACGAGTGCGGTGGGCTGCGGGTCGGGCAGTTCCGTGATCCGCAGAGCGTCGTCGGCGACCACCCGCAGCCGGTGGGCGTACCCGGGGGCGTGGGCGGCGACGGTGCGGGGCAGTGCCTCGGCGAGCCGCCGGTCGATCTCCACGGCGGTGACGTGCCGCACGTGCGGCAGCAGCGCCAGGGTGAGCGAGCCGAGGCCGGGGCCGACCTCGACGACGACGTCGTCGGGGTCGACCTGCGCGGCACGGACGATCCGGCGCACGGTTCCGGGGTCGATGACGAAGTTCTGGCCGAGGGTCTTGGTGGGGCGCACCCCCAGGTGTTCGGCGAGCCGCCGCACGTCGGCGGGGGTGAGCAGGCGGGCGTCGGCACTGTCGGGTTCGGTCACCCGCCCATTGTGGCAGGCGGGCCGGGGGCGGGGCTCACTCCTGCGGGGCGGCCGCCTTCCAGGTGAGCTTCACCTTGAGAGCGGCGTTCGCGGTGGACTGGGCGATGAACACGTCGGCGGTGGCGGTGAGGCCCACACCGAGTTCCACGGCGACCTCGTCGGGGCGTCCCGGGAGGTCCCGGATGCTCTCGGCGACGGTCTCGGCGATCTGCCGGACCTGGCCGAAAACCTGGTCGAAGTGTTTCTGCACCTTCCTGGTACCGGGTTTGGCCACATTGACGGGACCGCCGCGGTCCCCGGCGGGTTCGATGAGGATTTCCGTCTCGTTGTCAATGGCAAGGGCGACGAGTTGACTCACTCACACTCCTCATTCCCGCTGCTGTCTGGGAAAACAGCAGACGCGGCAGAGTTTCCAGGGATTCCCCAGCTTCCAGGATGACATGAAGTTTACTGTTCCGGGGGATATACCCCGTTAGTCGCCGACCGACAGGAATTTCTGAGTCAGGGGAGGACCGTGCACCGCACTGGCGCTGCCACGGACCAGGAACGGTACAGCGGGATACCGGCAGCGGGAGGAGGTCCGACGGTGTCCGGTTCCGGAGGGGACACCGGCCACGCGGAAACCGGGGGCCCGGTTTCCGGTTCCGGTCCCATCAGGGACGAAACTCCCTGGTGGAAATCGAGCCATTCCGATCCGGACAATGGATCCGCGTGCGTTGAGGTGCGGTTTCTGCGTGCCGGGGGTGTGGAGGTCCGTGATTCCACCCACCCCGACGGACCGGTGCTTCCCGTCTCCTCCGAGGCGTGGCTGCTGTTCGTCCGCCAGGTGAAGCGGAACGCCCTTTGACTCCGCTTCCGTGGCGCCCCTGTTTTCCCGTTCGCTACTCCCGTTCCCGTTTCCGCCGCCCGTCACAGCCCGCTGAGGAAGAGGTCGGCGTTGCCCCGCTCCCTGCGCCGCATCGACAGCGTCGCGGGATGCTGGTCCCCCATGATCTCGGCGTAGGCCCGCTCGACCGCGGCGAGCTCCGCGGCGACGTCCTCGTCCGCCGCCATGCGGTTGAGGGCGAGGTTGCGCCGTGCCAGCAGGGTGAGCGGGTGCTGGTCGGAGAGGGCGTCGCGGCAGCGCTCCAGGGTCTCGGAGTCGCGGCGTAGCGCCTCGGCGGCGTTTCCGAGGGCGAAGAAGTCGCTGGCCAGGTTGAGCGCGCAGGAGAGGGTGCTGGTGTGGGTCTCGCCGAGCTGCTCGACGAGCACCCGCAGCGCCCGCTCGTCGATCTCGCGTGCCTCGGCCACCCTCCCCAGCTGGCGCAGCACCACCGCCCGGTTGACGTTGACCGCCGCGACGTGCGGGTGGTTCTCGCCGAGGAGTTCGGTGTAGCGGCGGCTCGCCTTCTCCACCAGGTCCAAGGCCTCGTTGTAGCGGTTGACGGAGCGCAGGGCCGCGGCGTGGTTGGCCGCCGCGACCACCGCGATGGGGCTCTCCTCACCGAAGCGGTCGCTGGCCTCCCGCCAGACGGTCCCCGAGACATCGACCGCCTCGTCCAGGTTCCCGGTGCGGCGCAGCATGACCGCGAGCGCCGCCATGTTGTTCAGCGTGCCCCGGTGGTTGATGCCGAAGAGGCTCCGGATCCGTTCGGTGTTCTCCCGCTGGTACCGCAGGGCCCTGAAGTAGTCCCCGGACTCCATCAGCGCGTCGGCGTAGCCGTCGACGGCCGCCAGCGTGGCGGGGCTGTTGGGCCCCAGGATCATTTCGTTGCTCTGGTAGACCTCCCAGAACAGCGCGGCGGCCTCCCGGTGGTGTCCGGCGAGCAGCAGGGCGTAGGCGTAGTTGTGGGCGGCGGTGAGCGCCTCGGGGTCGTCCGGCCCCAGGAGTCGCCGGTAGCGGTCCCGGACGTCCCTGGCGAGTTCCACGGACTCCCGGAAGCGTCCCGCGTAGCGGAGGTCGCGGATGAACTCGGTGCCGGCCCGCAGCGTCTCCTCCGAGTCCGGTCCGTGCTGTTCGATGAGGGTCGACAGCACCCGCTCGCACAGCTCGTAGGCCGGCTGCCGCTCGCCGAGGTTGCGCAGCGCACGCACCAGGCGGAGTTCGGCGCGCAGGGTCTCCGGGGCGTTCTCCCCCAGTTTCTCGCGCCACACCCGCAGCGCCGCCTCCGCGATCCGCTTGCTGTCCTCGTGCTCCCCGTTCAGGTCGGTGACGTAGATCTCCTGGATGACGAGTGAGCGGGCCCAGGGGTCGGTGCAGTCCCACGCCTCGGTCTCCCACACGTGCGGGAACAGTTGGGCGTACCGCGCCCGCGCGCCCGCGGAGGAGGTGTCCTGCGGGTCGCTCTTGGCCAGCAGCAGGTGGGCGCAGTGCCGCAGCCGCTCCTGCTCCTCGTTGGACAGGGGGAAGCGCAGCGCCCGCTGCGTCAGCCGGTGCAGTTGGAAGGTGCGGTTCCGGTGGTTGAGCAGCGCCAGTCCGTAGCGGCCGATGTCGCTGAAGGCGCGGTTCAGCTTGTTGGGGTCCCGCAGCGCGTCCTCCAGGTCCGCGGGCGCCTCCACGTTCTGGACCTGCCGGAAGAGGAAGCGCGGAATGGGCGCGGTGGAGAAGAACGCGCAGACCTGGAGCAGCTGCAGCGCCGCCGGGTTGGTCATGGCGAGCCGGTCCAGGGAGACGTTCAGCGCGGTGATCACCGTCTCCGGGTAGTCGGGGTCGGCGGGGGCGAACATGGGCAGCAGCTCGGCGCGCTTGCCCCGGTAGGAAGCCAGGTATTCGGCGACGGAGGTGGCGCTGTCGTTCATCCAGGCCGCGGCCTGGCGCAGGGCGATCGGCATGTGGCCGAGCTCCTCGGCGAGTTCCGCGGCCTCGCTCTCGGTGAAGTCCTCCAGGCCGCACCTGCGCAGCAGGGCGACGCTCTCCCGCAGGCTGAAGACGTCCACGGTGAGCGTGTTGTAGTAGCCGCCCTCCGGCCAGGTGAGGTTGCGCGAGGTGACGATGACGTGCCCGTCGCCGTCGACCGGGAGGTAGCGCTTGATGTCGTCGGGCTGCCGGACGTCGTCGAAGATGAGCAGCCACCGGGCCCTGGGGTTCCCCCGGCGCAGCGCCTCGCGCACGGTGTGGATCGTGCTGTTGATCGAGGTGTCGCTGCGGAACACGCCCAGCTCCTGGGCGAGCAGGGTGTACGCCTGGTTGATCTGGCTGGTCTGTCCGGCCCGCACCCACCAGACGAGGTCGTACTCGTCGCGGAAGCGGTACAGGTACTCCGTCGCCAGCTGGGTCTTGCCGATGCCGGGCATGCCCTTCAGCACGCTGGGGGTCATCCACCCCTGTTCGGTGCTCGAACGCAGTCGTTCCCGCAACCTGAGGAGCAGGTCGTCGCGACCGGTGAACAGTGCGTTGCGGGGTGGGATGTCCCCGCCCCAGACGGCGGCGGGGGAGGCTCCCCGCACCGGACCGATCCCTCTCGGTCCGGCTCCACCCACGAAGTTGTCAGACATCGGAACGGGCCCCTGGGACATCATGCTGTTCTCACCTGTGAGGATCGGAGGCGGGTCGGTCGGGTGCGGTGCGCGGGCCGTGTGCTCGGAGCTCCCTCCGACACCCCGGCTCCGCCGTGTCTCGGCCACGGGAACCGGCTGCCTGGACCGGTCGGCTGCCCGGAAGCCGCCGGGGCCGCTTCCCCTCCGGGCCAGCGCCTGTTCCCTGACGCGGTGCACCAGTTCGCGGTGGGGGTCGGCCAGTCCGAGGCTCTCCAGCGCGGGAAGGGTGTCCTCGGCGAGCCGCAGTGACGTCTCGTCGAGTCCGGAGGCCTCGACCTCGTCGTGCCCGTCGAGAATCCGGCGCAGCGTGGAGAACCAGGGGTCCTGGTCCTCGAACTCGGCGGCGAGGGCCGCCAGGGTGCGTCGGATCCGGGAGCGGCGTCCCCCCAGGGACAGCAGTGCTCCGCGGATCCCCTCCCGGTACTCCCAGCGGAGCCGTCTGGCCGGGGTGACCACGGCGGAGTCGACTTCGTGCACCAGGCCGCTGAAGAGCACCTCGACGAGTTCGGGCACCTGCGGGCGGCCCGCGAACCGCTGGCACACGGCGGCGACCGCGGGTTCGGTCAGCGGCACCGCGGCCAGGTCCACCGCGAGCCGGAAGGCCGCCTCGGAGGAGTCGCGGTAGAAGCGCCGCACCATGTCGTCCGGGGTGTCGGGGGCGGTCTTCCGCTGCGGCGCGGTCGCGTTGGCGGCCGCGTCGTCGGGCACCACCCGCAGCGCTCCGGCGTTCAGGGTCCGAGCCTGCTCTCCCATGACGAACTCCGCCCAGGAGCGGATCGCGTCGGGCCGCGGCGCCAGCACGGGGAGCACGATGGAGACCGCCGCCCGCCGGGTCTCCGACTCCGGGAGGGGCAGCCCTTCGGGCCACTGGAACGGGCGTGCGGTGTAGTGGCGGTTGGCCGGGGCACGGCCGACGCCCGCGGCGACGGTCATCTCCATCGCCGTGGGCCGGATGCCGGTCCGGCGCCACTGCCGGGGGTCGAGGAGGTGGACGACGGCGACGGGCAGGTGCCGGGCCACGGTTCCGAGCCAGCTCTGCACGCTTCCCGTCTCCCATCCCTCGCCGATGCCGTCGCTGAGCACCACGGCGACGTGGATCCCGGCACGGTCGGGAGGAACGGCGGCGGGGTCCGGGCCGTGGACGGTGACCCGGGAGGGGGTGGCGGTGTCGGACTCGAAACGCCGCAGCCGCACCGAGCGGAACACCCCCGACGACCGCAGCAGTCCGAGGAAGTCCCTGACCATCTGCTGCTGGAAGAGCATGGAGACGCTCTCGTCGACGAGGACGGTGAGGTGCACGCCCGGTCGCAGGAGCGGTGCCGGCCGCGGGAGGACCGGGACCGGGAGGCGGCCGCGCCCCCCGCGGGAGGCGAACCGGGCGGCCAGCAGGTTCCGGGCGTAGTCGCGTGCGGTCTCCTCGACGTCGTACCCGTGCCCCCGCGCGTCGGGGACCCGCAGGCGGAAGGGGCGCAGGGCCCGGTACAGCTCCTGGCGGTGGGACAGTGCCGGGAAGGCCCCGTTCACGGGCGTGTCGGTGCCGGGCGCGGGCGGGGCCTCGGAGTCGTGCGGGGCCGGCGGCGGTTCCCGGAGGGCCGCTGGGCCTTCCGGGGCGGCGGAGCCGTCCTCGCCGGACCCCGGGGGCTCTCCGGCGTTCGTGTCCCGTCCCCCCGTTTCCGGTGCCGGTTCGGGAGGCTGCGCCTCCCGTTCCCGGTGGTCCCGCCATGCCGCGAGGTAGATCGCGTCGGCCAGCTCCCATCCGGTGGCCGGCCCCGGCGCACCGCGGCCGGCCCGGGGCGGCTCGGGGCCGCGGGCTCCTCCTCCGCGGGACGGCTCGGGGCCTGGGTGCGAGGTCATCCGGGTGTTTCCGTGAGTCGGTGCCACAGCAGCCCGGACAGCTCGCGCAGGAATTCGGGTTCCGGGTCCTCCGGTCCGGGTTCGATGACCGTGGCCATGTGGACCGCGTTCAGCAGTTGGTCGATGGCCAGCGGGGAGCCTTCGGCGCTGCGCCGCACGAAGTCGGCGATGACGGCGCCGGCGGGGCCGGAGGGGACGCCGGAGAAGTGGGCCGCGACGATCCCGGTGAGCTCCTCCGCCGAGGGCGGGGTGAGGCGCAGGGGGATGCACCGGCGCAGGAACTCGGGCGGGAAGGGGCGCTCCTCGCCGGCGGTGATGACCACGATCGGGTATTCGGTGCAGCGGACCTCCCCGTTCACGATCGTCACGGTCCGGTCCGGGTCGTCGGTCGGCACGGTGATCCGGGATGCCGCCGAACGCAGCCGGCACAGTTCGGGAACGGTGTAGCGGCCGTGTTCCAGCAGGTCGAGAAGGTCTCCGACGAGGTCGTAGTCGCTCTTGTCGAGTCCGTCGACGAGCAGGACGCGGGGCAGCCGGTGGGGCAGGAACGCGGTGCCGAGCGGGCCGATGCGCAGGTAGCGTCCGATCCGCCGGGCGCTGCTGCGCAGCCGGGCGGCCTCCTCGTCTTCAACGGTACGGCCGTCCCCCGCGGGTTCGTGGCGGGGGTGCTCCAGGTTCAGGTCGTGGATCTGGGCCAGCGGGTCGTAGTCGTAGAGGCCGGAGCGGAGGGTGCTCCGGCTGTCGACGGTCCAGCGCAGCACCCGTCCCAGGTTGAGTTCCCGGGCGATCTGGTCGGCCAGGGCGGACTTGCCCACGCCCGGGGGGCCGGTGACCAGCAGGGGGCGGCGCAGGTACAGGGCGGCGTTGATCTTGGACAGGCGCTCCCTGCGGTCCGCGGTGAGGGGGCTCCACCGCGCGGAGAGCTCCGGCTCGGCGCCGAGCGCCCATCCGGCCTCGTCGTCCTGGTAGGGCGGTGCTTCCAGGGCGTCTGCCGGGGTCTCCCCGCGGTGGCGGCGCCACGGCGGGGGAGGGGGCAGGACCGCCGCGAGGTCGAGGTGGGGCCGCGGTCTCCCGGTCCCGTGAAAGACCCACCAGCGTGGAGCCTCCGCCTCTGCTCCGGGGGAAGAGGGCGTTCCGGAAGGGGGGATTTCTGACGCGGCCATTCTTGTGCCCCTTGTTCCGATCTCCAGGTCTACCTGATGTTGCCGCCGGAGAGTGTCTGTCCCTGTGCTTGGGGTTCCTGCTGGTAATCGTGGTAAATGACCGACAGGTCGTAACTCTGCCCGGACCTGTCGCGCTGCTCCGCCGTACCCCTGTCGACGCGGGAGCGGTACAGGTTCCTGGTCAGGTTCTTGATACCCTCCTCCCGCACTTTCATCTCCTGTTCCTTCCGCGTTGTCCCCTCCTCACCTCGGAGGACGGACAGGAAATGGGCTTCGGGGTCGCCGTTTCGCCCCGTCCACCGCCACGCCACCACGGGCACTCCGCCGACCACGGCCGCGTACACCTGTTCCCGCCATTCGACGCCGGGCAGGGCGTAGGCGACGAATGCCACAATATCCTCGTTTCCGAGGTAATCAGACACATTCTCCCAGCCCTGTTCCCGCACCACGGAGGAGCTTCCCACCCTCCCCCGCCCCACGCGCAGGTTCTCCCAGCGCCGCCGGCACGCCCGCTGCGCCCTGGGGCTGTGCGCGAATTCCTCGCTTCTGATGACTATCTCATATTGGGATCCCAGACTCGGCGAAGGAGCGTCTCTGTGCACCTCCAGGGGCCACTTCTGGACAATGAACCTGAAAAGCAGAGAAAACGGAAATATGAACTCCAGGCGGATTTTTTCATGATTCTCCGCCTGCTGTCTTTCGGCCCAGGCGATCAGCTCGGAGACCCTGCGGGGCAGCTCCTGCGCGGTGACCTCGGTCAGCGCCTCGGCCTCGCTGACGTCCATCCAGTCCTCCCCGGGGGCCGTGATCAGCCTGTGGGCGATCCAGAACCGCTCCACGTTTCCCAGGTCGTGCTCCACCTTGATGACGAGTCGCGGCGGAGGCTGCGGCCGGACCGGTGAGCGCCCGGCCGCCGCCTCGGCCCGCTCCGCTCCCCCACGGCTCCTGCCGCCGGGAATCCAGTCCCGCACCGCCTGGACGACCCCCTCCTCGGCCGCGTGTCGGGCCAGGAGCCGGAGGAAGCGCTCCCCCGGCGGCTCCTGGCCCGAAGGGCCGAGCGGAAGCTCCTCAAGGTCGAGGAACGCCTCCCACGCGTCGCGCGGAGCCGGAACCGTGACCTCCTCGGCCGACCGGCGGTCCACGGCCCGGTAGACGTCGGCCACCCGCTCGTCGTAGGGGACCTCACGCAGCGCCTTGCGGAGCCGCTCCCACGCCGTCCGCCCCCTCCCCGGCCCGCTGAGCTGCCACTCCTCCGCCGTCAGGAGGCCCTCGGCGCGCTCACACGCCCGTTCCGCGGGCTCCGAGCCGCCCTCCAGCCGGTGCAGCCAGCGCAGCATCGGCCCCAGCCACCGCTGCTCACAGCACTGGACCACCAGGGAGAGCGCGAACCCGTACGGGGGACCCGCCACGTTGAGCCGGGCGCGCACCTCCGCCGGAAGGCACCACCAGAGCTGTCGGCGCTGCTCCTCGTCGTACACCGACGCCACGCGGCACAGCGCGTCCGCCAGTTCCTCGTGGGCACGGGTGATCCTGGTCACCAGTCACCCAGCGCTTCCGCGGCCTCCCACGCCCTCCGCATCGGCGCGCTCCCCTCCTCGACCATGTCGAGCACGGTGAACACCTCCGCCAGGAGTCCGTGGTCCCGCGCCTGCCCGACGAGCCGGGACGCGAAGAGCAGGGGCGGCAGGTCGGTGCGGAGGCGGCGCCGGACGCGGGAGTCGAGCAGGGCGCAGAACTCCTTCCGGGCGTCCGGATCGGCGACCGTGGGCACCTCGCTCAACGCGACGGCCAGGTCGTGCAGTGCGCGGGGACTGTCCCGGGGCGGCGGCGAGGCGCTCTCGATCCTTCCCCGCCACACGTTGGGGACGGCCTCGACCGGGATCATCCAGCCGCTCACCCCGAAGCCCCTGTCGTCGTGGTCGGCGTCGCAGACGATGCCGATCAGCGCCCCGCTGCGGTTCTCCCGGACCCCGCTGCCGCTGAAGCCGGGAGCGATCCGGGTCGTCGTCGGGGACCGGACGTCGAACTGGACGTGCTCGTGGTGGCGTCCGCCCCGCCCGACCAGGATCCCGTGCGACCAGGTCCCGGCCGGCAGCTCGTCGTGGGCGAAGCCCACCATGCTCACCGCCCGGCCCGGCCGGTCCACGTCGCCGCAGCGCCGGATCCGGGGCGGGGTGGCCGGGGCGGGACCATCGAGCAGGAGGACGGCCGCGTCCCACGGGGAGCGGTCGGCGAACCAGCCGTCGTCGAGAACGGTCGCGTCGGCCTGCCAGGAACCGCCGCCGCGGGGCGCGTCCACCGTGACCGGTTCCCCCGGGCGCGGCGTGGTCGCCTCCTCCCAGGGGACCCCCAGGGCGGCGCAGACCACATGGGCGCAGGTGAGCACGTGACGCGGGGAGACGAGGACTCCGGCGCCCGCCGTGCCGCCGTCGGAGCTCCGGACGCGCAACTGCCAGTCGGACGGGAACGGTGCTGCGGGGGGATCGGACACGGCAACTGGTCTCTTTCTGCGTCGTCGCGGATTTACCGAAGAAATTGACCGTAGGACTCGCGCTTCCCGGAAACAGTTCCATTCCCGGAGGAATTCCGCCTTCTCCGGCAATGCTACCCACCGTTGTTGTTCCCGGACGGGCGTTCCTCTCACCCCGTCTCGGAAAGCCCGTGTCCCCGCCCCTTTCCGGGCCGTGCCCGCCGCCCCGGGGACACCCCGCGCACTCCCCCGGCGGAGCAGAATGAGACCGTGTCCTCATCCGTTCCGTCGTCACACCTCGGAGGCTGCTGAATGGGACCGCTCGACGGGATCCGCGTCGTGGAGTTCGCCGGGATCGGGCCGGGGCCGATGGCCGCCATGCTCCTGTCCGACCTGGGGGCCAGCGTGGTCCGGGTGGACCGGCCCGGCTCTCCCACACTCGCTCCGGGAGCCCAGCGGCCGCAGATGAGCGCGGGGCGTCCGGTACTGGAGGCCGACCTGAAGTCGGAGGAGGGCCTCACCCGGGTGCGCGCCGTGGTCGCCGCCGCGGACGTCCTGCTGGAGGGGTTCCGGCCCGGGGTGATGGAACGGCTCGGCCTGGGCCCCGAGGAGTGCCTGGCGGCCAACCCGGGGCTGGTGTACGCGCGGATGACCGGCTGGGGACAGGACGGGCCGCTGGCACGGCGGGCCGGGCACGACATGAACTACATCTCGCTGACCGGGGCGCTGTACAGTGTGGGCCGCCGCGGGCAGGCGCCCGTGCCGCCGGTCAACCTGGTCGGCGACTTCGGCGGCGGCACCATGTTCGTGGTCACCGGCATCCTCGCCGCCCTGCTGGAACGCACCCGTTCGGGACGGGGGCAGGTGGTGGACGCGGCCATGGTGGACGGCAGCGCCGTGCTGATGTCGATGATGTACGAGGACCGCGCCCAGGGGCTGTGGAACGACGAGCGGGGCGCCAACTACCTGGACACCGGTGCGCCGTTCTACGACGTCTACGAGTGCGCCGACGGCTGCCACCTGGCGGTGGCCTGCCTGGAGCCGCAGTTCTACGCGGTGTTCGTGGAGCGGACCGGGCTGGACGCGGCCGAACTGCCCGAGCAGTGGGACCCGTCGGGCTGGCCGGTGCTGCGGGAGCGGTTCGCCGCCGTGCTGCGCACGCGGACCCGCGACGAGTGGGCGGAGGTCTTCGCCGACACCGACGCGTGCGTGACCCCCGTGCTGAGCATGGCCGAGGCCGCCGACCACCCGCACGTCCGGGCGCGGGGCTCGGTGGTGCGCGACGGCGACGTCGTCTACCCGGGGCCCGCGCCGCGGTTCAGCCGCACCCCGGGCCGCAACACCCGCGTTCCCGGCACGCCCGCCCCCGACCTGGCGGAGACCCTGAAGGAGTGGGGCGTACAACCGTAGGCCCCGCTCCCGGCGCCGCGGGTCAGGGCAGGTCGAAGGCGCGGCGGGCGTTGGCGGCCACGGCTTCGGCCAGCTCGTCCTCGGCCGTCCCCCTGACCTCGGCCAGCGCACGCAGGGTGTGCGGGACGAGGTAGGGGGCGTTGGGGCGGCCCCGGTGCGGCCTGGGGGTGAGGAACGGCGCGTCGGTCTCCACCAGCAGCAGTTCCGGCGGGACGACGGAGGCGGCGTCCCGCAGCTGCTGGGCGGTGCCGAAGGTGACGTTGCCCGCGAAGCTCATGTAGTAGCCGCGGTCCGCGCAGACCTTCGCCATCTCGGCGTCCCCGGAGAAGCAGTGGAACACCACCCGCTCGGGGGCGCCCTCCTCCTCCAGGACCCGCAGCACGTCGTCGTGGGCGTCGCGGTCGTGGATCATCAGCGCCTTGCCGTGCCGCTTGGCGATGGCGATGTGCGCGCGGAACGACCGCTCCTGGGCGGCCCGCCCCTCCACTCCGGTGCGGTAGTGGTCGAGTCCGGTCTCGCCGACGGCGCGCACCCGCTCGTGGGCGGCGAGCGCGTCGATCTCGGCGAGCGCCTCGTCCAGGGCGGCCTCGCCTCCGGCGGGGCGCACCGGATCCCACTCGGTGGCCTCCTCTGGGGTGACGCCGTGCACGATGCGCGGGGCCTCGTTGGGGTGCAGCGCCACGGCCGCCCACACCGTGTCGTGCTCGGTGGCCGCCTGCACCGCCCAGCGCGATCCGGGCAGGTCGCAGCCGACCTGGATGAGCGGGGTCACCCCGACCGAGGCGGCTTTGGCCACGATCGCCGCGACGTCGCCGCCCTGCATGTCCATGTGGGTGTGGCAGTCGGGCACCGCCACCCGCAGCGGCTCGGGCAGCGGCGGCGGCTCGGTGCGGGCCCGGTCCCGGTTCTCTCGCTGGCGCTTGCTCTTACTCACGGAAGGCAAGTCTATGGAGGCTGCGGCTTCCCGGTTCCGCGGCGGGGCGCGGAGAGCCCTCCGGGGCGCGCCTATCCTGGCGGGGTAACGGTTTCTCCCCCTCCGTGCTCGGAGCGTTTCTTGTACGTCGCAGAGTTGGCGGTCTCCGGAATCCGCGGGTTCCGCGGTGCGCGCGCGGTCGACCTGGGGTTCACCCGCCCCGACGGCGCCCACGCGGGCTGGACGGTGCTGGCCGGGCCCAACGGTGCGGGGAAGAGCACACTGCTGCGCGCCTTGGCGTTGGCACTGGTGGGCCCGTCGGTGAGCCGCAGTCTGGTGACAGACTTCCGGGGCTGGCTGTCGCGGGGGGAGACGGACGGCCGGGTGCGCGCGCTGATCCACCCGGACCCGGAGTGGGACCGTGTGCCCCGGGGGCGCGACGTGCTGCGGGAGCCGTTCGAGGCCGAACTGCACTGGAGCGACTTCGGCGGGGTCCGGCCGCAGTTCCTCATCGAACCGGACCGTACGGTCCTGCTGGAGAACGGGCCGTGGACGGAGGAGCCTCGGGGCTGGTTCGTGGTCGGCTACGGGCCGTTCCGGCGGCTGGGCGGGAACTGGTCGCGGCCGGTGCCCGTGCCGGGCGCGGTGTCCCGGCTCGCCAACCTGTTCGGTGAGGACGCGTCCCTCGCCGAGGGGCTGCGGTGGCTGACCGGCGTCCACCTGGGGTGGCGGGAGGGCTCCGCCGACCTGCCGGGGTTCGTGCTGTCGCTGCTCGACGACGGTCTGCTGCCCGGCGGCCTCCGGGTGGCGCGGCTGGACGGCGACGGCCTGTGGGTGGCCCACGGCGGTGAGGAGTTCCTGCTCGGGGAGTTGGGCGACGGCCACCGCGTGGTCGTGGCGCTGGTGGTGGACCTGGTACGGCACGCCTTCGAGGTGTTCGGCCGCGCGGCGCTCGGCGAGCACGCCGGCGCCCCGGCCGTGCTCTGCCCCGGCGTGGTGCTCATCGACGAGGTGGAGGCGCACCTGCACGCGGGCTGGCAGCAGACCATCGGCGACTGGCTGACGCGCCACTTTCCGCGGATCCAGTTCGTCGTGACCACGCACAGCCCGCACGTCTGCCGGAGCGCCGACCCCGGCGGGCTGGTCCGCCTGTCCGGCGTGGACCGGGAGGAGCCGCCCCGGGTGGTCTTCGAACCCCGGGGCCTCGCCTCCTGACCGCGGCCCTGTCCCCGGGGCCGCAACGGACGCCCTCCATGACCCTGGGGGCATGGTCCCTGTCCTCGGGTTCCCGCCTCCCCGGAGGCTGCTGCGGGCTGCAGTAGAGTGTGCCTCGCCAGCCCCGGTGTGGCCTCTGCTCGCACGCTCCCCGGGGCACAGCCTTCTCCGGACTGCTCCACCACGCACCTGCCCCCTGCCGAGGCGGGCCTGCACCAGGACGACCCGGTAAGGATCTCGGGCTTGCCCACGTTCTTCTGTCCGCCCACGCTCGGAGCGTTCCTTGTACGTCGCGAAGTTGGAGATCTCTGACATCCGCGGATTTCACGGCGCGCGCAGCGTCGACCTGCGTCACCCGACCCGGTGGTGAGCACGCAGGATGGACCGTGCTCGCCGGACGCAACGGCTCCGGGAAGACCACGCTGCTGCGGGCACTGGCACTGGCACTGGTCGGTCACCTGTCCGGGCGCAGCCTGCTCCCCGACTTCCAGGGATGGCTCTCCTCCGGCAGGCCGCAGGGGCAGGTCAACGCGCTGGTCCACCCCGACCCGGAATGGGACCACCCGAGCGGTGACCACGGCCTCCAGAACCCGTTCAATGCCGTGTTGACCTGGGAGGACCTCGGCGACGACCGTCCCGGGAACGTCCCCCGGTCAACGCTCGTCGTCGACGTTCCAGCAGACCGCCCCCTTCACCGCGGCCCCTGGTCGGACAATCCTCAGGGCTGGTTCGTCGCAGGATACGGGCCTTTCCGACGGTTGGGCCGAGGGTCGTCGGAGGCCCAGCGGTTGATGCTCGCCACGGGGCCGGTTTCCCGGCTCGCCACTCTCTTCAACGAGGACGCATCCCTGACGGAAAGTATCCAGTGGCTGATCAGCCTGCATCTGAGGCGTCTGGAGGAGCGGGAGGGCGCTGCAGAGCTCCTGGAGTTCGTGCTCTCCCTGCTCAACGACGGCCTGCTGCCCGACGGGTTCCGGGTGCTGCGGGTGGACAGCGAAGGTCTGTGGGTGGTCCGTGACGGCGGAGAGATCCCGTTGCGGGAGATGAGCGACGGCTACCGCACTGTCACCGCCCTGGTACTGGATCTGGTTCGCCACGCCTTCGACGCTTTCGGCACTGAGGCTCTCGGCGAGCGGGACTCCGTTCCGACCGTGGTCTGTCCCGGAGTGGTACTGATCGACGAGATCGACGCTCACCTGCACGTGAGCTGGCAGAAGGTGATCGGTGACTGGCTGAAGCGGCACTTCCCCCGCATCCAGTTCATTGTGACCTCGCACAGCCCCTACATCTGCCAAAGCGCCGATCCGGGAGGCTTGATCAGGTTGCCCGGCGTGGACGAGGACGAGGCTCCCCGTGTGGTCTCCGAGGAGCTGTACGAGCGGGTGGTGTACGGCAGCGGTGACGATGCACTGCTTACCGAGCTGTTCGGAATCGACTCGCCCTACTCGGAACGTGCCGAGGAGAAACGTCGGCGACTGGTACGTCTGGAGTCTGCCGTACTGCGCGGAACGGCCACTCCCGAAGAGGTGAGTGAATACGAGGACCTGCAAAGGACTCTGACCAGTTCGTTCACCGCACGGGTGGACGAGGTTGCGGGACGGATCAACCGGGCTTGACGTGATTCGTATTCGCCGGGCGAAGCTGCCCGAACCGTTACGTCACCAGTTGGCCAGGAAAACTGAAGAACTCCGTGCCTCTAAAGCTGGCCCCGGGGAGGCGCGAAGCGATTGGAAGAGGGCGGATAACGTCCGCCGGTCGGTGCGAGAACTGCTCGCCACGATGGCCACCGACCGGTATCAAGCGGTGCATGTACTGCGGCGACAACCAGGGTGATGCCATCGACCACTTCGAGCCGATCGCTCAAGCTCCACTGCGCACCTTCGACTGGTACAACCATTTCCTCGCCTGTTCCCACTGCAACAGCCACCAGAAGCGTGATCTCTTCCCCCGTGCTGCCGACGGGACCCCGCTGCTGGTCGATCCAACCGCCGAAGGCCCCTACGAACACTTGAGGCTGCTGCTGAGCATCGGGGAGTACGAGGCGCTGTCTGAACGGGGCGAGGCAACCATCAAGGTCTTCGGACTCAACCGCACCGTCCTCACCCGGGGCCGCGCCTCCTTGTCCCCGGGGCCACAACGGACGCCCTCCATGGCCCTGGGGCCATGGTCCCCGCTTCCCGGACAGTACCGGGGGCGGCCCCGCGGTGGGACCGCCCCCGGTACTGCTCTGCGTCCGGGCCGCTACCCGGCCGCCTCCTCCAGGCGGGCCAGCTCCTCGTCGACCACGGACTGGTCGAGCTTGCGGAACAGCGGTGTCGGCGGCTCCAGCGGGGTGCCGGGCACGATCGGCACCGACTCCCAGCGCGCCTCGTTGTCCGCGTAGTCGCCGGTGATCACCGGGTAGGCGGACACGCCGTCCTCACCGCCGATGGAGTCGGTGGCCTCCTCCAGGCGCGGCATCCCCGTCCACGTGCCCTGGCCGCCGAGCATCTCGTACACCTTGTTCGACGAGGCGGGCAGGAACGGGGTGAGCAGCGTCTTGGCGTCGTCCACCAGTTGCAGGGCGACGTGCAGGACGGTCGCCATGCGCTCCGGGTCGGTCTTCTTCAGCTTCCAGGGCGCCTGGTCGGAGATGTACTTGTTGGCCTCGGCGACGGCGCGCATGGCCTCCTGGAGCGCCGCCTTGAACTGCGACCGGTTCAGCCGCTCCCCCACGGTCGCGAACGCGGCCCGCGACGCGTCCAGCACCGCGCGGTCGACGTCGGTGAGTTCGCCCGCCTCGGGGATGTGGCCGATGTTCTTGGCCGCCATCGAGATGGACCGGTTGACCAGGTTGCCCCAGGCCGCCACGAGTTCGTCGTTGTTGCGGCGGACGAACTCGGCCCAGGTGAAGTCGGTGTCCTGGGTCTCGGGCCCGGCCGCGATGATGTAGTAGCGCAGCGCGTCGGCGTCGTAGCGCTCCAGGAAGTCGCGCACGTAGATGACGACGCGGCGGGACGAGGAGAACTTGCGGCCCTCCATCGTCAGGAACTCGCTGGAGACCACCTCGGTGGGCAGGTTCAGCGCGCCCAGCGCTCCCGGTTCGCCTCCCCTGGCGCCCCGGCCGCTGTAGCCGAGCAGCATGGCGGGCCAGATCTCGGAGTGGAAGACGATGTTGTCCTTGCCCATGAAGTAGAAGGCCTCGGCCTCGCCGTTCTGCCACCACTTCCGCCACGCCTCGGGGTCGCCGCTGCGCTTGGCCCACTCGATGGAGGCCGACAGGTAGCCGATGACCGCGTCGAACCAGACGTAGAGGCGCTTGTTGGGCTGGTCGCGCCACCCCTCCAGGGGGATCGGCACACCCCAGTCGAGGTCGCGGGTGATCGCCCGGGGCTGGAGGTCGTCGAGCAGGTTCAGCGAGAACTTCAGCACGTTGGGCCGCCACTGGCCCTCCTTGCCCTTGAGCCACTCGCCGAGGAGTTCGGCGAACGCGGGCAGGTCGAGCATGAAGTGCTCGGTGTCGACGAACTCCGGGGTCTCGCCGTTGATCTTCGACCTCGGGTTGATCAGGTCGATCGGGTCGAGCTGGTTGCCGCAGTTGTCGCACTGGTCGCCGCGCGCGCCGTCGTAGCCGCAGATGGGGCAGGTGCCCTCGACGTAGCGGTCGGGCAGGGTGCGGCCCGTGGACGGCGAGATCGCGCCCTTGGTGGTCTTGCTGAAGATGTAGCCGTTGCGGTGCAGGCCGGTGAACAGCTCCTGCACCACCGCGTAGTGGTTGGCGGTGGTGGTCCGGGTGAACAGGTCGTAGGACAGGCCGAGCGCGACGAGGTCCTCGGCGATGATCCGGTTGTAGCGGTCCGCCAGCTCCCGGGCGCTCACGCCCTCCTGGTCGGCCAGCACCTGGATCGGCGTTCCGTGTTCGTCGGTGCCACTGACCATCAGCACGTTGTTGCCGGACATTCGCTGGAAGCGCGCGAAGACGTCGGAGGGGACTCCGAACCCGGAAACATGTCCGATGTGGCGGGGGCCGTTGGCGTAGGGCCAGGCCACCGCAGTCAGAATGTGGCGTTTCGACGACATGGTTCAAGCCTAGGGCCAAGTCGGTCACGCTTCATCCGGTTACCCGCCCGTAGGTCGCCGCGGATTCCGCTTCTCCGCGGCGAAACGTCCGCAAATCGGTACCCAACGGCCCGTCTCTTTTCTTCTGTCACACGGATAGGGTGTGTGTCCGTAACCTCACTGTCCGTTCGTCACGTGCTGGAAGAAGGTGGTCACCACGGTCTCCCGTGTCCTGGCCGCGCTTCTGGCCGTGCTGCTGGCCTTCGGGCAGTCCCCCTCGGAGCCGGAGCCCCGGGCGCCCCGCGGTTCCGTGCCGTCCACCGTGGTCGCCACGGTCAAGCCGTGGCCGCACGAGGTGGTCAAGCCCGCTTCGGACTCCACCACCATCGCCCTGGCCCTGGCCCAGTGGCAGGGCAAGCAGAGCGCCCACCCGCGCGACCTGCCGGACGGGTTCCTGCCGTCCCCGGTGGCTCTTCCGGCACCGGGCGGCGCCTGGCGGTTCTCGCCGCGCACCGGCGGCCCCGGCCTGCTCCCCGACGCGCACGTGGGCCTGCCCCGACTCCGGGCCCCGCCCCTCACGACGCTCGGCTGAGCACGTCCGAACGGCGCGCGGTTCCCCCGTGCCGCCGTGTCCCCCCGTTCCCCTTCGAAAGTCGTGAGAGGTAGTCCGTCTTGACCAGTTCACCGGGGTCCGGCGCGCGCTGGCTGCGCGCGCTCGTATCCCTGCTCATCATGGTCGGCGCGTTCGCCGCCGGCTGGTTCATGAAGCCGACGCTGGGGCTCGACCTCAGCGGCGGCACCCAGATCGTCCTGGAGGCCCGGGACGCCGACGACGGCACCGAGGCCAACGCCGCGAACACCGACCGGGTCGTCGAGGTGCTGCGCAACCGCGTCGACTCGCTCGGGGTCGGCGAGGCCACGCTGTCCCGTTCCGGGGAGAACCGGATCATCGTCGAACTCCCCGGCGTGCAGGACCCCACCGAGGCCGCCCAGGTGCTCGGCCAGACCGCCCAGCTGACCATCCACCCGGTGCTCGGCGTGGACCAGAGCATCGGCACCACGAGCGGGATGTTCGGCGACTTCGGCAACGCGCCCGCCGACGAGGCCAACGCCCCCGCCGACGGCACCGAGGAGGCCCCGGAGGAGGAGGCGTCCGCCGGGGGCGAGGAGTCCGGTGGGGCTTCCCAGCAGGAGGCTCCGGCCGCCGACCCCGTCGACCCGGCTGACATCGCGTTGACGCTGCCCGACGAGTCCGGCTCCATGCTGCAGCTCGGCAAGGCCGCGCTCACCGGTGAGCAGGTCGCCAGCGCCGAGGCCGGGCTCAACGAACTGCAGACCGAGTGGATGGTCAACGTCGAGTTCCGGGGCGACGGCCGCGACGCCTGGAAGGAGCTGACCGGCGACGCCGCCTGCAACCCGTCCGGCGACCCGAAGCGGCGCATCGCGATCGTGCTGGACAACGAGGTCATCTCCTCGCCGGAGGTCACCACCGACGTCGCCTGCGACGTCGGCATGTCCGGTGGCCGCACCTCGATCACCGGCAGTTTCGACAGCGAGGCCGCCAACGAGCTGGCCCTGCTGATCGAGGGCGGTTCGCTGCCGCTGCCCGTCGAGGAGGTGCAGCGCCAGACGGTCGGCCCGACCCTGGGTGCCGAGGCCATCAAGGCCAGCTTCATCGCCGGTCTCATCGGTGTCGCGCTGACCGCCGTCTACATCAGCGTCGCCTACCGCTTCGCGGGTTTCCTCGCCTCCATCGCGCTGCTGTGCTACACCGTCCTCTCCTACGCGGCGCTGGTGGCGCTGGGCGCGACGCTCACCCTGCCGGGTCTGGCCGGTTTCGTGCTGGCCATCGGCATGGCGATCGACGCCAACGTGCTGATCTTCGAGCGGACCCGGGAGGAGTACCAGCGGCAGGAGAAGGTCTACCAGGCCAACAAGTCCGCGGGCATGGTGGACGCCACCGAGAAGGAGCAGGACGAGGCCGCGGCCGGGGTGCTGACCCGGCGCCGGCGGCGTGCGATCCCGCCGAACCTGCTCAAGGCGTTCACCATCGGTTCGCAGAAGGCGTGGAGCGCGGTGCTGGACACCAACGTCACCACGCTCATCGCGGCGGCCCTGCTGTTCTTCCTGGCGTCGGGCACCGTCCAGGGCTTCGGTGTGACCCTGGGACTGGGCACGATCGCGTCGATGATCTCGGCGCTGCTCATCGCCCGGGTGCTGATGGAGTGGGCGGTCTCCCGCGCCACCCCGGCGCGGCGGCTGTGGCTCATCGGCGCGGCGGCGCTGGTCGTGGCGCTGGTGGCGGTGCTGTCCGACGGGCTGAGCCTGGACAACGTGCTGCTCCTGGTCGCCGGCGCGCTGGGCGTGCTGGCGGTGTCGGTGGCGGTCATTCCGCTGATCGTGCGGAAGTTCCCGGCCAGCAGCGGTATCGCCCACATCAGCGCGGTCCGCAGGTGGCTGGTGAAGCACAACCCGGACCTGATGAAGCGCAGCGCGCTGTGGCTGGGGGTCACCGGCGCCGTCACGCTGCTGGCGCTGCTCGGCCTGGTCGTGCGCTCCCCCAACCTGGGTGTGGAGTTCACCGGCGGCCGGGTGATGACCTTCTCGGTGACCGAGGAGCTCAACGCCGACCAGGCGCGGGAGGTCGTCGCGGACGCGGGCTACCCCGGGGCAGTGGTCCAGGAGGTCGAGGGCGGCGCCATCTCGGTGCGCACCGGGCAGATCTCCGACGGCGAGGCCGCCGAGATCGAGGAGGCCATCTCCGAACAGGGCGGTGACGTCCAGCGGACCAGCGACGAGAAGATCGGCCCGAGCATGGGCGACGAGCTGCGCAACAAGGCGCTGATCGCGCTGATCGCGGCGCTGGTGCTGCAGATGGCGTACCTGGCGTGGCGGTTCCGCTGGTCGTTCGGCCTGTCCACGATGCTGGCGCTGGCCTTCGACATCGTGCTGGTGGTGGGTCTGTTCGCGTGGCTGGGCAAGCCGATCGACGGCGTGTTCCTCGCCGCGCTGCTGAGCATCATCGGTTTCTCGGTGAACGACTCGGTGGTGGTGTTCGACCGGGTGCGCGACGAGTGGGCGCACACCCCGAAGGCGCCGTTCCGCCAGATCGCGAACACGGCGATCCTGCATACGCTGCCGCGTACCGTGAACTCCGGTATCGGCGGCCTGTTCATCCTCGCCGCGCTGGCGGTGCTCGGCGGGTCCTCGCTCACCGACTTCTCGGTCGCGATGCTGGTGGGCCTGGTCTCCGGCATGTTCTCCACGGTGTTCGTGGCGGTGCCGCTGGCGATCTGGCTGCAGCGGTTCGACCGGACGCCGCCGCCGCACGTGGTCAAGGAACGCAAGACCAAGCAGCGCAAGGAGCTGCGGGTCGCGCGGGAGAAGACCGACGGCGCGGTCGTGTAGTCGGCCGGGGTTTTCGGTGGCGGGGGCGTGGTCCGTGGCGGGCCGCGCCCCCGTCCGCGTCCCGGGGTCAGTCCCGAGGGGTGCGGTGCACCGCGTCGTAGACCTCGCGTTTGGGGAGGCCGTGGTCCTTGGCCACCTGCTGGATGGCCTGTTTGCGGGGGACGCCCCGGTTCTCGTGGGCGGCCACGGCCGCCGCCAGCCCTTCGGGGGTGGCTTCCGCGGCCGTCCGCTCCGCTCCCCGCACGACCAGGGTGATCTCGCCGCGGGCGTGGTCGGCGGCCCACGCGGCGAGTTCGGCGAGGCCGCCCCGGCGGACCTCCTCGTAGGTCTTGGTGAGTTCGCGGCAGACGGCGGCGGGCCGGTCGGGGCCGAACGCCTCGGCCATGGCGGTGAGGGTGGCGGCCAGCCGGTGCGGCGCCTCGAAGAAGACCATGGTGCGGCGTTCGTCGGCGAGTTCGGCGAGGTAGCCGGCCAGGCCCCGGCGGGGTGGGAAGCCCTCGAAGCAGAACCGGTCGGTGGGCAGTCCCGACAGCACCAGGGCGGTGGTGACCGCCGAGGGGCCGGGGATGACGGTGATCGGCACGTCGGCGGCCACGCACGCGGTGACCAGGCGGTATCCGGGGTCGGAGACGCCGGGCATGCCCGCGTCGGTGACCACCAGCACGTCGTGTCCGGCTTCGAGGTCGGCGAGCAGTTCCGCGGCCCGGTCGCGTTCGTTGGCGTCGTAGTAGGAGACGATCCGGGCGCCGTTCTCCCCGCCGGGGCGTACCCCCAGCCGGGCGGCGAACTGGCGTAGCCGCCGGGTGTCCTCGGCGGCGATGATCTCGGCGTTCTCCAACGCCGCGCGAAGCCGCGGGGTGGCGTCGTCGCGGTGTCCGATCGGCAGTCCGGCCAGGGTCAGGGTTCCCGGCCGGGTGTCGCTGTGCTGGTCGGCCACTGGCCCTCCGTCCACGGTCGGGTAAGAGGTCGGTTCGAGCATGTCCCGCCCCCTGCTGCCCGCCCTTCTTTCGCTCTAGTATGGCCGGGATGGCACTGTTGCTTCGACTGGTGACGGAAGGCCCGGCTCTCCCGCCGTGACTTTCCGACACCCTGTCAGGACACTGCGCGATCTGGCGTGACCGAAGCGTGCCCCCGCATCCACCAGGCCCGTCCCGCTTCCCTCGGTCGGACGGGGCGCGGCGCCCCGTCCGACCGAGGGGCGTGGCCCGCCACCGGGTCGACGGAAAGGAGTCGGCGTCTTTCCCTGGCGTGTCGAGCGCCGCAGGGACGTACTCGCCTACCAAGCGCATGAGCACCACAGCCCTACTGGACGAGGTTCCTCCTCCGCCTTCGAACCGGCCGTCGCTGCGTGAGCGGCTGGTGCCGGCCATGCCCTCCCCCGCCTGGGTGGGCTGGGTGGCCGCCCTGCTCGTCGCCGCGTTCGCCGGAGCGCTGCGGTTCATCCGGCTCGGGGAGCCGGCCCAGATCTACTTCGACGAGACCTACTACGCCAAGGACGCCTTCTCGCTGCGCCGGTACGGCTACGAGCACGAGACCGTGGACAACGCGGACGAGCTGCTGCGCCACGGCATTCCGGACATCTTCACCGGCGGCGGGGACTTCGTGGTGCACCCGCCGTTCGGCAAGTGGCTGATCGCCCTGGGCGACACCGTGTGGGGGCTGCTGCCGTTCGGGGCGACCTTCAGCCCGGCGGGGTGGCGGTTCGCGGCGGCGCTGTTCGGCGCGCTGTCGGTGCTGCTGCTGGTGCGCATCGCGCTGCGGATGACCCGTTCGGTGCTGCTGGGGGCGTCCGCCGGGCTGATCATGGCCTTGGACGGGCTGCACTTCACCCTGAGCCGGATCGCCATGGTGGACGTCTTCCTGACCTTCTGGATCCTGGCGGGGTTCGGGTGCCTGGTGGTCGACCGGGACCGGGCCCGGGCCCGGCTGGCCGAGGCCACCGAGGCGGGGCGCGCCACCGTCAGCGCGCTCTCGGTGTCCTGGTGGTCGGCGGTGGCCGACGTGACGCGGGCGCTGGCGCCCGCTCCCGCTCCCGAGCTGGCCGTGGGGCAGACGGGGCAGCACTCCCGGCCGGGGGTGCGGGAGCGGTGGGCGGCCGCCGCCGAGGCGCGCCTGGAGCGGGCGCGCTCCCCGGAGGCGGCCGCGGTCCGCTGGCTGGGGGTGCGCTGGTGGCGGATCGCCGCGGGGGTGTGCCTGGGGCTGGCGTGCGGCACGAAGTGGACGGCGCTGTTCTACCTCGCGGCTTTCGGGCTGCTCACGGTGGCGTGGGACTACGGGGCCCGGCGCAGTGTGGGGCAGTGGCGGGTGTGGGGGCGCTGGCTGCTCTTCGACGCGGTCCCCGCGTTCTTCCAGATGGTGGGGACGGCCCTGGTCGCCTACCTGGTGACGTGGAGCGGCTGGCTGTTCACGGACGGGGGATGGGGCCGCCGGTGGGCCGACCACACCCCCGAGGTCGGCTCCTTCACCGGCTTCCTGCCCGGCCCGCTGCGCGAGGCCGCGAACGCGCTGGTCAGTCTGGGCTACTACCACTGGCGGATGTGGACCTTCCACAGCGACCTGGACGCCCAGCACGACTTCGCCTCCCAGCCGTGGGAGTGGCTGGTCATGCGCACCCCGGTGGCGTTCTACTACGACGGGGGCGGCACCGACTGCGGGGCGGCGACGTGCTCCAGCGCGATCCTGAGCGTCGGCACCCCGGCCGTGTGGTGGCTGTCCATCCTGGCCTGCCTGGTGCTGCTCGGCTGGTGGGTGACCTACCGGGACTGGCGGGCCGGTGCGGTGCTGCTGGGGGTGGTCGCCGGATGGCTGCCGTGGTTCGCGTTCCCGACGCGCACGATGTTCCTCTTCTACGCGCTGCCGATGCTGCCCTTCCTGGTGCTGGCGATCGTGCTGATGATGGGGCTGCTGCTGGGGCCGGCCGGGGAGCGTCCCGGTTTCTCGCCGTGGTCCCGGGTGGTCGGCGGGGTGGTCTACGGGGTGCTCATGCTGCTGGTCATCGCGAACTTCGCCTACCTGTACCCGGTGTTGAGCGCCGAGACGATCCCGCACGGGGAGTGGGCGGACCGGATGTGGTTCCCCACCTGGATCTACGGCAACGGCGGGGGCTGATCCTCCGTCGGCGGGAGCCTCCGGCCGCCGGGGGCTCTCTAGCACAGAACCCGCGTCCGGCAAATGTTAGAAAGGCCACCCTGGCAAATTCGGACTTTTCCCCGGAAATCGCAGCCTGGGTCTCTGCGCATTCCGGGTTTGCGGCTGGTAGTGTCGGAGCCGGTTGCGGTTGTAGTTTCGGATGCCCTAGGCGCCTCGCGGAACTCACGTGGGCGCTGGTCGATTGGGTGGCGACTCCCGGGGACGGGCGCTCAGCAACCCGGGACCAGCAGAGTGCGGTCCCGTTGTAGTCCCCAAGGGAGAGCAGATGGCTCAGGGCACCGTGAAGTGGTTCAACTCTGAGAAGGGTTTCGGGTTCATCGCCGTTGACGGTGGCGGCCCGGACGTGTTCGTGCACTACTCGGCGATCGCGGGTACTGGCTTCCGGAACCTGGAAGAGAACCAGGCTGTCGAGTTCGAGATCACCCAGGGGCCCAAGGGTCCCCAGGCGTCCGACGTGCGCGCGCTCTAGGCGTCACGTCGCCTGTGCCTTCTTCTGGCCCTTCGCCTTCTCGCGGCGAGGGGCCGTTTTGCGCGCCGTACGGCGTCCTGGCCGTCCGCCCGCTGGACGGTCACCTCCTCCACGGCCACGCCGAGCGTCCGCAACTGGGCGGACAGTACGGCGACCTGCTCGCCGAGCTGCTCCAGGCGGAGCATGACCTGCCGGTGCTGCTCCAGTTCCAGCTCCTGGTCCTCGGCCCAGCGGTGGGCATTGACCTCCTCCTCCATCGTGGTCACGATCACGCCGATGATCAGGTTGAGCACGATGAAGGCGCTGACCACGATGTAGCTGACGAAGAAGATCCAGGCGTAGGGCGCGTCCTTGATCACCGAGTCGGAGATGTCCGGCCAGTTCTCCGTGGTCAGCAGCATGAACAGGGTGTAGAGGGTGGTCCCCAGGTCCCCGAAGTAGTCGGGAGAGATCTCCCCGAACAGCTGCTCGCCCATGACCGCCGCGGTGTACATGACGACGAACAGCAGCGCTATGACGGTGCCCAGCCCGGGAACGGACCGGAACAGCGCGTTGACGATGTGCCGCAGGCTGGGGACCACGCTGACCAGGCGGAGCAGACGCAGCACCCGCACCAGGCGCAGCACCGCGAAGCTCCCGGTCAGCGGGATCAGGGCGACCCCCACCACGACCAGGTCGAACCAGTTCCAGACGTCCCGGAAGAACGCGGTCCCACGCGCGAAGACCTTGAGCGCCAGCTCGGTGACGAAGAAGGCGAGGAAGCAGCCCTCCACCAGGATCCAGTTGTCGTCCAACCACCAGAACTCGGTCTCGTAGGTCTCCAGCCCCAGGATGACCCCGTTGACCAGGATGGCCACGATGACGATGTTCTGGAACCAGCGCGAGTCGACGAGACAGGTTGCCCGGCGTCTCAGCTCCCAGTTCGCCACCTGGTCTCCCCCGCCCGTCCCGTGCGTGTTGTCCGCGGGACACCCTAACGTGCCAGCGTGTCCGCTTTTGCGGCGCCCGGCTTCTCGGGCGCCGCGTCCCGTTTCGCGGCGGTTGCTGCTGCGGCCCGGTCCGCCTCGTCCGGACTCGGCGAGGCGGTTGCCCGGTCCGCGGCGGGTGCGGGCCCTAAGCTGAACCCCGCCGGGTCGATCCGTGGGGAGGGCAGGCAGTGACGTCGCACCGGACCGTTCTCCCGAACGTGTCCGCCACCCGGTCGCCGGCGGTGTGGCTGGTCGTGGCTGCGGCGGCGCTGGCGGCGGTGACCTGGCAGGTGCTGGCGGGGGGACCGGTGACGGCGCTGGACTGGCCGGTCCACGCCTTCGTCGACCCGCGGCAGCCCGAGGGGCCGCTGCTGGCGGCCGCGGTGGCGGTGGCCCGGCTGGGGCAGCGGCTGGTGACGGTTCCGCTGCTGGTGGGGCTGGCGCTGTGGGCCGCGCTGCGCGGACGCGGGTTCCGCCCGGTGCTGGCCGTGCTGACCGGCCTGGGGTCCCTGGCGGTGCTCGGCACCCTGTTGAAGGTCGCGGTGGGGCGTACTCCTCCGGTGCTGGGGGTGGACGTGGTCACACCGGGGCTGGACAACGTCGCGGTCTGGGCGAGCGCCGTGCTCGTGCCCGGCGCGGCCCCGTTCGAGGGGTACGTCTCCTTTCCGTCCGGGCACTCGGCGAACGCGGCCCTCACCTACCCGCTGGCGGCCTGGCTGCTCTTCGGCGCCAACGGGGTGTTCCCCCACGCCCGGCGGCTGCGGTTCGCCCTGGGCTGCTCGCTCGTTCCCGTGGCCGCGGTGGGCACGATGATGACCGTTCTGGACTACCACTGGCTCAGCGAGTCGCTCGGCGGCTGGCTGCTGGGCGCGGTGGTGCTGCTGGCGGCGCGGCTCGTGCTGGGGGCGGACGGTTCCGCTCCGGCGGCCCGCCGGAGGGCGTGGACGGAGCGTCGGGCGGTGGCGGGCGGCCCTCCCGGCAGCGGTTAGTCTGCTATCAGGCCGGATCGTGTGAGGTCTGTGGAGGAAGACGCATGTTCAACATCGGGGCGGGCGAGTTCCTCGTCCTGGGCGTTCTCGCGCTCCTGGTCCTCGGTCCCGACCAGCTTCCCAAGGTGGCGGCGCAGGCCGGTCGGGCGCTGCGGCAGCTCCGGCGGATGGCCGACAACGCCAAGAAGGACATCCGGGAGGGGCTGGGCCCCGAGTACAAGGACTTCGACGTCGCGGACCTCAACCCGAAGCGGTTCGTGCAGAAGCACTTCTGGGAGGCCTCGGACGAGGAGGAGTCGGCACCGCTGAGCGTGTCGGCCCGGTTGAACGGCCGCCGCCCGCCCTTCGACGACGAGGCGACCTGAGCCCCGCCCTCCGGGGCGGCTCCGCCGTCATCCCAGCATGAGCAGGATGAGCACGACCACGGACAGCACCACCGCCGAGCCGACGATGACCACGGGCGAGCTCACCGCCGCGACGAGCACCTCCACGGCGAGGGTGCCGCAGATCAGCGCGGCCGCCCACGGCCACCGGGGCGCGGGATCCCACCCGTGGGCCCGTTCCCGCTGGAGGGTCACCAGCAGTGCCGCCCCGAGGGCCAGCCAGAACAGGACGTGGCCGACGAGGCGCACGCTGAGGGGGAGGTAGTCGGCGCTTCCCGCGGAGCACATCACGTACAGCCCGGTTCCGCTGATCAGCCCCCAGCGGCCCTTGGGGCGCTCCGGGCGGATGGTCTTGAGCTTCGCCGGAGTGGTGCGGCGGAAGTCCCGTGCCGGAGGGGGAGGGTCCGGTTCGCGCGGCGCGTCGGGGGGCTCCTCGCCGGACGGGACGTCGCGGGGGCGGGGGGCGTCGTCGGCGAAGTAGTACCCGCCCTCCTCGTGCTGCTCCGGCCGGTCTGTCACGTTGTCCCTCCCGTTCCGTGGCCGCGCCGAGCGGAAGCGTCGTCGACGGGGCCGCCGTCTGGTCGCGCCCCCTCGTGTCGAGAAGCCGTCTAGAAGCATGACCCGTGGACGCGTCGGTCAATCCACCCGCGGCCGAGGGCGTCGCGGACGCCGACGGTCCGGGCAGGCCACGACGGTGCGGCGCGCGCGGACGCGGATTCCCGGGAGGCGGCGGCGATGGTTACGGTCCCCCGTTTTCGACGGTTCGGTCGCCGCCGTTGGGGTGCCCCGCCGTTCCGCGGCGGTGGGCCGGGCGCCCGGCCCCGTGGGGGCGGGGCCGGGCGCCGCAGTCACAGGCGCGGGAGAAGTGTGATCCCTACCACCAGGTCCAGCCGCGGAGGATGGTGAACACGCCGCCGTCGTCATCGGTCTCCGCGATGGCGTCGGCGACCTCTTCGGCGATCTCGGTGACCTCGGTTCCCAGCCACCAGGTCCAGCCTCTGAACTCGGTCCCCGGTGCGTCAGCCGACGCCGCGCCGGCCGAGCCGAAAATGGCCGCGGCGGTCAAGGCGGCCACTGCGCAGATCTTCTTGATCACAATGCATCCTTCGGTTGCGACTCGTGTCCATCCCCGAGTCACAAGATTGCCCATAAGGCATGAAGTACACAACACCCAGAAGGGTCACTTTTCGCCCATTGCCTCCCATCGGGATTCTTTGCTCAGATGCTGACTATTCCGCTCACCTGGTCCTCCGTACCGCGGGACCGCGGAAAGTCCACGTCCCCGCCGTGGAGGTTTTCCCGCCCCGCCGGGCCGGCCGGTACCGGCCCACGGGAGCCGCACAGCCCCTGGGGCGCCGGGGGAACGCGCTCCGGTGCGGGTCCCGGCAGCCCTACGGCCACGGCCGCCGCGCACTCCGACCACGGAACAGCTCTCCTCCGAATGAGCAGCGATTTCCTTTGCGAAAGACAGTGATGGCAAAAGTTTCAGTGGACGGAACCGATGGTGATCACCGTAATCCGTTGATCACTATTCCCCTGTGGACGCCCCGCCGAAGCCCGCCCGTTTCGCCTCCGCCGGAGGGCGGAATTCGACACCGTTTCCGCCGGTCACGGAGGAGGCATTTCCACAGCCGCCGCACGGCGCCGGTGGACGTCGCCGGCGCTTCCGCCGGAGGGGGCGGTGGGAGAAAAGCCGAAGCCCGCCCCACCCACGGGTGGAACGGGCTGTGATGTGGAGCTAAGGGGATTTGAACCCCTGACCCCCTCGATGCGAACGAGGTGCGCTACCGGACTGCGCTATAGCCCCTCATGGCTGTCGCCGTGCGACGACGTCTAAGAGATTACCAGCTTTGGAGCGCTGCTTCGAACGGATGGCGTCCGCCGCGGCGGGCGGGGCACGGCTCCGCTCCGCGCGGCCCCACGCCTCCGACGCCCTCCGGTCAGTCCCCCGCGGCACGGCGCTGCGCGTCGGTGTACTGGTCGTAGACCTGGTTGCGCCGGTCGGTGAGCTCGACCACCTCCGCCTGCCGGGCCGCCTCCGCGGAGCGGCGGGCCCGCCGGAGCGCGCGGCGGCGGGCCTGCCGGGCCGCGCGCTGCTCCGCGTCGGCCTTGGCCGCCTCACGCAGCAGTACCAGGTGCCCCGCCATCAGCAGGACGGGCGGGGCGAGCACCCACCACGGCCCCAGACCCATGACCACGGCCGCCCCCGTGGCGAGCAGCAGCAGGGCCAGCGCACTGGTGCGGCGGCGGCGGCGCGCGATGATCCGCGCCCGGCTGACCCGGGCCGGCCGCGGGAGCACCGGAGGCGGCTCGGCGTGCGTGACGTGCTCGACCTCCGGCTCCGCGGTTCCGGCCTCCCCGTTGGACGCCTCGTCCTCGGCCTGGTCGCGGCGCAACCCGTCGGCCGCCGGGTCCGCGGCGTCGCGACGCAGCAGCATCGGCACGAGGACCAGGATCCACACGGCCACGATCGCCAGGTACAGAGGAGAGCTGCTCACCGCTCCTCCTCGGGTCGCCGATCCACGAACGTCGCCCGGCGTCTTCCTCGCGTGCCCTCCGGTACCGACTCCACGGGCGCTCTCATTCCGCGAACGGGCGGCCCGCAGCCGACGGCACGACCGGACCACCCGGAGTCGCCCTGCCAGTCGTCATCCCGCCGTCCCCAACGCACCGCACCTACACACTGCCCGCATCAGTGATGCGCCCTCAACGCACCGTACGACCCGGTGTCCAGGAATGCGCGGTATTGGAACCGGAGTGTCGTGAGATCTGTTCTTGTCCTTTATCTCCGGACCATGTTCCCATTGAGGAAACCGCTGGTCAAAGACGAACTGGACAGAAAGCCGCCCGATAGATACGGAGAGTAGCAAACGGTGGCCCGCCACGCCCGGAACTCGGGCGGACCGGATTCCGTCCCGGCGCGGTCCCGCTCCCCCTCCGACTCGGGGGCCGGCGTCCTCAGCGGGGCCGGTCGGACCGGCTCCGCGGCATCCCGCGTGTCTCCTCCGGGGCGGCCCGCCCGTGCCGGCCGTCCCCGCTGCGCTGCTCCCGCACCTTCCGCCACCGGGTGAGCAGGCCCCCCGGGACGTCCTCGACGGTGAGGGCGTAGCAGAGGTGGTCCCGCCACGCGCCGTCGATGTGCAGCTGGCGCTTGCGCAGCCCCTCCTCGCGGAAACCGAGCTTCTCGACCACCCGCCGGCTCTTGTGGTTCTCGGGGCGGATGCTGGCCTCCACCCGGTGCAGTCCCACGGTGAAGAAGGAGTGGTCGACCGCCAGCGCGACCGCGGTGGGCATCACCCCGCGTCCGGCGTAGGCGCTGTCGAGCCAGTAGCCGATCTGCGCCGAACGCGCCGACCCCCAGGTGATCGAGCCGACCGTGACCTGGCCGACGAACCGGCCCTCCCAGGTGACCGCCCACGGCATCGCGACGCCGTGCCGGGCCTCCCGGCGGACCGCCTGCACCATGGCCAGGTAGGGGAGCAGGCCGTCGCTCTGCGCCGGCAGCTCGGGGTGGGTGGGCTCCCAGGGGCGCAGCCACTCGGCATTGCGGGCGCGGGTCTCCCGCAGCACCGCGGCGTCACGCAGTCTCAGCGGGCGCAGTCCGACCTCCCCCTCTGCCAGGGACACCGGCCAACCCCGCATCCGTCTCACCGTCCCTCGTGCCTCCCACCAGGACCCATCATTCTCCTTCACACCCTGCCCGGGAAGGCAAACCCGGAAAATTCCCCGCCGTCACGGACGGCCGTGGCCACCGCCCCGGATCTGGTCGACGGCGTGGACGAGGACCGGGGCGAGCACCGCCATGCCGTCGCGCACCCCGCCGGTGGAGCCGGGCAGGTTGACCACGAGCATGCGGTGGCTTCCGGCGCGGGCCACGCCCGCCAGTCCACGGGAGAGCACCGCCGCGGGCACCCCCCGGTCGCGCCCCGCCGCGCGCAGCGCCTCGGCCAGGCCAGGAATCTCGTACTCCAGCAGCGGCCGGGTGGCCTCGGGGGTGGCGTCGCGCGGGGCGAGTCCGGTGCCGCCGGTGGTCAGCGCCGCGTCGTAGCCCTCGGCCAGCGCCCGGCGCAGCGCCTCGGTGACGGGCGGACCGTCGGGCACCACCCACGGGCCGTCGACCGCGCATCCCGCCTCCGCGGCCAACTCGACGAGCAGCGGCCCCGAACGGTCCCGGTACACTCCTGCGGCCGCCCGGTCCGAGACGGTGACGACGACCACGCGGGGGACGGTCGCCTCGCTCACCCGGACCGCCGCCAGTGGCCGGTCCTGCCGCCGGTCTTCTCCTCCACCCGCACGTCGGTGACGACCGCCTCCGGGTCGAGGGCCTTGACCATGTCGATCAGCCCCAGCGCCGCCGTCATCACACAGGTCAGCGCCTCCATCTCCACCCCGGTGCGGTCCGCGGTGCGCACGGTGGCCCTGATGTCGACACCGCTGTCCACCACCGTCAGCGCGACGTCGACGCCGTGCACCGCGATGGGGTGGCACAGCGGGACCAGGTCGGGGGTGCGTTTGGCGCCCTGGATGCCGGCGATGCGGGCCACGGCGAGCGCGTCGCCCTTGGGCACCTCCCCCTCCCGCAGGGCGGTGACCGCCTCGGGCGACAGCAGGACCCGACCGGTCGCGACGGCGGTGCGGGCGGTGACCTCCTTGGCGGACACGTCGACCATGCGCGCCGCGCCGGAGGGGTCGAGGTGCGGGAAACCGGAAGGGTGCGTGTCGGACATGGGTGACCGTGCTCTCCTGGACGGGGACGTCAGGCGGGAGCCTACCGGTGGGGGAGCCGGACCGCCTCGACGACGTCGCCCTCGGCCAGCTCGGTGACCTGTTCGGGCACCACCACGAGCGCATTGGTCTCCGCGAGCGCGGACAGCTGGTGCGACCCCTGCCGACTGACGGGCAGCGCCGTGTAGGCGACGTCCCCGCCCGCCGCGTCGTAGTCCAGGACCGCGCGCAGGTAGGAGCGCCTGCCCCGGGGCGACGAGGGGACGGGGGCCAGCAGCCGTGCCCGCACCGACGGCAGCTGCTCCTGGGGCAGCCCGCTCATCTTGCGCAGCGCGGGCAGCACGAACAGGTAGAAGGAGACGTAGGAGCTGACCGGGTTGCCCGGCAGGGTGATGACCGGGACGCGCTCCTCCCCCACGGTGCCGTAGCCCTGCGGCATCCCCGGCTGCACGGCCACCTTCTCGAAGCGGACCGTGCCCAGGCGCAGCAGCACCTCCTTGACCGCGTCGTAGGCGCCCATGCTGACACCGCCGCTGGTGATGACGATGTCGGCCTGCACCAGGGCGTCCTGGACGGCGGCGAGCACCTCGGAGGGGTCGTCGCCGACGAAGCCGTACCGGTAGCCCTCGCAGCCCGCCTCGATGGCGGCCGCGGTGAGCATGAAGCTGTTGGACTCCCAGATCTGTCCGGGGCCGAGGGGGCGGCCCGGTTCGACCAGTTCCTCCCCGGTGCCGAGCACGACGACCCGGGGACGCGGGTAGACCGCCACCGAGCGGCGTCCGACCGCGGCGAGCACCGCGGTCTCCGCGGGGCCGATCCGGACTCCGGGAGGGAGCACCTCGGCGCCCTCCTTGACGTCGCCGCCCGCCGTCCGGACCGCGTCGCCGGACTCGGCCGCGCGCCGGACGGTCACCGTGGCCACGCCTCCGTCGGTCCACTCCACGGGCACCACCGCGTCCGCGCCCGCGGGCAGCGGGGCCCCGGTCATGATGCGCGCGCAGCAGCCGGCGGGAATGGCCGAGGAGAAGGAGTCCCCCGCGGGGATGTCCGCCACGACCGGCAGCGTCACCGGGGTCTGCGGGGTGGCCGCGGCCACGTCCGCGGCGCGGACCGCGTAGCCGTCCACGGCGGAGTTGTCGAACGGCGGAAGCGGGACCTTCGCCGTCACCGGTTCGGCGAGCACCGCCCCGTGCGCGCGGAGCAGGTCCAGCTCGATCGGTTCGGGGCGGGACACCACCGCCAGGATGTCGCTGACGTGCTGTTCGACGCTCTTCATCGGTTCCCCCCGCCGGATCGGTCCGTTCGACTACCTGGTGGAGCCGGCCTCGTGCCTCGCGAGGAAGTCCCGCAGCCACGGCAGGAACTCCTCGGCCAGGTCCGGGCGCTCGCAGGCGAACTCCACCACGGTGCGAAGGTAGTCGACCTTGTTGCCGGTGTCGTAGCGTTGGCCGCGGAACAGCACGCCGTGGACGGGTCCGCCCTCGGCGGGGCCGCGCCGGGCGAGTTCGCGGAGCGCGTCGGTCAGCTGGATCTCGCCGCCGCGTCCGGGCGGGGTCTTGCGCAGCACGTCGAAGATGCCGGGGTCGCAGATGTAGCGGCCGATGATCGCCCAGCGGCTGGGCGCCTGGTCCACGGCGGGCTTCTCGACGAGGTCGGTGACGGTCACGACGTCGGGCTCGTCGGTGGGCTGGATCGCGGCGCAGCCGTACAGCGACACCTGTTCGGGTTCGACCTCCATGAGGGCGATGACGCTGCCCCCGTAGGTCTGGCGGACCTCGATCATCCGCTTGAGCAGCGTCTCGCGGGCTCCGATGAGGTCATCGCCGAGCAGCACCGCGAACGGTTCGCCGCCCACGTGGGCGGCGCCGCACAGCACGGCGTGCCCCAGGCCGCGCGGCTCCCCCTGGCGCACGTAGTGGACCTGGGCGAGGTCGCTGGACTCGCGGACCGCGTTGAGCCGGTCCGTGTCGGCCTTGACGCGCAGCGCCTCCTCCAGTTCGTAGGCCCGGTCGAAGTGGTCCTCGATGGAGCGCTTGTTGCGCCCGGTGATCATCAGGACGTCGTCGAGGCCCGCGGAGACGGCCTCCTCCACGACGTACTGGATCGCCGGCTTGTCGACGATCGGCAGCATCTCCTTGGGCGTGGACTTGGTGGCGGGCAGGAATCTGGTGCCCAGTCCCGCGACGGGGATGACCGCTTTGGTCACCTGAGTTACAGAGCGCTGTTCATCTGCCATGTTCCGCACCTTAGGACACTGCCATGTCCGGCACGTGTCACACGCGGTCACCGGCGTTTTCGCGTCGTCATTTCAGCGTCGCGTCGCCCGGGGTTCACCTCGGCCGCCGTCCGGTCCGGCGGGCGCACCTGGCAGACTGGCCCCTCGTGGACGGTACGCAGAGCAAGCGCGACCTGCGGCGGCGGGTGCTCGCCGCGCGCCGGGGGCGGTCCGAGCGGGAGCGCGCCGCGGCCGGCGCGAAGATCCGGGACGCGGTGCTGGCGCTCCCCGCGACAGCCTCCGCGAGCACCGTGGCGGCCTACTACGCGGTGGGTTCCGAGCCGGACACCCGTCTGCTGGTGGCGGCCCTGTTCGAGCGCGGCCACCGCGTGCTGCTCCCGGTCTTCCTGGACAGCGGGGAGCTGGACTGGGCCGCCTACACCGGCCCGGAGTCGCTGGCACCGGCCGGGCGCGGCCTGGTCGAGCCCGCCGGTCCGCGGCTCGGGGTGGACGCGGTGCGCGGAGCCGGTGTGCTGGTCTGTCCGGCTCTGGCGGTGGACCCGGCGGGCCGCCGGCTCGGCAGGGGGGCGGGCTGCTACGACCGGGTGCTGGCCCTCGTGGGGGCGCAGGCGCTGTCGCTGGCCGTGGTCTACGACGACGAACTGGTGGACGCGGTGCCCGTCGAACCGCACGACCGTCCGGTGCGGGCGGTGGTGACTCCCGGCCGCGGCGTGGTGTGGTCGACGGCCCGGTAGCGTGGGGAGCCCGGCCTCCGGGGCTCCGTTGTCCGGTGGGCGGCCCGGGCCGCGTTACCACCCCCGTTGTCGCGTCCAGGTGGGCCGACGGCGTACTATTTAGCAGTCGTCGGGTGAGAGTGCCAGCTAGGAGGACCCGTGCCTACGTACCAGTACGCTTGCACCGAGTGCGGCGCCGACCTTGAGGTCGTGCAGAGCTTCAGCGACGATCCGTTGACCACCTGCCCCGAGTGCCAGGGCAGGCTGCGCAAGGTGTACTCCGCGGTCGGCATCGTCTTCAAGGGGTCGGGTTTCTACCGCACCGACAACACGTCCAGCTCCAACAGCTCCGCGCTGACCTCCTCCGCCAAGAGCGACACGTCCGCCAAGGCCGAGTCCTCCTCGTCCTCGTCGGAGTCCGGCTCCTCGTCCAGCGACTCCGGCAGCTCCAAGGCCGCCTCCGCCGCCTGATCCGCGCTCTGGCGCACCGAGCCCGTCCGCGAGGGCCGCTCCCGCACCGGGAGCGGCCCTCGCGGTGTGTCCGGCCGCGCGGTAGCGGAGCACGGATCAGGCCGGTGCGTAGGTGAGGCAGTCCGCGTGGTTCGCCGTGAATCCGACGCTGATGGCCGGGGCCTGGCACTCGAACCGGACGTTGTGCTGGCAGGCGGCCATCTTGCAGGCGCCGACGTGGCCGGTGGCGGCGGGGTCGCCTCCCTTGGCGGACGAGTCGGTGAAGAAGGTGTCGCAGTAGGCACTGCGCTCACTGCCCACGGTGATGGCCAGTGCCCGGCAGGAGTGTTCGATGTTGTAGACGCAGGCGTCCGCCTCGCACGAGTTCACCACTGGCATATCCATCGCGGTCCTCCAGAACCTCGACGACGCATTCGCAACCTCTACGGCAGTGTGTCCGTTACGCGGCGGATTCCTCCGTGCCGCCACGAGGGGCCGGGAAAGTCTTGACGCTGCTTTGGCCGGGAGGCGCCCCGAGCCGCCTTTGCGCCCCGCCGCGGTGGACTCCGCCGCCTGCGGACGCGCCCGGCGGCAACGGCGCGAGGACCCCCTGTGGACGGCCTTGCCACACGCTGCGGCGGCCCGCCTAGCGTGGGCTCCCATGAACACCACATCCACCCCTTCCGGGCGCCCGTTCCGCTTCCGCTGGTACCGCTGGCGGCGGCGGTTGGCCGCGGCATCCGCAGCGGTGGCGGCGGCCGGGGCGCTGCTGGTGCTGCGTCCCCCCGCCCCGCCCACCGTCGAGGTGCTGGCCGCCTCCCGTGACCTGTCCGGGCTCGCCCCGCTGACCGGGGCGGACACCGTCGTCCGCGAGGTTCCCGCGGCGCTGGCGCCCGAGGGGGCGCTGGCCCCGGACCATCCCGTGGAGGGGGTGTCGCTGCGGTCGCCGGTGCACGCCGGGGAGATCCTCACCGAGGCCCGGCTGGCCGACCCGCCCGCGGCGGGCTACGGCGCCGACCTGGTGGCCGCTCCGGTGCGGCTGGCCGACCCCGGGGTGGCCGCACTGCTGCGGCCGGGCAGCCGGGTCGACGTGTTCGCCGCCGGCGACCCGTCGACGGCGGAGTTCCCCGGACCGGCCGCGGCCCCGGCCCGCACGGTGGTGACGGACCGTCCGGTGATCGCGGTGGCGGACGCGGAGGGCACCCCGGCCGGGGCGGGGCCCCTGGTGGTGCTCGCGGTCACCGGGCCCGAGGCGCGTTCCCTGGCCGGGCACTCCGCGGACCGACTGTCGGTCGCCATCCGGGGTTGACGGCTACGCTGGAGCGCCGGACGCCGCCGCACGGCGTCCGTATCCCCCGTACCCCCTCCAGAAAGCGAGCCTGTCCCGATGAGCGGGTTCAAGAAGTTCCTCTTCCAGGGCAACCTGGTGCAGTTGGCGGTGGCGGTGGTCATCGGAGCGGTCTTCTCCGAACTGGTCACCGCGTTCACCACCGCCTTCATCACCCCGCTGCTGGGAGTCTTCGGCGGAGTGCCCAAATTCGCCGACCTGAGCTTCACCCTCAACAACAGCGAGTTCCAGTACGGCGCGTTCATCGACACCCTGATCTCGTTCGTGCTGACCGCCGCCATCCTCTACTTCTTCATCGTGCTGCCCATGAGCAAGGTCATGGAGCGCTTCTCCCGGGACGAGGAGGCCACCCACCGCGAGTGCCCGGCCTGCTGCAGCGAGATCAGCCGGAAGGCCACCCGGTGCGCGTTCTGCACCAGCGAGGTCGTACCCGAGAAGACGGGGTGACCCCGACACGCCGACGGCGGCCCGCCCGGTTCCGGGTGGGCCGCCGTCGGCGTGTCGGGAGCGTCCGCTAGGACGGGTCGTACTCCCAGTGCCAGGGCTCGAACGGGTTGGAGTAGGCCCAGGCCGGATGGAACCAGTTGTACTCGCGGGAGTGTGCCTCCAGCCAGTTGAACTGCGGCGATCCCTGGTTCTGCACCCCGCCGCACAGGTCGATCGCCATGCCGAGGCCGTGGTTGCTGGTGCCGGGCACGGCCGCGTAGCCGGGCGGCTGCTGGGCGTAGACGCGGTGCTGGTTCTGCAGGTCGCGGTAGGAGCTGGTGACGCACATGTCCGTGCCGAACTCCTGGGCGTAGGCCTGGTTCATCTTCAGGAAGTCCACGGCGGCGTCGGCGCGCAGGTAGTGGCCTTCGACGTGCAGGGCGCACAGGGCGTCGCTGGGCAGCAGCCCGTTGGCGGCTCCGGCCGCCTTCTGGGCCGCGCTGGGGTCGCACTCCACTCCCGCCAGGTAGGCGTCGACGGACAGCCCCAGGTCCTCCAGTTTCTGGGTGAGCGCCTCGGTGCTCTCCTCGGACTTCTTGCGCAGCTCCTCCAGGTCGTCTTCGAGTTCGACCCGCTCCAGCTGGGTCTGCGACTGCAGTTCCTGGGCCCGGCTCGTCAGCTCGATCTGCTCGTCGCGCAGCGCGTCGGCCTCGTCCAGCATCTGCTCCTGGTCGTGGGAGAGCTTCATGACGTGCGATTCGGCCCGCAGGTCGTCCTCGATCGAGTCGGACGCCAGGAAGCCCAGGACTCCGACGTCGGGCTGCTTGTACAGGGTGATGGCGAGTTCGACGAGGGGGACGCGCATGTCGGCGATCTGGCCTTCGATCTGCTGCAGTTCGTGCAGCGTCTTGACCAGTTCGTCCTGGGCCTCCTCCAGCGCCTCCTCCCGTTCGAGGTACTCCTCGGTGGCCTGCTCCAGTTCCTCTTTGGCCTGTTCGGCCTCTTCCCTGAGGGAGTCCAGTTCGTTGTCGGCGTGGGCGGACGGCGGTGGCGCCGCGATGTTCACCAGCATCGTGAGGATGAGGGTGAGCACCACTGTCACCACAGTCCGCGACCGGGATCGGCCGTTCGAGACGGACGGTGTCCCGTTCCTCGTCGCGCGGCAACGATTCCGCCCGGCATCGAGAACGAACGGCACGTGGTTCCTCCGCTGCCTTGGCTCTGATGGTTCGCGTGACCGGGTCGCAACATACTCCATGACCGCCTGCGGCCACGGCGTTGAAGCGAAAGCCCGTGTGGTCGGGTCGGCCCCTGTTTGCGGGCAGAGCGCCGTTCCCACCGTGTCTGCTGATCAAGGGTGCTTTCGGGGGTGTGACACGGGTCCGTCCCCCGGAGCCGTCGCGTGGGGGACGCCGCCCAGCCACGGTGTGTGGCAGACATCACCTGACGGTCATGACAACCTGATCGATACGAAGATTACTCAACGATTAGCCCTGCTTGTCCCTTCCCCGCCACCCCGCCGCATCCGCTCGCCGTTTCCGTTACCCTAGGGGTGTCCGGCCTCATAGCTCAGGGGACAGAGCACCGCTCTCCTAAAGCGGGTGTCGCAGGTTCGAATCCTGCTGGGGCCGCCGTTCGCGCCGCATCCGGAGCCGCTCCGGATGCGGCGTTTCGTATGTTCCGGACCGTCTCCGCGGCACTCCCCCGCCCCCGCCTCCCGGTCCGTCCCGTGTCCGATCCCACATCCCCGCGTCCGCGTGACGGCCGCCACGCGCTCGCGCCTCCGCGGGCCCGCCCCCGCCGACAACCCGGTCAAAACACTCGCCGATCGCTGTTCCCCATAATTTCCAGCCAATTGGCCAAAATCGTCAAACCACACAAAGAACGCATCAGCCGCCCGTGTCGCATATCGCTTCTCCAAACATCGGGAAGCCGGGGTCGGCGATAGATTTAATTCACTCTTCCAGACTCGTTTGCTGGCACGGCTTTCCGGGCATCTTCCCTGTTCCGAAGCCCTCTCAACGCGGAAGTTTTCTTCCCGTTCCGGTTACCTCGAAGCCAATGTCTAGGTAGCCTCGTTGTTTGCCGGGGACTTTGAAGAGCACGCAGGAATCCATCACAAAACCCGGATATTCCCCTGGAAGCGGCGTCCGACTCGGACCTGTCACCGTCGCCGCGCCCCTCGCTCCTGGACAACCACCGCCGCACTCGACGCAGTGCGCCGTGTCCAGAATCTGTCCTTTCGAGAAGGTGATGAGCGCATGCCGGAGAGTCAGCCCGTCGGCCCCTTCCGCCCCCACGGGGAACGCCCGATTTCACGTCGGCTACGACGTGCCAGGATCGCGCTGTACGTGTACTTCTTCATCACCGGATCGGTCATCTCGATCTGGGCCTCACGGATTCCCGCGGTGAAACGCCAGACCGGGGTCGACGAGGCGGAACTGAGCATCGCCCTGTTCGCCCTCGCGCTGGGCGGGGTGCTGACCATCCGACTGATGGGCGGTCTGCTGGACCGGTTCGACGGTCGGACCGTGGTACCGGCCACCGCCCTGGCCACCAGCGCCGCGCTCGTCGCCCCCGGGTACGCCACCGACCAGGAGCAGCTGGTGCTGTCCCTGCTCCTGCTGGGGTCGAGCCACGCCCTGCTCAACGTGTCCGCCAACCTCCAGGCGGCCCGGCTGCAACGCGAGTGGGGACGTCCGATCATGGTCTCTTTCCACGCCGTGTGCTCGATCGGCGGGGGCCTGGGCGCCATCGCGGGCACGCTCTGCGTGCGGGCCGGACTGGAGGTCACGACCACCCTCATCGGAGCGGCGTCGCTGCTGGCGTTCCTCTCGCTGGCCGTGCGCAAGTGGCTGACCGACCATCCGCTGCCCCCCGTCCAGAGCACGCGCACCCCGGTACGGCTCCGCCGCCTCTCCCTGCCCCGCGGCAGGATCGTGCTGCTGGGCGTCCTCGCGCTGTGCTGCATGCTCGCCGAAGGCGCGGCCAACGACTGGAGCGCCCTGTACACCCGGGAGACCGTGGGCGGCTCCGAGACCGTCGCGGCGGCGACCTATGCGGCCTACGCCACGATGATGGCCGCCGGACGACTCGTCGGAGACCGCCTGGTCGCCCTGGCCGGCCCGGTCACCGTGGTGAGAACCGGCGGCCTGCTCGCCTCGGCCGGCCTGTTCCTCGCCCTCGCCGTGCCCCTCCAGATCCCGGTGGTCCTCGGTTTCGCCCTGGTCGGCGTGGGCCTGTCCGGTATCGTGCCGCAGCTGTTCAACGCCGCGGCCAACGACAACCCGGCCCGGTCGGGCCGGGACCTGTCCACGGTCGCGGCGATCGGCTACTTCGGACCGCTGCTCGGCCCTCCCGCGATCGGTTTCCTCGCCGACCACTCCGGACTCTCCGTCGCCCTCCTGCTGCCCGCGTTCCTGGTGCTGCTCATCCCCCTGGGGGCGGGGACACTGCGCTCCCCCGCCGGGGAACGCCCGGGCTCCGTACGGCGGTCCGCCGCCCCCAGAAGACGCCTCGGCGGCGGCATGCGCCTGTGGGTGCCGCCGCTGCGCTCCCCGTCCGAGACGGTCAACGGCCACCGCGACGGGCAGCCCGAGGAGACCCTGCCCAACAACAACCACGACTCCGGCAACGAGCACCGCTGACCGGCCCGCACCGCGTCCCGGGACCGGTCGCGCCGGACTCCTCCCGGCGACCCGGCGGCGGGCTCCGCACCTCCGATACTGGAGGGACGGCGCCCGCCGCCGAGTACGCCCGAGCCGAGGAGTGATCGTGACCGCCGTGATCCCGGCGCGAGAACGCGTCCACACCGTCGTCGACAGCCCCGTCGGCCCGCTGACCCTGGTGGCGGCCGACGGCGCACTGGTCGGCCTGTACCTGGCCGAGCAGCGGCACCGTCCCGCCGAGGAGTCCTTCGGCGCCCCCGACCCGGAGCCGTTCGACGAGGTCACCGCCCAACTGGCGGAGTACTTCGCGGGGCGGCGGACCGAGTTCGACGTGCCGCTGGCGCCCGCGGGCACCCCGTTCCAGCGGACGGTGTGGCAGGCCCTCCTGGAGATCCCCTACGGCCAGACGGTCTCCTACGGCCGCCTCGCCGCCCGGCTCGGCAGGCCCTCGGCGTCCCGGGCGGTGGGGCTGGCCAACGGCCGCAACCCCATCGGCATCATCGTGCCCTGCCACCGGGTGGTGGGCTCCTCCGGCGACCTCACCGGGTACGGCGGCGGCCTGGAACGCAAGAAGTGGCTGCTCACCCTGGAGCGGGGCGGGACCGGACAACTGTCCCTGCCGGGCCTGTGAACCGGTCGGCGGACGGGTCCGGGGCGGGACGGCCTCCCGTCCCCTGGAGGGCAGAGGTGGAGTAATCCCCCCGCACGCTTCTAAGATCGCTCCGTGACCAACCGCTACACCGACGCCGGGGCGCGGCCGCCCCACCCCCACGAGGGCGCGATCCGTGAGGTGCCCACCCGACGCAACGCCACGGTCCTGACCTACGCTCCCGAACGCGACGGCCTGGCCGACGCGGGCGAGATCGTGTGGACCTGGGTGCCCTTCGAGGAGGACCCGACCCTGGGCAAGGACCGCCCCCTGCTGGTGGTGGGCCGCAAGGGCGACGTGCTGCACGCGCTGATGCTCTCCAGCCAGGAACCCGACCACTGGGAGGAGCAGGACTGGCTGCTGCTCGGCTCGGGCCCCTGGGACCGCGCGGGACGGACCTCCTACATCCGGCTGGACCGCCTGTTCGAACTGGAGGAGCACGAGATCCGCCGCGAGGGCGCGGTCGTCGACCGCGACACCTTCTGGCGCGTGGCCGAGGTGCTGCGGGAGCGCTACGGCTGGACGTAGACGCGACGCCGCGCCGTCCCCGAACGGAGGCCCCTTGACCGACCCTCCTCTTCCGTTCTTCCTCCGGTACGCCGCGTTCGTCTTCCGGCACCCGCCGCTCCACGGCGCGCTCCTGGGCTTCCTCCCGGGGCTGTTCCCCGCCTTCTTCGTCTCGGATTTCGTCGCCCCCGATGTGTCCGGAACGCCCGTCGAGGGCGCCCTCCTCCTCGTCGGGGCACTGCTCGGCATGGCCGGCGGCGCCGTCGTGGCAGCGGTGGGCTCCCTGCTCACGCGCCGCTTCCCCGACCGGCTCGGCCCCTCCGCGAAAGCCCGGCGACTGCTGCTGCGCGGCGAGGTCGGCGACGACCCCGAGGTCGCCGCGCACGTGGTCCGCCTGGCGTACCTGATGCTGGACCAGCAGTTCTCCTCCATACTGGACCCGCCGCTCTGCCGGTGGGTGATGGCGTTCTGGCTGCTCGGCTCCGCGTCGGGCGGCTTCCTGGCCTACGACGCCCTCACCGGCGGCGACAGCGGCGGCGCGTTCTACTGCGCCGTGATCGCCCTGATGGGCCTCCTCCTCGCGCTCCTGACGCCGCTGGCGACCTACCGCCGCTTCCAGGCCCGGCGGGCGCTGGCCGCCTACGGACAGCTGGGGCCCCGAGGAGCGTTTGGGAATTCATAGGACGAATCTGACGCCTCTCTGACCCTCCGCCGACCAGCATGGATGCCGACGGGCGACCGCCCGGCCCCGGCCGCGCGGCACGGCTTCGCCGCCGACCGGCCGCAGCAGCCGCGCGGCCGGTCGGCGGACCGCACCAGGGAGGAACGTTGGCCTATCCGTCTCCGCACTCCAAACAGACGCGTGAGGTGTTTCCCCCGCCCGTGCCGCGGAGGAGCGGCGCGGCGCCCCCCGAACTCGTCCGGGTCGAGGGCACGCCCGTGTGGAACCTGCGGGCCGCGGACGGCTCTGCGCTCAACTGCGCGGTCGTCGAGGGCCCGGACGGGCTCGTCCTCCTGGGCACCGGGGCGAGCGCCCGGCAGGGACGGGACATCGTCCGACTGCTCGACGCCCGGTTCGGCACACCGGTCTCGGCCGTGGTGCTGGGGGAGCCGACCCGCTCCCACTGCGGGGGACTCGCGGCGGTCCTCGACGCGCAGCAGGGCCACGAGACGCCCGTCATCGCCCACGAGTCCTGGGGCCGCCACCCCGAGGCGCCGCTCCGCGAGGTCATCTACCTCAAGGTGACCCTGGCCGCGCTCCAGCACGGCCCCGAGCTGTGGGAGACCGACGACCCCGCCCGGCTGCTGCGCCGCAGCCTCGCCGAGAACCTGCCTCCTTCCCCCTCCCCCGTGCCCTCGACCCGGGTACGCGACGGCGACGAACTCGAACTGGCCGGGCTGCGCGTCGGCTTCCTCGGCACCGACCTGCCCCTCGACGTCTCGCTCGGCGTCCACCTGCCCCGGCACCGGACCGTGCTCGTCCCCACCGCCCTCCACGCCACCCCCGGCAACCTCATGGCTCTCGAGGGGGCGCCGCCCGAGTACTCGGCGGTCTGGCACTCCCTGCTCACCCGCATGTCCGCACTGGACGTCGACCACCTGACGGGCACCCGCATGGAGCCGCTGCACGGCAAACGGCACATCCGCACCCTGCTCTCCACCTACGAGGACTTCATTGTCTACCTCCACGACCAGACGATCCGGCACCTCCTGACCGGGCGGCCCAGGGAGGACCTCCTCCACCGGCTCCTCCTCCCCGAGGAGCTGGCCGAGGGTCCGTTCTCCCAGCCGTTCCACGGCAATTTCGCCGGGACCGCGCTGATGTACCACACCAGGTACACGGGGTGGTTCTCGGGCAACGCGGTCGACCTGGCGCCCACCCCGCGCGTCGAACGCGCCCGGCGCAGCGTGGCACTGATGGGCGGCGCCGAACGGGTGCTGGAGACCGCGGCGCAGGCCCTGGACGACGACCCGCAGTGGGCGGCGGAACTGGCCCGGACGGTGGTGGAGGCCCTCCCCGACAGCGAATCCGGCCGCGCCGTGCTGGCCCGTGCCCTGCGCGCGCTGGGCGACCGCGACCCCAACCCGCTGCGCCGCAACTGGTACCGCTGCGCGGCCCTGGACGTCTCCGGACAGTTGCGGCTCTCCGACGTCCGCGACACCGTCCAGCGGATGTTCCCGCTGCCGGCGCGCGTGCTGCTGGAGAGCCTGCGGTTCCGGGTCGAGCCGGAGAAGGCCGGGGACCGGACGGTGAGCATCGGTGTGGAGATGAGCGACACCGGCGAGCACTTCGGTCTGCTGCTGCGCAACAGCGTGCTCCGGGTCCACGACGGGGTGCCCGCCGAGTGGATCGCCGGGATGCGGCTGTCCACGGAGGCGCTGACGCGACTGGTGTTCGGCGAGGTCTCACTGGAGGAGCTGACCGCCCGGAACGAGGTCGAACTCCAGGGGGTCTCCGACTCGGTCGAGGAGCTGTGGTCGGTCATCGGCCCGCGTCCGGAACTGTCGTTCCACCGGGAGTGACCGGGGTTCCGTTTCCCCCTCCGAGCGGCCCGGGACGTCCGCGGCGCCGTCCTCCGGGCCCCCGCACCCCACTGGATGCCGTTCTCACCGGATCCCCGGTCCTGCCGCTGTCCGCCGCCCGCCACCGCGTCGCCGGTCTGCCGCCGGCCGGCGTCCCCGTCCCCTCCGAGCGGCGGGGCGGCATCTTGCGCCCCCGGTGGCGGGCCCCGGCCCCGTCGACGGCGTCCCGGCGGGGAGGCGCAGTGGAGGACGCCCCCGAGCGGACGGCGGCGTTCACCGCCCCGCCGTCGGGGAACGTTCCCGAGCCGTGGTCCTGCCGCGGCGGGGTCGTCTGCGGACCGCGTGCCGGCCTCGGGATCTGCGCGGACGGCGCAGCAGGAGCAGGGCGGCGACTCCGGCGAGGAGGGCGATCGCGGCCGCGACGGCGAGGCCGGTGAGGAAGGGCCGGAGCGGGATTCCGCCGTCCTCGGCGGCCACCGCGGTCTCGTCGTCCACGCAGACGAGGGGGTTGGGCTCGTCCGGCCGTCCCGCGCAGACGGTGGTGGCCACGCGGTCCTGGTCGGGGCGTTCGACGAGGGTGGCGGTGACCGTGCGCGCCGCTTCCTGGCCGGGGTCGAGGGAGAGCAGCCAGACCACCGTGTCGCCTTCGACCACGCCTCCTCCGTCGGCCTCGTGGAAGTCGAGCGGAGCGGGTGCGGTCTGCGCCACCAGGAGGTCGGCGACGGCCTCCTGGCCCTCGTTGCGTACGGTGACGGTGTAGGCGGTGTCCTCGCCGACGGCCAGACGGTCGCGGGAGTCGGTGACGGTCAGGGCGATCCCGCCGTTGCGTGCGGTGTCGGCGTCCTCCGGGGAGGGCGAGGCCGCGGCGGTGGACGGCACCGCGGCGAGCACGGCCAGTCCTCCGAGGACCGCTGCGGTGGTGCTGCTCCGCACGGCCATGCGCGCCACTCCCCGTCGTATCCCGTTCAGACAGCACGAGAGTAACGCAGAGTAGTTGAAACGGTGCGGGATGACACCGTGTCGCCGATGAGAGCGGCACGGTGGAAAGCCGGAGCCCCCCGCGCGGCGCGCGCACGCGGGGGGCTCTGCGGTCAGGGTCCGGTCACGGTCGACCGGGCCCGGTCAGCCGTCAGTTGCGGACCTGGACCGGGCGGCGGGAGGCGAAGACGGTGATCGCGCCGACGGCGGTGATGACGGAGGCGCCGAGCACGAAGCCGCTGAGGTCCACGCCGGTCACCGGCAGTTCCTCGTCGGCCTCGTCCTGCTCGCCGTCGCTGTCGTCGTCACCGTCGCCGCTGCCGCCGTCGGTGTCGTCGCCGTCGTCACCGTCGCCGCTGCCGCCGCCGTTGCCGCCGTCACCCGGCCGCTGGCCCGGGTTCTTGTCGTCCGGGTCCCCGCCACCGGCGCCCGGGTCCGGGGTGGGCTCGGGCTCGGGTTCCGGCTCCGGCTCGGGTTCCGGCTCGGGCTCCGGCTCCGGCTCGGGCTCCGGCTCCGGCTCGGGCTCCGGCTCCGGCTCGGGCTCCGGCTCCGGCTCGGGCTGCGGTTCGGGCTCGGGCTCCGGGTCCGGCTGCGGTTCGGGCTCGGGCTGCGGCTCGGGCTCGGGGTTCTCACCGCTGAGAATGCTGAGGTCCAGGGAGGCGGTGGCGATGCCGCCGAGGTCCAGCTCGACGTCCGCTTCCGCAGCGGAGGCCGGGGCCGAGGCGAAGCCGAAGGCCAGCAGGCCCGCGGCCGTCACGCCGATGGCGCGTGCTTTGTAGGACATGTATCTCCTCACTGAAGTGGGGGGTTAACCCGGTAGTAGGGCATAGAGGTTGGCGTCGGCCAGCACCACCGCGTTGCCGTCGAGCAGGCCCCACGGGCGGGCGGTGTCCGGCTCCATGTCGGTGATCTCTCCCGCGGCGTTCACCGCGACCTGGTTCTCCTCCAGTTCGCCGTAGACCACGCCGCCGGTGGCGCTGAGCGGTCCGAACCCCGGCAGCAGCTGGGTCTCCCCGGAGCCCAGGTCGACCAGGATCGGTCCGTAGGCGGCCACCGTCTCTCCTTCGATCCAGGTGGCGTCGGCGAGTTCTCCCGCCGTGACCTCCGTCTCCGCGAAGACCGAACCGTCGTGGGCGTCGTGCACGGCGAGGACGACCCGGTCTTCCTTCTCGCTCTGCCACCGCACGATGACGTACCTCTCGGAGGCGGTGATCACGCGGTCGAGTCCTTCGGAGCCCTTGGGCTCCACCGCGGAGACCTTCCGCGCCTCCTCGCCGGGAGCGGCCCAGTACCAGGGCCCCTCGGCCGAGGCGAGGAGCACCTCGCCCCCGTCCACGAGCATTCCGCCGGTCCCGTCGGGCACCTCGACCTCGACCAGTTCCCCGTCGCGGGGCAGCATGGCCTTGTCGTCGACGGTGACCAGCGGGGCCGATCCCGCGAAGGTGACCACGCCGCCCTCGGGCAGCGCGTACTCCACGGGTTCGCCGCCGTCGACGGGCCAGATCCACAGCGTCTGGGAGCCCGCGACGGCCACCTGCCACCCGTCGCCGTTCTCGACGAAACGCACCGGGCCCTCGATCTCGGCGGGCTGGAGGGGGAGTTCCGCTTCCCAGAGCCGTTCCCCTTCGGGACCGGCGACCGCGAGCTTTCCGTCGGCTCCGATGAACGCGACCCGGCTGCCGTCGTCGGCGACGGCCGGGCGGGTGCCGTCGGTGACGGGGATCCTCCACAGCGCATCGGTCGAGAATCCCGGAGGCGCGGGCCGTGCCTCGAAGGGGACGGTCTCGGTGGGGGCGACCGTCTCGTCGGGGGGTGTCGCCGTATCGGAGCCGAGCCGCGGCACCACGAGCACGACGGCCGCCACGACCAGGACGACCACGGCCAGGCCGCCTGCCGCGGCGAGGAGCAGTGCCCTGCCCCCGCTCCTCTGCCGCTTCCCGCCGACTCCGGGCGGAGGCGGGGTCTCGGCGACCCCCCGGACCACGCCTCCGGGCAGCGCCTCCAGCCGCTGGACACCGAACGCGTCGCGCGCCTCGACGAGCACGGGGCGGCCGATGTGGGTGGCGTATCCCGCGACGTAGTCGAGCGCGGCCCGTCGGGTCGCCTTGGCGTCGGCGCCGTGGACCACCTGTCGGGTGTCCTGGAGGAAGACCTCGGCGCTCAGGTCGTCGGGGGCGATGGCGATGACCGCGGTCTCCGGTCCGAAACGCGGAGTGCCACTGGTGTTCATGACGCCTCCGGTCCGAATCGAATGGTCGGGCAGAACACGGGCGAGGACGCACCGCGGTCCTCGGGAAACCGGAACACTGTGGTCATCGGTGCTGCGAACCTGCCCGTGCACGGTGCATGCGCATTCCCGGCTTCCGGAGCAGCGGAACGTCTCCGACCTGGCCTGGCAGTGGAGTGACGGGGGAATGGGACGTTGGGGAGAAGTGCTTGCCGACAGGGAGAATGATACCCGTCCAAAATCGCGATTTCCGGTGATCGGCCCAAGTCGGCTCCGGCCGCCGGGGCCGCGCGGAAAGACGGTCGACCGCTTCCTTCAGGCCCCCGGAAAACCTTCGCTGATCTGCGTGGATGGAGGACACGCGACTGTCGGGCGAGCACTCTGTCAACAAACCGATCCCACCTTTTCCAGCGCTGTCGCGGCCTGTCAGCGCGGTGCGACTGGCCACAACCGGCCTTTTTGCGATCTGTTGTAAACCTGACCGGAACCCGAGGGGTCCTCCAGGACCACCGTGGACAACAGGGCACGGCACACCGGTGTGCGCCGCCTTGCTCCCCAACGTCGCGTCCCGGTACAGGAACATATCGAACGTGCCGGTCAGGGGCCCGCACGGCAGTGAGGGGGCCGGGAACCGCGGCGGCCAGGAAGAGGCGACATCCTGTGCGACGCCGCACCGCACCGGAAGGTTCACCTCATCCGGCAAAAATCATGAATTCTCGTGAAAGGTTTTCGCCTCTGCTCCAGCCGGGCCCGGCGCGCGGGAACGCCCTGCGCGCCGTCCGCACTCAGGAGAACCGGCTCCGCAGGAAGAGGACCGCGGCCCAGACCACGAGGCCGGCCCCGACCGCGGCCAGCACGGCCCCGAGGACGCGGAAGACGTGGAACGCCCCCTCCTCGGTGCTGCGCACGGTGACGGGGTCCCCCGGGCGGTCGGGGTGGTAGGCGATCTGGAGCCGCTCGCCCTCCTCGTGCTCGGACGGGTTGAGCCCGCCCAGTTCCGCGTGCTCCACCTGCGTGCCGTCCTCCGTCCGGTAGCTGACGTAGACGTCGACCTCGCTGCGCCTGCTTCCGTTCGGCGAGCGCCGGTGGTCGACGTCCCGCTCGACGACCACCGCGTCGGCCCGACCGGTGTAGTCGGTGTAGTCGGCGCCGCCGACGAGCACGAAGACCACGCCGAGGAGGAGCAGGACGGCTCCGGCTCCCCCCAGGACCAGGGAGCCGATGCCGCGGGGGGAGCCGGAGCTGTCAAAGGAGGATTTCATGGCGTTTCCTTCACCGGGGAGGGGTTTCGACGTCCTCGTCTGTGACGTGCCCTCCCCGATGGAGGTTCCGGTCAGCCGCCGCCCTTGAGCCGTGCCTTGGCCCGGCGCATGCCGGACAGCCAGCGGTCGCGGTCGGAGGCGCGGCGCTGCTCCATGACCGCGGCCTGGGGGTGCGGCAGGATGAGGAAGCGCCCCTCGCCCAGCGCCTCGACCACGGACTGGGCCACGTCGGCGGGTTCGATGTAGTCGCCGCCGAGGCGGGTGGCGGCGTCGGGGCCGTCCTTGGCGGTCATGGCGGTGTTGACGCCGAGCGGGCACAGGCAGGACACGTCGATGCCGTCCTCCCAGTGCCGGATCGCCAGCCACTCGGCGAGGGCGACCGCACCGTGCTTGGTCACCGAGTAGGGGGCCGAGTCGATGTTGGTGAGCAGGCCCGCGGCCGAGGCGGTGATGAGCAGGTGCCCGCTGCCGCGTTCGATCATGCGGGGCAGCAGCAGGCGGGCGACGTGGACGTGCGCCTGGACGTGGACGCGCCAGGTGAGGTCCCAGTCGGCGTCGCTGCCCAGGCCGCCGCCGGTGCTCACACCGGCGTTGGAGCACCACAGGTCGATGGGGCCGTCCTGCTCGACCCGCTCGACGAGCGCGGCCACGGCCGCGGGGTCGGTGACGTCCAGCGCGTGGCCCCGCGCCCGCTCGCCGAGTTCGGCCGCCGCGCTCTCGGCGCGTTCCCCGTCCAGGTCGGCGATCACCACCCGGGCCGCCCCCTCGGCGAGGAAGCGTTCCGCGAGCGCGTAGCCGATGCCGTTCGCGCCTCCTGTGACGACGATCGTCCGGTCGGGGAAGGTGAACGGTCTCCCCATGGGTCTTCCTCTCTTGTGACCCCTGCGGGCTTGGCCCGCCCGCAGGTCGTGCTGTCAGGGCGTCGGCGGGGAGACGGCGCCCGGAAGCGGGGCCGCCATGGTCGGGGGAGGCGGGACCGGGAAGTCAGCGGTCCGCGTGCGGGGTGGCCACCAGCCGTCCCACGGTGCTGCCGTCCGCGAGGCGCTGCACCCCGTCGGGCAGCTCCTCCAGGCTGAGGACCTCGCTGACGGCGGGCTTGATCAGGCCCCGGTCGGCCAGGGAGGTGAGCTCCTCGTGGCACCGGGCCACCAGCGCGGGGTTGCGCTTGTTGTAGAGGCCCCAGTGCAGCCCGAGCAGCGAATAGTTCTTGACCAGGGCGTGGTTGAGGCCGGGGGTGGGAATGGTCCCGCTGGCGAACCCGATGACGAGGATGCGGCCCTCGAAGGCGATGCACTTGGTGGAGCGGGTGTAGGACTCGCCGCCCACGGGGTCGTAGACGACGTCGGCGCCGCGCCCGTCGGTGGCCTCCTTGACCACGGTGACGAAGTCCTCGACGTGCCGGTCGACGACGATGTCGGCGCCGAGCCGGCGGGCGTACTCGGCCTTGGCCTCTCCTCCGACGACGCCGATCACCCGCGCGCCGGCGGCCTTGGCCAGCTGGACCGCGGCGCTGCCGACCCCGCCCGCGGCGGCGTGCACCAGGACGGTCTCGCCCTCGCGCAGCGCGGCGCGGCGGTGCAGCGCGAACCAGCCGGTCTGGTAGCCGATGAACAGCGCCGCGGCCTCGGCGTCGGTGAGCGCTTCCGGCGCGGGGAAGACCCGGCCGATGTCCATCGGCGCGTACTCGGCGAACGACCCCAGGGGCAGCACCGGGGAGCCGATCACGCGGTCGCCCTCGGCCACCGTGGTGACGCCCTCGCCCAGGGCGACGACCTCGCCGCACAGCTCCACCCCGGGGGTGAAGGGCAGCGGCGGCTTCTCCTGGTAGAGCCCACGGCACAGCAGCGCGTCGGGGAAGTTGACCGCCGTGGCGAGCACCCGGACCACGACCTGGCCGGGGCCGGGCTCGGGGACGGGCCTCTCCTCAAGGCGCAGGACGTCCTTGGGTTCGCCCAGTTCGTGGACCCGCAGCGCTCTCACCGTCGTTCGCCTCCCACACCATTGGATACCGACTGGTCGGTTGTGAGTGAATCGTCTACCGACCGGTTTCGTCAAGGCGGGCTGTTCAGAGCAGGTGGGGTAGCCTCGCTCAGGTACTCGACGAGGAGAGGATCTGGTGTCTGTCGCAGCGCATACCTCCACCGGACAGCACGAGGTCACCAGCGAGGCGGCGCGACGGCGCACGTTCGCGGTGATCTCGCACCCGGACGCCGGCAAGTCCACGCTGACCGAGGCGCTGGCGCTGCACGCGGCGGCGATCACCTCGGCCGGGGCGGTGCACGGCAAGGGCGACCGCAGAGGCGTGACCTCCGACTGGATGGAGATGGAGCAGGCCCGCGGGATCTCCATCACCTCCGCGGCGCTGCGCATCGAGTACGACGGCCGGGTGCTCAACCTGCTGGACACGCCCGGCCACGCCGACTTCTCCGAGGACACCTACCGGGTGCTGGCCGCCGTGGACTGCGCGGTGATGCTGCTGGACTCGGCCAAGGGCCTGGAACCGCAGACGCTGAAGCTGTTCGACGTGGCGCGCGGCCGGGGCATTCCGGTCATCACGTTCGTCAACAAGTGGGACCGGCCCGGCCGGGAGCCGCTGGAGCTGCTGGACGAGATCGAGCAGCGCATCGGGCTGCGCCCCACCCCGCTGAACTGGCCGGTGGGCATCGCCGGGGACTTCCGCGGGCTGATCGACCGCACCGCCGGCGACGCCTACACCAAGCTGCACCGCACCCCGGGCGGGGCCACCAGGGCCCTGGAGGAGCCCCTGGACGCCGCGCGGGCGGCCGAGGTCGAGGGGGCGGCCTGGGAGCAGGCGGTGGAGGAGCTGGCGTTGCTGGACGAGATCGGCGCCGACTACGACGAGGAGTCCTTCCTGGCGGGCAAGTCCTCGCCGGTGCTGTTCGGCGCGGCGCTGCCCAACTTCGGGGTCTCCCACCTGCTGCGCGCCCTCGTCACGCTGGCTCCGGCCCCCTCGGCCCGGCTCGACGCCTCGGGCACGCCGCGCCCGGTGGACGCGCCGTTCTCCGGGTTCGTGTTCAAGATGCAGGCCAACATGGACCGGGCGCACCGTGACCGGATGGCGTTCGTGCGGGTGTGCTCGGGCCGCTTCGACCGGGGCATGGTGCTCACCCACGCCGCCTCGGGGCGCCCGTTCGCCACCAAGTACAGCCAGGCGGTGTTCGGCGCGGAGCGCCAGACCCTGGACACCGCGTTCCCGGGCGACGTGATCGCGCTGGTCAACGCGCAGTCCCTGCGGGTGGGCGACACCCTGTACGAGGGGCCGAAGGTGGAGTTCCCGCCGATCCCCAGCTTCGCCCCCGAGCACTTCGTGGTGGCCCGCGCCCTGGACTCGGGCCGCTACAAGCAGTTCCGCCGCGGCATCGAGCAGCTCGACAGCGAGGGCGTGGTGCAGGTCCTGGTCTCCGACGTGCGCGGCGAGCAGGCCCCGGTCCTGGCCGCGGTGGGACCGCTCCAGTTCGACGTGGTCACCCACCGCATGGAGCACGAGTTCCGCGCCCCCGTGGAGCTGTCCCCCCTCGACTACAGCGTGGCCAGGCGCACCGACGCCGCCTCCGCGCCCGTACTGCACGGCCTGTCCGGGGCCGAGGTGCTCACCCGCCGCTCCGACGGGGAGCTGCTGGTGCTGGTACACAACAAGTGGCGGCTGAAGGTCATCCAGCGCGACCACCCGGACCTGCTCATGGAGCCGTTGCTGGCCGGCGGGATCGAAGAGGAGGGCTGAGGCCCGCGCGGCGGCCCCGGCGCCGCGGGACGGCCTGCCCGGTGCCGGGACCGCACGGGGGTCAGTCGAACTGGAAGGCGCGTTTGGCCAGCCCGTACCAGAAGCCGTCGATGACGCTGCGGGCGGTCTCGGTGGTCTGGTGGGCGGCGCCCAGGGCGACGAACAGCGGGGCCAGGTGCTCGCTGCGCGGGTGCGCGATGGCGGCGGCCGGTCCCTTGTTCTGCCAGTCCAGCAGGGCGTCGATGTCTCCGGCCTGGGCGGCGCGGCTGGCCCAGTCGTCGAACTCGGCCGACCAGGACGGCGGCTCGTGGTCGGGGCCCCGGCTCATGTCGACGCAGGACAGGTTGTGGGTGAGGAAGCCGCTGCCCATGACGAGCACGCCCTCCTCCCGCAGCGGGGCCAGGCGGCGGCCCAGGTCGAACAGCTGCCGGGGGTCGAGGGTGGGCATGGAGACCTGCAGCACCGGCACGTCGGCGTCCGGGTACATCTCCTTGAGCGGCACGTAGGCGCCGTGGTCCAGGCCGCGCGCGGGCGCCTCGGCGAGGGGGATGCCGGAGCCGCCGAGCATCGAGCGGACCGAGGCGGCGAGGTCGGGCGCCCCGGGAGCGGGATAGGTGACCCGGTAGTAGCGCTCGGGGAAGCCCCAGAAGTCGTAGACCAGAGGGACCGTGGTGGTCGCGCCGATGGTGAGGGGGGCGGACTCCCAGTGCGCGGAGACGATGAGGACGGCCCGGGGCCGCGGCAGCTCCGCCGACCAGGCGGCGAACTGGCCGGTCCACAGTTCGTCGTCGGCCAGCGGCGGCGCCCCGTGGCCGAAGTAGAGCACGGGGAACTTCTCGGGCGTCTCAGCGGTGGTCATGATCTCCTCCTCGTGGTGGACCCGCCATAAGTCTATCCAGAAAAAATCTTCCTGGAAAGATTTATGGCTGTGAGATGTCCCCGTCCGGACCCCTCGGAAGCCTCAGGAGGCGAGTTCCACCGGCACCGCCACCACGTCGACGAACGCGCCGCGGCGCAGCAGCGTGACGGGCAGCCGGGCACCGATCGCCGACCCCAGCATGAGCCGCTGCAGGACCTGGACGCCGTCCAGCTTCCGTCCCGCCGCGGAGACCAGGATGTCGCCCAGGTAGATCCCGGCGGTTCCGGCGGGACTGCCCGGCACCACCTCCACCACGCGCAGCCCCGTCCGCTGCCCCAGGCGTTCGGCGACCTCCGGCGGCAGCGGCGCGGGCACCCCCGCCACCCCCAGCCAGGCGCGGCGCACCCGCCCGGTGGCGGAGAGCTCCCCGATGATGTACCGCGTCGTCGGGTTCACCGGGACGGCCAGGCCGAGCCCGTAGCCCGCCACCGCCGTGTTGACCCCCACCACGCGGCCGCGCGCGTCGGCCAGCGCCCCGCCGGAGCTGCCCGGGTTGAGTGCGGCGTCGGTCTGGATGACGTCGTCGATCAACCGGATGTGGCGGCCCTCGCGCGCGGGCAGCGCGCGGCCGAGCGCGGAGACCACCCCTGCGGTCACCGAGCCGGCCAGCCCCATCGGATTGCCGACCGCGACGACGAGCTGTCCGATGCGCAGCCGGTCGGCGTCCCCCAGCTCCGCGGCGGGCGTCTCCGCCGCCGCACACCGCAGCACCGCCAGGTCCGACAGCGGGTCGGCGCCGACCACGTCGAACCGGGACCCGACACCGTCCTGGAACACGGCGGTGCCGTCCCGCACGCCCTCCACCACGTGCGCGCTGGTGAGCATCAGTCCGTCGGCGGTGAACAGCACCGCCGACCCGGCCCCCGTCCCGCGGGGGCCGGGCACGGACAGAGCGGCCACGCTCGGCCTGAGCCGCTCGGCGACGGTGGTGACGATCCTGCTGTAGGCGTCCATGGCCCCGTGTTCGGCTTCCACACCGCTCACAACACGCCCGGCCCGCCGAGCATGCCGAAGGTGACTCCGCCCACAGCGAACGGGACCTTCCGCCCCGCCCGGAGGGCCGACGGCCTCCCGTGAACCGCCGCGCACCGGGTAGGGGCCCCGGTGCAACACGGCGAAAGCGAGGAAGAGCACATGGAACGCAGAGAGCCGGGCTGGGTCGTCGTCGGGGTCGACGGCTCCGCCTCCAGCAGGTACGCGCTCGAATGGTCGGCGCAGGAGGCACAACTGCGCGGACTGGGGCTGCGGATCGTCACGGCCGTGGAGATCCCCGATCCGCGGGACCCGCTCGCCGGTCCGGCCATCCCCGCCAACGTCGAGGCGTCGCCCCTGTTCCGGGACGCGCGGGCGCTCCTGGACTACGCCGAGGAGTGGATCGGGCGGCTCTACCCGGAACTGGAGACGCGCACCCGGCTGGTGCTGCGCCGCCCCGCCGAGGCACTGCTGGAGGTCGCCGAGGAGGAGGGGACGGCGGTGATCGTGGTCGGCTCACGGGGGCGCGGCACCCTGGCGTCGGCCTTCGCCGGATCGGTGGGGGTGGAACTGGCCGCGCACTCTCCGGTGCCGGTGGTGGTGCTGCCCAAGCAGCACGAGACCGCGCCCGGGGCGCGCGAACGGGTCGTCGTCGGCGTGGACGGCTCACCCGCCAGCCGCAACGCCGTCGGCTTCGCCTTCGCCGAGGCCCAGCGGCGCGGCACCGAACTGGTGGCGGTCTGCGCCTGGCAGCCCGTCACCGCCTTCGCCCTGACGCTGGGCCCGCTTCCCCCCGAGGTCTTCGACGACGAGCCGCTCACCGAGGCCGCCCGGCAGACCGTGGAGGAGGCCCTCGCCGAACACCGGGAGCGCTACCCCGACGTGTCCGTCGACATCCGCCCCGTCCGCGCCCACCCGGCCGCCGCCCTGCTGGAGACCGCCACCCCGGCCGACCTGATCGTCGTGGGCTCCCGCGGCCGGGGAGGCTTCACCGGCCTGCTGCTCGGTTCGGTGAGCCAGTCGGTCCTCCACGGCGCGCGCGGCCCGGTCGCGGTGGTCCGCTGACCCCGCCGCGCCCCCGATCCGGCCCCCGGTGCGGGACGGGCCGGAACATGTACTACATTGCGTCGCAGTGGTCAGGCTTACCTGCTGGAAGGTGGACGGATGAGACGCGGAGCCGACCGTGGTTGACCTCTGGACCACGGTGGTCCAGCTGGCCTCGCTGGCGTTGGCCGTCTGGTGCGGGATCTCGGCCTTCCGGGGCCAACCGATGCTGGTACCGCACCTGGTCGGCATCGCGGTGCTGGAAGTGCTGCTGCTGGTGCAGCTCGTGCTGTCGATCGTGCTGCTGGTGCGGGGACCGCAGCCGTCCGACACCGTCACCTTCGTCAGCTACCTCGTCACCCTGGTCCTCGTCCCGCCGGCCTGCGCGGTGTGGGGGTTCATGGAACGCAGCAAGTGGGGCCCCGCGGTCATCGCGTTCGCCTGCCTCGTCCTGCCGGTCCTGATGGTCCGGCTCGAACAGATCTGGAACGCGCCCGTTGCCTGAGACCGAGCACGACACCACCGGCACCACGCGCGCCAGCGGCCCCGGACGGCTGCTGATCGCCGTCTACGCCCTGTTCGCGGTGGCCGCGACGGGACGCTCCACGGTGCAGATCCTCACCCGCTTCGAGGAGGCCCCGCTGGCCTACTCGCTGTCGGCGCTGGCCGCCGTCGTCTACGTCGCGGCGACCGTGGCCCTCGCCCGCGCCGACCGCGTCTCCCGCGCGGTGGCCCTCGCCTCCTGCACCGTCGAACTCGTCGGCGTGGTCGCGGTCGGCCTGTTCACCCTGCTGGTCCCCGAGGCGTTCCCGGACGACACGGTCTGGTCGCTGTTCGGCAGGGGCTACGGGTTCGTGCCGCTGGTGCTGCCGGTGCTGGGGCTGCTGTGGCTGCGCCGGTCCCATCCACGGCCCGCGGCATCCACCGGAGAACCGGCCGGGCGCGGATAACCTGAGGACATGGCACGCTCCGAGTCCGCCGCGTCCCCGTCCTTCCCGGTCGTCGTCACCGCCGACTGGCTGCGCGCGCACGCCGACCAGGTCGTCCTCGCCGACGTGCGCTGGTACCTCGACGGACGCTCCGGCCGCCAGGCGTACGCCGAGGGGCACCTGCCCGGGGCCGTGTTCGTGGACGTCGACACCGACCTGGCCGCCCCGGCCAGTCCCGAAGGCGGACGGCACCCGCTGCCCGACCCCGCGGACTTCGCCGCCGCGCTGTCCGCGCTGGGCATCGGCGACGACACCGCGGTCGTGGCCTACGACGACGCGGGCGGCTCCACCGCGGCGCGCCTGGTGTGGATGCTGCGGGTCCTGGGGTCGCGGGCCGCGCTGCTGGACGGCGGCCTCCAGGCGTGGCCGGGACCGCTCGAACCGGGCGAGGCGACCCCCGCGCCGCGCCGGCGCACCCCCGTGCCGTGGCCCGCGGACCGCGTCGTGGACACCGCGACGGTCCGCGCGCAGCTCGGCGACCCGGCCCGGCTGCTGCTGGACGCCCGGACGGCCGGACGGTTCACCGGTGCGGCGCCCGCCCCCGTCGACCCGCGGCCGGGGCACATCCCGGGCGCGCGCAGCGCCGCCTGGCAGGACAACCTCGACGGCACGGGACGTTTCGCCGCCCCCGAGGCGCTGCGGGCCCGGTTCTCCGCGCTCGGCGCCGACACGGCCGCCACCGTCACCGTCTACTGCGGTTCCGGGGTGACCGCCTGCCACGACCTGCTGGCCCTGGAGCACGCCGGCTTCACCGGGGCCCGGCTCTACCCGGGGTCGTGGAGCGCCTGGGGGGCCGACGCGTCCCTGCCCGCACAGACCGGAGACTGACCGGTGTCCCGGTCGGCGCCGCGGAGGCCGCGGGGACGTACCGGCGCCGGGAGGCGGGGCCCGCGGTCCGCCGCTCGGCTCCGGACGGCGTCGACGGCACACCGGACCGGGACGGACGGCCGCCCCGCGACCCGTGAACTCTTCGAAACCGGACCTTTCCGCCGTCTCACCGTGTTCTAACCCTGGATGCCGATTCTGAAGACAGACCCGTAGATGTCCGGAAGGAAACTCGAATGAGCGCGATCGACCGCGGTAGCGGTTCTTCCATGGAAGAACCAGAGCGCCCCGAGGGCCCGCCGGCCGACGCAGAGGGCCGGGACAACACCACGGACGCCCGGGAGGACACGGAGACCGGCTCCGCCGCCCACAGCGAGGTCCGCTCCGAGCCCCGGTCCGCCCCGACCGCTTCCGACCCTTCTCCGTCCGCCGCGCCCGCCCCGGACCCCGCCGCCCCCGCGTCCGATCCGCACCCGGACCCCCGGGGGACCCCCGGCGCCGAGAGCTCCGGGGTGCCGTGGCACCCCGCACCGCACCAGGCCCCCGTCCCCCCGGGACACGCCGCGTACCAGCCCGCCCCGGGGCAGGGCGCCGAGTTCCACGGCTCCAGCCCCTACCCCGGACAGGGCGCGGCCCCTCCGGCCGACGGCGCCCCGTGGTCCCGCCAGCCGGAGTGGTTCGAGCGGGCCGCCGCCCACCAGGCCCGTCAGGACCAGCCCACCGGAGGCTGGTCCGCGCCCCACCAGACCGGGGCGTTCCCCGCGTACGGCGGGGGGTTCCCGCCGCCGCACGGCGGCCCCGCCCCCGGCGCGGCGCCGCGGCGCGGCGGCCGCGTGGTCCTGGTCGCCGCCGTGACCGCGCTGCTCACCAGCCTGGTCGTCGGCCCGACGGCATCCGTGGCGACCGCCTACCTCCTCGACGAGAGGACCGACAACGGCCCCGCCGCCGCCTCGACGGCCTCGGGCGACGTCACCGGGGTCGCGAACCGGGCCCTGCCGAGCGTGGTGTCCATCGCCACCGCCGAAGGCGGCGGCAGCGGGTTCATCATCAGCGACGACGGGCTGATCGTCACCAACAACCACGTCGTGTCCGGTCCCCGGGAGCTGACCGTGCTGTTCAACGACGGCTCCCAGGCCCCGGCCGAGGTCGTGGGCACCGACCCGGTGTCCGACCTCGCGGTGATCCAGGCCGAAGGGGTCTCCGGGCTCACCCCGGCGTCCCTGGGCGACTCCGACCAGGTGGAGGTCGGCGCCAAGGTGGTGGCCATCGGCTCGCCGCTGGGCCTGTCCGGCACCGTCACCTCAGGCGTGATCAGCGCCCTGGAGCGGCCGGTCAACACGGGCATCAGCGGGCAGCAGCCGGACGACCCGTTCGCGCCGCGGCCCGACCAGGACGAACCGCAGGCCACCACGTCCACGGTCATCGACGCGATCCAGACCGACGCGCCGATCAACCCGGGCAACTCCGGCGGCCCGCTGATGAACATGGACGGCGAGGTCATCGGGATCAACACGGCGATCGCGACGACGAGCGGCAGCCCCCTGGCGCAGTCCGGCTCCATCGGGCTCGGCTTCGCCATCCCGATCAACCAGGCCAAACCCATCATCGACGAGCTCGTCGCCACCGGCGAGGCCACCTACGCGGCGATCGAGGCGTCCGTCACCGCGGCCGAGAGCGGTCCCGGCGCGGAACTGGTGGAGGTGAACCGGGGCGGTGCGGCCGACAAGGCCGGGCTGCGCAGCGGCGACGTCATCATCCGGGCCGCCGACCGCACGGTGACCGACCCCAACGTGCTCATCGCCGAGATCCGCTCACACCGTCCCGGAGACACCATCACCGTCACCTACAAACGTGACGGCAGGACCGGCAACACCCAGGTGACCCTGGCGGCCCAGTCGCTCGGGAACTGACCGCCCCGCCGGGGCCGGTCCCCGGACGTCGCGGTGCTTCCCCGGCCGGTCGTCCACACGGCCCGCATCCTCCTCCGGCCGGGGAGCGGACCGCGGGCCGCCACCCGCTGGGGAGGGGGCGGTCCGCGGTTTCCCCGCCCGCCCGCGGGCCGCGGAGGAGCGGGCCAGCGTCACCGTGCCCCCCACGATGGCCAGGGTGCTCACCGTGATCGCGGTGATGGGAAGCACTCCCGTGGGCAGCGACTCGCCCAGCAGGGTCAGGCCGACCAGCACCGCCATGAGGGGGTCGCTGATCAGCAGGGTCGCGTAGGCCAGGGGGAAGTGGTCACCGCGGTAGGAGTTCTGCACCAGCAGGGCGCCGCACGCCCCGATGACCAGGGTGACCAGGGTGAGCGGGCGGAGCACGGACAGCGGGTCGTCCAGCGCGGCCTCCCCGATGACCTTGGCCAGGGCGGAGATCGTCGCGAAGCTGATCCCCCCGGCCAGGGCGAGCGCCCCGGCCCGCAGGGCGCCGGAGACGAAACGGGAGAGGACCAGGCTGCCGAGCATGGCGGCGCTCGTGCCCGCGCACAGCGCCCACACGGCGGAAGAGGACGGCTCGTCGCGCGGACCGGGGTGCCCGGACAGCATCCCCACCAGGATGACGAGGCCCAGGGTGACCGCGAGGCAGCCCGCGACCTCCGTTCCGGTGAGCCGCCGCCGGTGCAGCACCGCCGAGGCCACGACCGCGCACAGCAGGCCGCTGACCCCGATGGGCTGGACGACCGTGAGCGGGGCCTGGGTCAGCGCCCAGACGTGGGCGGCCGTGCCGACGCCGCTGAGCCCGGTGCCCGCCAGCCACACGGGGTCGCGGACCAGGCGGAGCAGGAGCCGCAGCTGGCTGGAACCCGTCTTCGGGGCGCTCACCAGGATCGCTCGTTCCTGGAGTGCCGCCCCGGTCGCGAAGGCGACCGCGCCCAAGGCGGCAGCGATGATGGCCCCCGTCATGTACCAGCCCCTTGCCTGAAATCGGCGCACGGCGAGCGGCGCTTCCGGTGGAGCCCCGCGGCTGCCGGCGTGCGGCGGCTCCAGCGATCGCCCCCCGTGTCGGGCGAAACCGATTGGGACCCAGCTAAGGGGGACAAAGGGGAGGGTACTGGCTCGGGAGGCCCATGTGACACACCGCACCCGCAACTCCCCGGAATTCCCGGTGTTGACCTGCGGAAATTCCGGGGAGTATCCGGTTCACAGCCGACCGGCGAGGTCCCGCATGGTGTGCAGCAGTTCGACGAGCACGGGGCGCAGCCGCGGGTCCACCCGCTGGAAGAGGTCGTACAGTCGGTCGTGGACGTGGGCCTGGTGCGCGTCGAGTGCCCGCCTGCCCTCCGCGGTGACGCTGACGACGGTGGCGCGCTCGTCCTCCTCGGAGCGGCGGCGGCGCACCATGCCCTTGCGCTCCAGCTGCTGGAGCATGCGGGTGGCGGACGGGGAGGAGATGCCCGCGGCGTGGGCGATCTCACCGACCGTGGGATGCCCCACGGCGAGGGCGCTCTCCAGCAGCAGCGCCTGGGCCAGGGTGAGGCTGGGCTCCACCCCGCTCGGACCGCGGCTCCGGGCACGGGCGACCGCTCGCACCAGCTCTCCCCACGCGTGTGAGAACTCCGCGAACTCCGCGTCGCTGCGCTCCACTCCTGAACCTCACTCGACGGTCACTCTCCGCTTTTAGTTAGCATAGACAATAATTAGCCATGACACGTAAGAGGGACGAAAAACCGACCACTGTGAGGGGGGCGCATATTGATATGGCTGCTGATCGCGCACTTCGCCGCTGCGGCTCTGGCTCCGGCCCTGGTCCGGAGGTGGGGACGTAACGCCTTCCTGGCGCTCGCCCTGGTCCCGGCGGTCACCGCCACCTGGGCGCTGGCCCGGGGGCCCGGAGTGGTCGCGGGCGAGCCGGAACAGCTCCTCGTTCCCTGGGCGCCCGAATACCACCTGGCCCTGGCCTTCCGGATGGACGCGCTGGGACTGGTCATGACCCTGATCGCGGCGGGGGTCGGCGCGCTGGTCCTCGTCTACTGCGCCCGCTACTTCGACGACGACGAACCCGGCCTGGGCCGCTTCGCCGGAGTACTCACCGGTTTCGCGGGCGCGATGATCGGCCTGGTCCTGGCCGACGACCTGATCCAGCTCTACCTGTACTGGGAACTGACCACGGTCTTCTCCTATCTGCTGATCGGCCACTACACCGAGCGGCGCGACAGCCGGCGCGCCGCGGCGATGGCGATCAACGTGACCACGCTGGGCGGCCTGACCATGCTGGTCGGCCTGATCATGCTGGGCGAGGCCGCAGGCACCTACCTGATCTCCGAACTGCTGGCCGACCCTCCCGACGGAACCCTGGTGTCGGTGGCGCTCGTGCTGATCCTGGTGGGCGCGCTGTCGAAGTCGGCGATCCTGCCGTTCAGCCTGTGGCTGCCCGCGGCCATGCAGGCGCCCACCCCGGTCAGCGCCTACCTGCACGCCGCCGCCATGGTCAAGGCGGGGGTGTACCTGATCGCGCGGTTCACGCCCGCGTTCGGGGACGTCACGGTGTGGCGGTACACGGCGCTCGCCTTCGGCACGGCGACGATGGTCGCCGCCGGGTGGAAGGCGCTGCGCCAACACGACCTGAAACTGCTGCTGGCCTACGGAACAGTGAGCCAACTGGGCTTCCTGACCGCGACCTTCGGCGTGGGCACCCGCGACGCCGCGCTCGCCGGGCTGGCCATGCTGTGCGCGCACGCCCTGTTCAAGGCCCCCCTGTTCCTCGTCGTCGGCATCATCGACCACAGCACCGGCACCCGGGACCTGCGCGAGCTGTCCGGGCTGCGGACCAGGATGCCCGTGGTGTTCTGGACGTCGGTGGCGGCGCTGGCGTCCATGGCGGGCCTGCCGCCGCTGGCCGGGTTCGTCGCCAAGGAGTCCGTGTTCGACGCCTTCCAGCACGCCGGCGACCCCGTCGTGGTGCTCGGCCTGGCCGGGGTGGTCCTCGGCTCCGTCCTCACCGTCGGCTACAGCCTGCGGTTCCTGTGGGGCGCCTTCCTCGACAAGCAGAACGTCTCCCCCACCCCCCTGCACCCCCCGGGTCCGCTGTTCGTCGCGCCCGCCGTGGTCCTCGCCGCGCTGGGCCTGGCGGGCGGCCTCGGTGCGGCGCTCGTGGACCCGGTGCTGGCCGCCTACGCCGACACGGTGGCCGGCAACGCCGGACGCGCCCCGGCCCACCTGGCGCTGTGGCACGGCCTCTCGCTTCCGCTGCTGCTGTCGGCGCTGTGCCTGGTGGGCGGTCTGCTGCTGTTCCAGCGGCGGGTGCTGGTGTCGTGGCTGGGCGCCCGGTTCGCGCTGCCCGACGCCGGAAACGTCTACCGGCGCATCGTCTACTACGTCTCCAGCTTCGCCACCCAGGTCACCGGCCTCACCCAGCGCGGTTCGCTGCCGCTCTACCTCGGCACGATCATGGTGTCGCTGCTCGTGGTCAGCGCAGTGCCGATCGTGTGGGGACAGCTGTGGACCCTGGAGACGCCGCCGGTGCGCTGGATCGACTCCTACGCCCAGCTCATCCCGGCCGCCATCATCATCGTCTCGGCGCTGTGGACCCTGATGGTGCGCGGCCGCCTGTACGCGGTGGTGCTGGCGGGGATGACCGGCTACGGCACCGCGACCCTGTTCGCGCTGCACGGCGCCCCCGACCTGGCGCTCACCCAGTTCCTGGTCGAAACCGTCAGCCTGGTGGTGTTCGTGCTGGTGCTGCGCCGCCTGCCGCCGCGCTTCTCCACCCCGGTGCTGCGCAGCCGCCGCCTGGTGAACCTGGGCATCGGCGTGACCACCGGAGTGCTGGTGTCGATGATGGCCTACCTCACCCTCGCCGGGCGGCGCGCCGAGTCGGTCTCCGGGCAGTTCCCCGCGGCGGCCGAGGAGGCGGGCGGGCGCAACATCGTCAGCGTGCTGCTGGTGGACGTGCGCGCCTGGGACACCATGGGGGAGATCTCGGTGCTGGCGGCGGCCGCCGCGGGGGTGGCGAGCCTGCTGTTCGTGCGCCGCCGCGCCCGGCTGCCCCGCACCCGCGTGGAGACCGGGCGGATCGTGGCACGGATTCCCCAGCTCCCCTCCCCCGAGGAGGTCGAGTGGAACCCGCTGCCCCTGGCCCGCGCGGACGACGTGATCACCCCGCGTGTGGCGCACAAGCCGCTGTGGCTGCCCGGCGTGCTGTCCCTGGCCCAGGAACGCCGGTCGGTCATCTTCGAGGTGGTGGCCCGCCTGCTGTTCCCCGTGACCATCGTGCTCTCGGTCTTCCTGCTGTTCACCGGCCACACCCAGGTCGGGGGCGGGTTCGCGGGCGGCATCGTGGCGGGTCTCGGCCTCGTCGTGCGCTACCTGGCGGGCGGGCGCCACGAACTCTACCTGGCGCTGCGGCTGCCCCCCGGCCTGCTGATCGGCCTGGGGCTGGCGATCACCACCGGAACGGCGCTGGCCGGGGCGGTGTTCGGCACCGAGATCCTCGCCGGGGGCGCCTTCGACCTGCACCTGCCGTTCCTGGAGCCGGTGCACCTCACCTCGTCGCTGGCCTTCGACTTCGGCGTCTACGTGCTGGTGATCGGCCTCATCCAGGACATCCTGTACAGCCTCGGCGCGGGCATCGACGAACAGGCCGAGAAGGCCAGCCGCACCGGTCAGGCCCCCAGACACGAGAGCGAGGAGGTGACCGCGTGAACGACACCCCCACCGTCCTGCTGATCGTCGTGATCGGCGTCCTGGTGGCCGCGGGGGTGACGCTGCTGCTGGAACGCAGCCTCACCCGGATCCTGCTGGGAGTGATCCTCCTCGGCAACGGGGTCAACCTGATGATCCTGTCCACCGGCGGCACGGCGGGCGGTCCCCCGCTGCTCGGCTTCACCCCGCCCGAGGAGATGTCCGACCCGCTGCCGCAGGCGATGATCCTCACCGCGATCGTCATCACCCTGGGGGTGACCGCGTTCCTACTGGCCATGGCCTACCGCAGCTGGCAGTTGCAGGGCCACGACGAGGTCCAGGACGACGCGGAGGACCGGCGGATCGCCACCGGCGGGGAGCGGCGCCGCGCCCGGCAGTACATCCGGGCGCAGAAGCGGGCGCTGCGCCGCACGATCCGGGCGCAGCGGTCGGCCCTGGAAGCGCAGATCGACGCGCAGGACGAACTGGAGGAGGCCCAGCGCGCCGTGATCCGCGAGCAGATCGCCCAGGCCCGCCGCGACCTGGAGGAGCGGCTGGAGGACGCCGACGACGAGGCCCGCGCGCGGCTGCTCGACTCGCAGGCCGCGGACGCGCGCGCCGCCATCGAGGAGGCGCGGCGCCGGGTGCGGGAGGCCCGGCAGGAACTCGCCGAGCACCTGCGCACCGACCGCGAGAACGAGCGCCGGCTCCGGCGTGAGCTGCGGCAGCGCATCCGCGCGCAGAAGCAGCAGCTGCGCGCCAGCATCCGCGCCGAACGGGAGCGCCTGGCCCGCGCCGAGGACAGCGACATGCAGGGGGTGGACTGATGATGGAGGCGCTCCTTCCCTACCTGGTGCCGCTCCCGATCGTGGTCCCGCTGTTCGCGGCCGGTCTGAAGTTCGCCCTCGGAGTCCGCTGGCAGGGCCTCAACCAGCTGATCAGCGTGGTCGCGCTGGCGCTGGTGCTGGCCACCGGCGTCGCGCTGCTGTTCGGAGTGGCCGCGCACGGGCCCCAGGCCGTGCAGGTGGGCGGCTGGGAGTTCCCGATCGGCATCACCCTGGTCGCCGACCGGCTGTCCGCGCTGATGGTGACGGTCTCTTCGGCGATCACGCTGGGCGTGCTGGTGTACTCCATCGGCCAGGGCACCGCCGACCAGGAGGAGGCCACGCCGCTGGCGATCTTCTACCCCTCGTTCCTCATCCTGGTGGCGGGCGTGTCCAACGCCTTCCTCACCGGTGACCTGTTCAACCTGTACGTCGGCTTCGAGATCCTGCTGACCTCCAGTTACGTGCTGATGACCCAGGGCGGCACGGTCGCGCGCATCCGCGCGGGCTCCACCTACGTGGTGGTGTCGCTGCTGTCGTCGGTGGTGTTCCTCATCGCGATCGGCCTGACCTACGCGGCCACCGGGACCGTGAACATGGCGCACCTGGCGACGCGGCTGGCGGAGCTGCCGACCGAACTGCAACTGGTCCTGCAGGTGATGCTGCTGATGGCGTTCGCGATCAAGGCCGCGGTGTTCCCGCTGTCGGCGTGGCTGCCGGACTCCTACCCGACCGCGCCCGCGCCGGTCACCGCAGTCTTCGCGGGCCTGCTCACCAAGGTCGGCGTGTACGCGATGATCCGCGCGCAGACCCTGCTGTTCCCCGACAACAACGCGGTGGACGTGCTGCTGCTGTGGGCGGCGCTGGCCACGATGGTCGTCGGCATCTTCGGGGCGATGGCGCAGACCGACATCAAACGCATGCTGTCGTTCACCCTGGTCAGCCACATCGGCTACATGGTGTTCGGGATCGGGCTGGCCAGCGTGCACGGCATGTCGGGCGCGGTGTTCTACGTGGCCCACCACATCACGGTGCAGACCACCCTGTTCCTGGTGGCCGGGCTGGTGGAGCGGCGCAGCGGCAGCACCTCCCTGCACGACCTGAGCGGACTGGCGAAACTGTCGCCGGTGCTGGGCGTGCTGTTCTTCGTCCCCGCGATGAACCTGTCGGGCATCCCGCCGCTGTCGGGCTTCCTCGGCAAGCTGGGGCTGATCCAGGCGGGCGTGCAGGACGGCTCCCCGCTGGCGTACCTGCTGGTGGCCGGGTCGGTGGCGACCAGTCTGCTGACCCTGTTCTCGATGGTGCGGCTGTGGAACTACGCGTTCTGGCGCGCCCCCGAGGAGGGCCGTCCGGTGGCGCTGGGCACCCTGCTGGAGAGCTCCGAGGACGAGACGTCCGCCCCGGACACCGCGCCGATGGCGGTGGGCCGCGCGCCCACCGGGATCAGCGGCAAGGCCGTGGTGACCTCCGACGTGTTCCCGCCGCTGATGCTGGGTGCGACGGTGGCGCTGGTGCTGCTGGGCGTGGCGTTCACGGTGTTCGCGGGACCGCTCATCGGCTACAGCCAGGACACCGCCGTCGAACTGATGGCCCGGACCCCCTATATGGACGCCGTCGTTCCGGGAGGTGCTGCCCCGTGAGTTCACCGCCTGTACGTCCCGAACGCTCGCCGCTGGACATCAGGATCGGACGGCGGCTGATCAACCTGCCGACGCTGCTGGCCCTGACCATCGTGTGGGCGCTGCTGTTCGGCGACCTGTCCCTGACCACGGTGCTGGGCGGGGTGCTGGTCGGGCTGGCGACCATGCTGGTCTTCCCGCTGCCGTCGGTGGCCCTGGGGATGCGGCTGCACCCGATCGGCCTGGTGGTGTTCCTCTGGCACTTCGTGGTGGACCTGGTGCTGTCCAGCGCCCGGGTGGTCGCGCAGTCCTTCGCCCGTCGGCCGCCGCGCAGCTCCATCCTCGCGATCCCGCTGCGTACCCGGTCGGACCTGCTGCTCACGATCACCGCCGTGTGCGTGTCGGTGATCCCCGGAAGCGTGATCGTGGAGGTCCGCTCCGGGACGTTCACCCTGTTCGTGCACATGCTGGGCACCGACGTCGACGACGCCGAGCAGGCGCGGCGCGACGTGTTCGCCCTGGAGGAGCGGGTGGCGCGGGCGTTCGGCACCCGCGAGGAGATCGAACGGGTCGAGGCGGGAGGCGTCGCATGACCTACCTGTGGATCGTGATCGGGGTGCTGCTGGGACTCGCCTCGCTGTTCAGCATGGCCCGGCTGCTGCTGGGGCCGACCATCCTGGACCGGGCGCTGGCGGTGGACGTGCTGCTGGCCTCGGCGATCACGGGCATCGGGGCGTACGCGGCGTTCCACCGCGACCCCACGGTGCTGCCGATCCTGCTGGTGCTGGCCCTGCTGGGATTCGTGAGCTCGGTGAGCGTCTCCCGGTTCGTGGCGCGGCGGCAGCGGGGGATCGACGAGTCGGAGAGGGTCGAACTGTGACGACGGCAGAGATACTGGACTGGATCGCGGTGATCCTCCTGCTGCTGGGGGCACTGCTGTCGTTCGCGGCGGGGGTGGGCCTGGTGCGGTTCCCCGACCTGCTGTCCCGGCTGCACACCGCCGCCAAACCGCAGATCCTGGGGCTGGTGCTGATCTCGGTCGGGCTGGGGCTGCGGCTGTTCCCCGACTCGCGCATCGGCATCCTGTTCCTGGTGGTGCTGTTCCAGATCCTCACCGTCCCGGTCGCCTCGCACATCGCGGGCCGCGTCGCCTACCGGACCGGCCGCATCCGCCGCGACCTGATCGGCGTGGACGAACTGGAGGAGCAACTGGACCGGCACTGACCGGCAACTGACCTGCGGCGACCATGTCCCCAGGGCCATCAGCCACGCCGATTCTGGCCCCAGGGGCATGGTCGCCGCGCTTTGCGGGGGTCAGGTGGTGGAGGTGAGCAGTGCGGCCCGGTCCACCACCTCGTCGGGGGTGGTGGTCTCGGGGCAGGCGTGCAGTACGCCGGTGACGAACCTTCGGGCGGCGGCCACGCTGGCGGGCAGGCCGGGCAGGGTGGTGAAGGCCACGGTCACCGAGCCGCCTCCCCACGAGACGGACCACTCCAGGGGCGGGTGCGCCGGTACAGGGCGACCGCCGACAGGGCTGCGCCGAGCAGGCTGTCGAGGTTGGCCAGTGCGGTGATCGTGGTGGACACGTCGTGGATGGGCAGGATGAGCCGGTCGGCGCCGAGGACGACGGCTAGGCCCTGGTCGTGGTCCTCCACACGGGCGCGCCCGTCGGCCAGCAGGGCGAGTTGGTCGGGGGTGAGGGTGTGGTCGGCCATCACCGGCCCCTGTTCGGGTGGCTGTCCAGGTAGGTGCGCACACGTCCGCGGGCTTGTTGGCCGTAGTAGCCGCGCACGGGGTCGGGGTGTTCGTAGGTGGCCAGGATGTGGTCGAGCAGGTCCACGTCGTCCACCGCCACCGTGCTGCCGGTCACCCGGTTGCGCGCCACATACGGGCAGGGGGAGGCGTGGGTGTAGGTGATCTCCCACAGTGCGGAGTACCGGCGCGCACAGGCGGCGAACACCGGGTAGTTCGGGATGCGGGGTGGGAGGGCCCGCGCCTGCCGAGGCGGCGGCGCGGCATGCCGCGGCCGGTGCACCACCGGCCGACGCCGGGGTGAAGGGGAACCGGGAACAGGTCGGAAGGCCGCCAGCAGCAGCACGGCGATGCCAAGGAGAAGGCCCGTCACACCGAAGAAGGAGTGTCGTGCGGCGGGCGTGTTCATCGTGCCACCGTCTTTCCGGCTGGAGCGGGCTGCGCGGTCGGGGCGGATGCGGGCACTTCGCCGCATTCCGGGTACGGGCGGGGCAGTAGCCTTACTCATGAGTCACCACCTGGTTTCGGCAGGTTGGGGGCTAAGGCCCTGTTCGGTGTTGGCGCACCGGGCAGGGCCGCTTGCATTTCTCGGCATACGCTGACTCCACCGCAGCGCATGTCAAGGCATATATATACCCTATATATATGCCTATTGGAATGGGATTGCTAGAACAAGAGGAAGATCAAAACCAGTCAGTCCGTCTCCGCAGAATCGCGCTTGGACATGTGCGCGTGTGAGGAAGGAATGCCATGCCGCCCCGCATCGAACGGTCCCGGCCGCCCTACGTCCAGATCGCAGACCACTACCGCGACCTGATCTCCAGCGGTCAGCTCGCCGAAGGCGACCGGCTTCCCACCGTCACCGAACTGGCCGCCGAGTTCTCCGTCTCACCCGGCACCGCACACAAGGCGATCCGGCAGCTCCGCGGCGAGGGACTGGTGCGCACCACCCAGCAGGGCTCCACCGTGCTGAGCCAGCGCGCGGTGCCCACCACCCCGGAACGCGTCCGCAGACCAACCCCGGCCAGCGGCGACGTGATCGACATCAACGAGGTGGGTGTGGTGCCGATGCTGCCCAACGTGGGAGCCGCCCTCGGCATCAACGCCGACGCGCTGAACATGACCGTGCTGCGCCGCCAGGCCGTCACCTACCGGAAGAACCAGCCCTACCGTCTGTCCGTGAGCTGGCTGCCGGTCGCCTTCACCCACGACATCCCCGAACTGCTGGAGCCCTTGCCGATCCCGAACATCCTCCACCTGCTCGCCGCACGCACCGGCCGCCAGGCCACCTACGGCCGGGACTACTTCGAAGCCCGCTACGCCGACCAGCGGGAAGCCGACGCACTGAAGATCACCGAAGGCTCGGCGGTACTGGCGGGCACCTCGGTGTGGGGAGACGAACAGGGACCGATGTACTACTACGAGTTCGTGCTCCCACCCCACCACGCGGTCACCAACGACTACGAATGGCACAAAACCGAGCGCTTGTAACCGGCACTGGTCCGTGGCGACCATGTCCCTGGTGCCGGAATCGGCTGCGCCGATGGCCCCGGGGGCATGGTCGCCGCCGGTTATCGCTGCCGCTGGTCCTCCTCCGCCGCCGGGAGGGTCGGCAGGCGCAGGCCGATGACCGCGCCGCCGCCCTCGCGGTTGTACGCGAAGACCGTGCCGCCGTGGGCGGCGGCGATGTCGTGGACCATGGACAGCCCCAGCCCGGAGCCGGGCAGGCCGCGCGCGGACGGGGCGCGGTAGAAGCGTTCGAAGATGTGCGCGAGTTCGGCCTCCTCGATGCCGGGGCCCCGGTCGCGGATCTCCACCACCCCGCCGCGGATGTGGATCTCGATGGGGGCGGTGCCGCCGGGGTCGAACTTCGCGGCGTTCTCCACCGGGTTGGACAGGGCCCGCTCCAGCGCGCCCGGCCGCCCCAGGACCGCGCTGTCGTCGGCGTCCACGACGACCTCGCGGCCGGTGCGGCGGCGGCCGCGTGCCGCGACCCGCTCGGCGACCTCGCGCAGCACCACCTCCTGCACCGGTTCGTCCTGGTAGGTCTCGGTGGCCAGGCTGACCAGCTCGTTGACCAGGTCGGTCAGCTCCCGGGTCTCCCCCTGCAGGTCGTCGACGAGCCGCTGCTGCGCCTCCGGGGAGAGCCGGTCGAACCGCTTCATCACGCTGACGTTGGTGCGCAGACTGGTCAGCGGGGTGCGCAGCTCGTGGGAGGCGTTCTGCACCAGCCGCCGCTGCTCCTCCTTGGCGGCGGCGAGCCGCCCCAGCATCTCGTTGAACGCGACGCCCAGACGGCCCACCTCGTCGCGGCCGCCGCTGCCGCCGCTGCCGCCGTCCGACACGGCCCGGTCGAGGCGGCCCGTGGAGGTGACGTACTCGGCGGCCTCGGTGAGGCGGACCAGGCGGCCGGTGATGCGGCGCGCCACCAGCCAGCCCGCCAGCCCCGCGCCGAGCAGCGCCACCACGCCGACCACCACCATCTGCGCGGCCAGCGTGTCCAGCAGCCGCTCGGTGGGTTGGAGGCGCTGCACGATCTGCACCGCGCCGAGCCCCTGCCCGAAGGAGACCGTGGCCACGCGCAGCGGCTCGCCGAGGGACTCGTCGTCCCGCAGGTGCACCAGTCCCCCGGCGTAGTGCCCGGCGACGGCGCGGTCGGCCTCGGTGACCGGCAGCGCGCCCGAGGCCCGGCCGCCGCCCAGCGGCACCATGATCTCGCCCTCGCCGTTGACCAGCTGGAACGAGAAGGTCTCCGAGTGCACCAGGGTGAACTCGTTGAAGCGGCTGCCGCCGGCCGAGGAGTTGCGCAGCGTCTGCGCGACGTTGGAGACGGTGGCGTTGAACTCCTGCTGGGCGCTGTCGCGGACCAGGGTGGCGGCGGCGCTGTAGGCGAGCGACCCCACGAGCACGATGACCGCGGCGGCGACCGCCGCGAACGTCACCGCGAACCGGGTGCCGAGACTGGTCGCGTTGAAGCCGCGCAGCCAGCCGCGGACCCGCTCCGCCAGGGCGGTGGCGGCGCTCATTTCGGCCGCAGGGTGTAGCCGACGCCGCGGACCGTCTGGATCAGCGGCGTGGTCCCCTCCGGTTCCAGCTTGCGCCGCAGGTAGCTGATGTAGACGGCCAGGTTCTTCGACTCGGGGCCGAAGTCGTAGCCCCAGATCCGGTCGTAGATGGTGGCGTGGTCCAGCACGATCCCCGCGTTGCGGGCCAGCAGTTCCAGCAGGTCGAACTCGGTCTTGGACAGCTCCACCTCGCGGCCGGCCCGCCAGACGCGCCGCGCGCCCGGGTCGATGCGCAGGTCGCCGACCTGGATGAGCGGTTCGGCGGCGCCCTCCCCGCTGGTGGGCGCGGCCCGACGCAGCAGCGCCCGTATCCGGGCCAGCAGTTCGTCCAGGTCGAAGGGTTTGGGCAGGTAGTCGTCGGCTCCGGCGTCCAGTCCGGCGACCCGGTCGGGGGTCTCCACCCGCGCGGTGAGCATGAGGATCGGGGTGCGGTCGCCCTCGGCGCGCAGCACCCGGCACACCCCCAGCCCGTCCACGCCCGGCATCATCACGTCGAGGATGAGCAGGTCGACGGGGTCGGCGTGGACGGCGGTGAGCGCCTCCACACCGTCGGCGGCGGTGCGGGTCCGGTACCCCTCCAGTTGCAGTGCCCGTTCCAGGGAGTCGCGGATGGCGCGGTCGTCGTCGGCGATCAGCACGGTGCGGGCAGGGCTCATGCCCCCATCGTCACCCATCGGGGTTAGCGGCCGGTAAGAGGACGCGCTCCGTGCGCAGAGAAGCGCCGGGCATGCGGTTCTTCCGGGGAAAACGGGTAGTGGGGGGGCCGTTTCCGGTCCGTCAGGTTCCGTGGAGGAGCACATGGCTTTCCGTATCGCCCACCTGCCCGTCCGGTTGACCGCGGGCGCGTACATCCTCAACTCCGGCCTCGGCAAGCGGGGCGCCGACGCGGACACCGCGGCCTACCTGCACCAGGCGGCCTCCCGGGTGTTTCCCACGGTGCGGGACATGCCGCCGGAGCGGTTCGCCAGGCTGCTGAGCGGCAGCGAGATCGGGCTGGGCGCGGCCCTGCTGCTGCCGTTCGTGCCCAGCGCCCTGGTGGGCGCGGCGCTCACCGGGTTCGGCGCCGCGCTGCTGGGCCACTACTTCACCGAGCCGGGCGCGCGCATGGAGGACGGTATCCGCCCCACCCCGCAGGGCATCGGCCTGGCCAAGGACGTGTGGCTGGTGGGGATGGGGCTGACGCTGCTCATCGACGGCATGCGCCCGCCCTGCCCGGTGCGCTGAGCGGACCCGCCGGGGCGGGGCGGCGGCTTCCCGCCGCCCCGGTGCCGCTCCCGGTCACCCGGGTTCGGGCGTGAACTCCTTGGTCCGCTTCATTCCGGCGGCGCGGCCCTTCGCCGCGACGACCAGCGCCATCTTGCGGGACGCCTCGTCGAGCATCTCGTCGCCGAGCATCACCGCGCCGCGGCGCCGCACCGTGGTGGCGTACTCGTAGGCGTCGAGGACCAGTTCGGCGTGGTCGTAGTCCTCCTGGGTGGGGGCGTACACCTCGTTGGCGGCGGCCACCTGGCCGGGGTGCAGCACCCACTTGCCGTCGAAGCCGAGGGCGGCGGTGCGCCGCGCGGAGCGGGTGAACGCCTCGACGTCGCGGACCTTCAGGTAGGGGCCGTCGATGGCCTGCAGGTCGTGGGCGCGCGCGGCCGTGAGGATGCGCATCAGCACGTAGTGGTAGGCGTCGCCGACGTCGTAGCCGGGCGGCTGCTCGCCCACCGTCAGCGTTTTCATGTTGATGCTGGCCATGAAGTCCGCGGGACCGTAGACGAGGGTCTCCAGGCGGGGTGAGGCGGCGGCGATCTCGTCGACGCGGGCCAGCCCGCGGGCGTCCTCGATCTGCGCCTCGATGCCGATGCGGCCCACCTCCAGGCCGACGGCGCGTTCGATCTGGGTGAGCAGGGTGTCCAGCCAGAGCACGTGCGCGGGGTCGGTGACCTTGGGCAGCACCAGGCAGTCCAGGTCGGCTCCGGCGCCCTCGACGACCGTGATGACGTCGCGGTAGGCCCACGCGGTGGTGGCGTCGTTGACGCGGACCGTGCGGACCTTGCCGTCCCAGCCGCCCTCGGTGAGCGCGGCCACCACGGCCTGCCGGGCCTTCTCCTTCTCCAGCGGGGCGACCGCGTCCTCCAGGTCGAGGAAGAAGGCGTCCACGTCGAGACCGCGGGCCTTCTCGATGAACCGTGGGTTGGACGCCGGGACCGCCAGCACTGACCGCCGCGAACGCGACGCGACCGCATCCATGATCGACTCCTGACCGAAAGACCGGGGTGTTACCGCTCCCATCCTGGCAAAACCCGGTTGCCGGGCCGGGACCGCGGTGCCTCTAAGCTGGCGCGGAGCAGTCGACCGGAAGGTGTGGAGGCGATGGCGGGGAAGCCGGACCGGGGGGCGGCGTATCCGACGAGCGCGCACTGGGGCTCCTTCGAGGTGCTGGTGCGCGACGGCCGGGTGGTGGGGGTGCGGCCCGACCCGGCCGACCCCGCGCCCTCCCCGCTGATCGAGAACACGCCGGACGCGCAGCACCACCCCACCCGCGTGGACCGGCCCGTGGCGCGCAGGCGCTGGCTGGAGCGCGGCCCCGGCCCCGATCCGCGGCGCGGCGCCCCCGACGACGAGTACGTGGCGCTGGACTGGGACACCGCGCTGGACCTGGTGGCCGCCGAACTCGACCGGGTGCGGCGCGACCACGGCAACGCGGCGGTCTTCGGCGGCTCCTACGGCTGGGCGAGCGCGGGCCGCTTCCACCACGCGCAGAGCCAGCTGCACCGCTTCCTCAACACGATCGGCGGCTACACCCGTTCGGTGACCACCTACAGCCACGGGGCCGCGGAGGTGCTGCTGCCGCACGTGGTGGGCGCGGCGGGCACCCGCGACCTGCTGTACCGGCCGCCGACCTGGGAGGCGATCGCCGAGCACACCGACCTGCTGGTCAGCTTCGGCGGGCTGCGGGTGTCCAACACGTGGGTGTCGTCGGGCGGGCGGGCCGCGAACACCGCGGAGGGCGGCATGCGGGAGGCGGCGCGGCGGGGCACCGAGTTCGTGTCGGTCAGCCCGCTGCGCGACGACACCGCCGCGGAGCTCGGCGCCCGCTGGGTGTCCGCGGCGCCGGGCACGGACACGGCGATCCTGCTGTCCCTCATCCACGTGCTCCTCGTCGAGGACCTCGCGGACACCGCGTTCCTGGACCGCTGCACCGTCGGCTGGCGGCGGCTGCGCGACTACGTGCTGGGCCGGACCGACGGGACGCCGAAGAGCCCGGAGTGGGCGGCGGCGCTCAGCGGGGTGGCCGCCGCGGAGCTGCGGGACCTGGCGCGGCGGATGGCGCGCGGCCGCACCCTGGTCAACGTGGGCTGGTCGGTGCAGCGCGCCCGGTACGGGGAGCAGCCGCTGTGGGCGGGCATCGCGCTGGCCGCGTTCCTGGGGCAGATCGGCCTGCCCGGGGGCGGGTTCGCCACCGGCTACGGGTCGATGGGCAACTACGGCGGCGGGTCCACCCGGCTCGCGCTGCCCCGGCTGCCGCAGGGCCGCAACCCGGTGGACTCGCTGATCCCGGTGGCGCGGATCGCGGACATGCTGCTGCATCCCGGGGAGCCGTTCGACTTCGACGGGCGGCGGCTGCGCTACCCCGACGTGCGCCTGGTGTACTGGGCGGGCGGCAACCCCTTCCACCACCACCAGGACCTGGCGCGGCTGCGGCGGGCGTTCGCGCGCCCCGACACGGTGGTGGTCAACGAGACGCACTGGACGGCCACGGCCCGCCACGCCGACGTGGTGTTCCCGGTGACGACCACGCTGGAACGCGAGGACTTCGCGGCGAGCAACGGGGACCTGCGGCTGCGGGTGATGCGGCGGGCGGTGCCGCCGCACGGCGCGGCCCGGGACGACTACGCCGTCTTCACCGGTCTGGCGGAGCGGCTGGGCGCGGCCGGGGAGTTCACCGAGGGTCGGGACGCCCGGCAGTGGCTGCGGCACCTGTACGAGGAGTGGCGGGGCCGGCAGGGACCGGAGGCCGGGCTGCCGGACTTCGACGGCTTCTGGGCCGACGGCGGGGTGGACATCCCGCACCGGGTGGCGGACACCACGCTGTTCGGCGGCTTCCGCGCCGACCCCGAGGCGGCTCCGCTGGGCACGCCGAGCGGGCGGATCGAACTGTACTCGGAGACGGTCGCGGAGTTCGGCTACCCGGACTGTCCGGGGCATCCGGTGTGGCTGGACCCGCCGGAGCGGCCGGGGACGGAACTGGCGCGGCGGTGGCCGCTGACGCTGGTCGCCAACCAGCCCCGGGACCGGCTGCACAGCCAGCAGGACATGGGGGCGCACAGCCGCGCGGGCAAGGTCGCCGGCCGGGCCCCGGTGCGGCTGCACCCGGACGACGCGGCGGCGCGCGGCATCGCCGACGGCGACGTGGTGCGCCTGTTCAACGACCGGGGCTCCTGCCTGGCGGGCGCCGTGCTGGACGACGGCGTGCGGCCGGGCGTGGTGCAATTGTCCACGGGCGCCTGGTTCGACCCGTCCGCGCCGGAGGTGACGTGCGCGCACGGCAACCCGAACGCGGTCACCGCCGATGTGGGCACGTCGCGGCTGGCGCAGGGGTGCACCGGCCAGTTGTCGCTGGTCCAGGTGGAACGCTTCGACGGCGTGCCGCCGCCGGTGCGCGCGTTCGTCCCGCCGCGTATCGTCGAACGGGCCCGCTGACGGGGTGGACTTTTCCCCTCCCCGGGCTCCCCCTGATCCCCTAGAGTGCAAACCACAATGAAACGTCGAACCTCTTCGCGGTCCTCGCGACCCGCACGGCCCTCGTCGCGGCGCCAGCGCTCCGGCGACGCCCAACGTTCCCTCGGCCCGCTGCTGCGCCTGGCCCTGCCGGTGCTGGCCACCGCGCTCACCCTGGGTTCGCTCCTGGTCAACACCATGTCGGGCGGTTCCACCACGGCATGGGTGATGACCGGGGTCAGCGCGCTGGTGTGCGCGAGCGCCTGGTGGACCCACTACGCGGCCTCCGCCGTTGAGAAGGCCGAACGGCGCGCCGCCGAGCAGCCGCCTCCGCCGGAGGACGGTCCCGGCTACGACGACTACGACGAGCGCGGCGGGTACGAGGACGACCGCGGGTACGAGGACCGCGACGGGTACGGGGACGGTCCCGGCTACCGGGACCGCGGCGAGGAGGACGGTCCCGGCGACGGCCGCGGCTACGTCGACGGCGGTGCCGCCACCGCGGTCCACGACGCCGGTGCCGCGACGGCCGCCTTCCCAAGCGCTCCGGGCCCCGAGGGCGGCGACGCCCCGGCCTGGGCCGCCCGGGACAACGCCCCCGATGCCACCGCCGTGTGGAACCCCGCACCGACCGGTGGCGCCGCGGCCCCGCACGACACCGGCGGCTTCCCGACCATCCCGCCGCCGCCCTACGGCACCGCCCCCGCCCCCGGCTACCACCAGGAAGGCCCCGGCGGCCACGACGACCCGCTCGGCGGCCCTGCCCGGGACAGCGCCCCCGATGCCACCGCCGTGTGGAACCCCGCGCCGACCGGTGATACCGCGGCCTGGTCCGCCCCGGGCCCCGGACACGACCAGAGAGGCCCCGGCGGCCACGACGACCCCCTCGGGGGCCCCGCCCGGGACAGCGCCCCTGATGCCACCGCCGTGTGGAACCCCGCACCGACCGGCGAGGCCGCGGCCCCGCGCCACGACACCGGAGACACCGGCGGCTTCCCGACCATCCCGCCGCCGCCCTACGGCACCACCCCCGCCCCCGGCTACCCCCAGGAAGGCCCCGGCGGCCACGACGACCCCCTCGCCCCGCCGCCCGCCCCCGGCGGTGCGGCCCCGGGTTACCGGCTTCCCCCGGACCCCGCTCTCGGCGGTCCTCCCGGCGGCGGCCACCCCGCCCCGGGCGACGGCCCCGCCGACCGCTACGGCACCGGCTCCAGCTACTACCCGGGCTACCGCGGCGACCTCTTCTCCTCCGACGCGGAGCACGACACGGATGGACGGGCCCGCCGCGAGGACCGCCCGTGGCCGGAGCCGCCGGACCACCGCTGACCGGAACGCCTGGGGTTCCGGCGTTCCTCCCCTACACCGAGGACCACACCATAGGTTAGCCTTGTCTAAGTTCTCGACGGTGTGCCTACGGAGGACGACGGTGCCCCAGCGGCTGCAGCACTCCCCTGCCCGGATCGGCGTCCGGTGAGCCTCGACCGGCTGGCCACGGTCGACGGCGACCGCACCGACCTCGACGACACCTCCGCCGCCCGCGCCGCCCTCACCCGGCGCACCTCCGCGCGGGCCGCCTCCCACGTCCTGCGCGCCGGCGGCCTGCTGCTGGCCCTGGGGGTGCTGGCGCTGACCGCGCTGCTCAGCCTGGCGGTGGGCGCCAAGGCCATCCCCCCGGAGGTGGTGTGGGACGCGCTGTGGCGTTTCGACGACTCCTACGACCACAACGTCGTCCTGGGGCTGCGCGTCCCCCGGACCGTGCTGGGCGTCGCGGTCGGCGCGGCCCTCGGCCTGGCCGGGGCGCTCATGCAGGCGCTGGTGCGCAACCCGCTCGCCGACCCCGGGCTGCTCGGCGTCAACATGGGGGCCACCACCGCCGTGGTCGCGGCCGTCTACCTGTTCGGGCTGACCGGTGTCGGCGCCTACGTCTGGTTCTCCTTCGGCGGCGCCGCGGCGGCCGCCGCCTTCGTGTACTTCCTGGGCTCCCGGGGCCGCACCGGCGCGACCCCGGTGCGGCTCGCCCTGGCCGGGACCGCCGTCAGCGCGGTGCTGCTCGGCCTGACCAACGGCGTCGTGCTGTTCCACGACTTCGTCTTCGAGGAGATCCGGTTCTGGCAGGTCGGCTCCCTGGCCGGGCGGGGCGTGGAGGTCCTCGTCCCGGTGGCGCCGTTCCTCGTCGTCGGTGCGCTGGTCGCGGTGACGCTGGGCCGGTCGCTGAACGCGGTCGCGCTGGGCGAGGACCTCGCCGCCGCGCTGGGCGCGCGCATCGGCCGCATCCGGTTGCGGACCGCGGCCGCCGTGGTGCTGCTGTGCGGGGCGGCCACCGCCGCGGCCGGGCCGATCGCCTTCGTGGGCCTGGCCGTGCCGCACGCGGCCCGCCTGCTCACCGGGCCCGACCAGCGTTGGCTGCTGCCCTACTCCGCGGTGCTGGGCGCGGTCCTGCTGGTGGCCTCCGACACGCTGGGCCGGGTGGTGCTGCCCACCGGGGAGCTGGAGGTCGGCATCATCACCGCGCTGGTCGGCGCCCCGGTCTTCGTCGCCCTGGTCCGCCGCACGAGGATGGTCCGGCCATGACCGCCGCCCCGCTCCGCTCCGTCCGCCTGGGCCCGGTGGCGTTCCGGCTGCGCCCCCGCGTGCTCGCCGTCTGCCTGGCCCTGGGCACGCTGGTCGCCGCGGCCCTGGCGGTCTGCCTCGTGGTCGGCGACTACCCGGTCCCGCTGCCCGCCGCGCTGGCCGCGCTGACCGGCCGGGGGGAGCGGCTCGACGTGTTCTTCGTGCGCGAGGTCCGGCTGCCGCGGGCGTTGACGGCGGCCCTGGTGGGCGCGGCGCTGGGCATGGCGGGCGCGGTGTTCCAGAGCCTGTCCCGCAACCCGCTGGGCAGCCCCGACATCATCGGGTTCACCGCGGGCGCGTCCACCGGGGCGGTGCTGACCATCCTGGTGTTCGGCGGCGGCATGCTGCCCACCGCGCTGGGGGCGATGCTCGGCGGGGTGGGCACGGCCGTGCTCGTCTACCTGCTGGCCCTGCGCCGGGGGGTGCAGGGGTACCGGCTCGTCCTGGTCGGCATCGGGATCAGCGCGATGCTGGGCGCGGTGACGCACTACCTCATCACCCGTGCCGAACTCACCGACGCGCTGACCGCCCAGGTGTGGCTGGTCGGTACGCTCAACGCGCGGGAGTGGTCGCACGTCGCCGCGGTCGGCGCCGGTTCCGCCGTGCTGTTCCCGGTCCTGCTGCGGCTCGGTGCGCGGCTGCGGCTCATGGAGATGGGCGACGACACCGCGCGGGCGCTCGGCGTGTCCCCCCAGCGCACCCAGACGCTGGCGCTGGTCGCGGCGAGCGCGCTGACCGGGGTCGCGATCGCGGTGTCCGGGCCGATCGCGTTCGTCGCCCTGGCCGCCCCGCAACTGGCCCGGCGGCTGACCCGGGCCGACGGCACGACACTGGTGGCCTCCGCGCTCATGGGAGCGGCGCTGCTGCTCTGCTCGGACCTGGTGGCGCTGCGGCTGCTGGCGCCCGTGCAGCTCCCGGTGGGCGTGGTCACCACGGTCGTCGGCGGAACCTACCTGGTCTGGCTGCTGTACGCGGAGTGGCGGAGCGGCCGTGCCTGACACGCGAGGTGAGAACATGTCCCAGTCCTCGTCCCCCCGGCTGCGGGGGGAGAACCTGACGCTGGCCTACGACCAGCGCGTCGTCTCCCGCGGCCTGGAGGTCGCCGTCCCGGACCGCTCCTTCACCGTGATCGTCGGCCCCAACGCCTGCGGCAAGTCCACGCTGCTGCGCGCGCTGTCGCGGATGATCCGGCCGGCGGCCGGGTCGGTGTACCTGGACGGCAAGCTGATCCACTCGTACCCGTCCAAGGAGGTGGCGCGGCGGCTGGGCCTGCTGCCGCAGACGTCGGTCGCTCCGGACGGCATCACCGTGGCCGACCTGGTGGCGCGGGGCCGCTACCCGCACCAGCGGTTCCTGCGGCAGTGGTCGCGCACGGACGAGCGGGTCGTCGCCGAGGCGATGGCGGCCACCCGGGTCGACGACCTCGCCGACCGGCTGGTGGACGAGCTCTCCGGGGGGCAGCGCCAACGGGTGTGGCTGGCGATGGTGCTCGCGCAGCAGACCCCGCTGCTGCTGCTGGACGAGCCGACCACGTTCCTGGACATCGCCCACCAGCTGGACATGCTGGACCTCTGCGCCGACCTGCACCACGAGCGCGGCCACACGCTGGTGGCGGTGCTGCACGACCTGAACCACGCCTGCCGGTACGCCACCCACCTGATCGCGATGAAGGACGGCGCGGTGGTCGCCCAGGGCGACCCGCACGAGATCGTCACCGCCGACCTGGTGGCGGAGGTCTTCGGGCTGCCCTGCCGGGTCATCCCCGACCCGGAGACCGGGACCCCGCTGGTGGTGCCGAGCGACCGGCGGAGGCGGTCGGGCCGGTGGGCGGAGGCCCGCCAGGCGGGGTGAGGCCGCGCCACCAGCGGACTTGCCGTGGGGTTACCACTTGTATACAGGGGGTATATACCGAAACGACCATATAGGTGCCGTATCGGGGGGTAACGGCATGACCGAATATGGATTCGGCGCCGGGAGTGCGCGGCGCGTCAACACGGCACGCCTGTGGGCCGGAGGACTGGCCACAGCCGTGGTCGCGGCACTCGTCACCCTCGTGGGAAGCCTGCTCGCCAACGGCCTCCTCGGCACGGCGGCGCTGTCCCCCGAGGACTCCTGGCGCTTCGGCGGCGCGGGCGTGACCGCCTACGCGACCCTGGCCGCGTCCGGCGCCCTGGCCGCCACCGGCCTGCTGCACCTGCTGCTGCCGAACACGCCCCGGCCGCTCACCTTCTTCTGCTGGATCGTCGGCCTGGCCGTGGCCGTCGCCACGGTCACCCCGTTCACCCAGGGCGGCCCGGCGGTCGTCGCGGCCGTGACGGCGCTGATCAACCTGGCGGCCGGAACCGCCATCCTCTCACTGCTCAGCGGCGTGGGCGCGGCCGCGCGCGCCGAGCACCCCGCCGAACCTCCGAAACCCGCTGCACCGTGGAGGAACTGACGCCTCCCGGGTGGCGTTGCCCTCCCTGTCACGCCGCGGTGACTTAGGGTGGTCTCCACGGCCTGATCGTGTGAGGGGGACCCGGCGTGGCTGTAGGCAGGTGGCTCGCCCATGTGCTGACCACGCTGGCCGCCCTGGTCGTCCTGGTCTCGGCGGCTCCCCCGCCCCCGGGCACGGCCTCCGCGCCCGGGGCCGCGCCCCGGCGGGGACCGGTGGTCCTGGTCGGCGTCCCCGGCCTGCGCTGGCACGAGGTCACCCCGGAGACCACTCCCCACCTGTGGGACCTGGCGCACCGCAGCGCCATCGGCAACCTGTCGATCCGCACCGTCACCTCGCGCACCTGCCCGGTCGACGGCTGGTTGACGGTCTCGGCCGGCCAGCGCGCCGCGAGCGAGCGCCAGACCTACTCCATCTGCGAACTCCCGCTGCCGCCGGAGGCCGACGGCGCCGGCGCGGTCGTCCCCCACTACGCCGAACACGTCGCCTACAACGCCGAGTCCCGGTTCGGCGCACGGGTGGGCCTGCTCGGCGACACGGTCCGCGCCCACGGCGGCACCACCCTGGCGGTCGGCCCGGGGGCCGCCCTGGCCGCCGCGGGCAGCGACGGCCGGGTCGACCGCTACCTGGACGACACCGCCGCGCTGGCCCCCGGCTCCTGGGACGGCGTCGCCCTCGGCGTCGTCGACCTGAAGGACCTGGCCGACCTGTACCTCGACCCGCCGGCGCCGACCACCGTGGTGGAGGAGCCGGTCGCGGACGGCGCCGGCACGGTCGACGGGATCCCCCGGGACCCCCAGGTCCCCCTGCGCCTCCCGGGGGTCCCCGACGCCCCGGACGCCCTGGACGACCTGCTCACGGAGGAGGACGAACCCGAACCCGACCTCACCGAGCACAGCGAACTGCGGGAACGGCGGGAGCGCCTCGCCGCGATCGACGACGGCCTGGCCGCGGTGCGCGCCACCCTGCCGCCGGAGTCGACCCTGCTGGTCGCGGGCATCTCCGTGGAGGCCGGGGCCTCCAGGCTGAACGCCGCGCTGCTGCACGGCCCCGGGCCGGGCGGAACCGGCTTCGACGGGGGCTACCTGGTCTCCGAGTCCACCCGGCGGGCGGGGCTGGTGGCGCTGACCGACATCACCACCACCCTGCTGCACTCCCTGGACGCCCCGCCGGACCGGGGGACGGTGGGACGGGCCTGGCGGCAGACCCCCCGCCCCGCGGCGCTGGACGCGGCCGTGGACCGCCTGACGCAGTTCGCCACCGCCGCCGAGGTGGTGGAGTCGCTGGTGCCCGGCTTCTTCAGCGGGCTGGTGGCGACCCAGCTCCTCATCTACGTCTGCGCCGCCTACGCCCTGAAGCGCTACGGCGGACGGGACCTGGCCAAACGGCACCTGGTGCTGTCGGTGACCCGGGTGGTGGCGCTCGCCGGGGCCGCCTTCCCGGTCTCCAGCTACCTGGTCAACCTGGTGCCGTGGTGGTCGGCCGACTTCCCGCAGGCGGCCCTGCTGGGCGGCGTGCTGCTGGCCGACGCGGCGATCGTGGCGGCCGCGCTGGCCGGACCGTGGCGGCGGGACATCCTGGCGCCCACCACGATCGTGGCGGCCGCCACCACCCTGGTGCTCTTCGTCGACCTGTGCACCGGATCGGACCTGCAGATGAACTCGCCCACCGGCTACACCCCGATCGTGGCGGGCCGGTTCTACGGGCTCGGCAACATCGCCTTCGCCACCTTCGCCACGGGCATGCTGATGACCGCCGCGGGAATCGCGCACCACCTGCTGGCGCGCGGACGCCGCTCCTGGGCGGTGGCGGTGTCCCTGGCCCTCGGGGCGGCGACGCTGTTCGCGACCGGCTGGCCGGGGCTGGGCACCGACTTCGGCGGGGTGCTGGCGCTGGTGCCGGGGCTGTCGGTGACCGTGCTGATGATCGCCGGACTGCGGGTGACCCCGGCGCGGCTGGCGTTGATCGGCGGCGCCGCCGTGGCGATGATCACCGCCCTGTCGTTCCTCGACTACCTGCGTCCGCACAACGAACGCAGCCACTTCGGCCTGTTCGCGGGCCAGCTGCTGGACGGCACGGCGTGGCCGGTGGTCTCCCGCAAACTCGACGCGATGCTGGGGTCCCTGGGCAACTGGCAGTTGACGCTGCTGGCGGCGGGGGCGCTGCTGTTCCTGTTCGTCGTGCTGAACAACCCGACCAACTGGCGGGTGGGCGTGCTGTGGCGGGTCTACGAGCACGCGCCGACGCTGCGGGCCGGGCTCACCGGATCGCTGGTGACCGGTCTGGCGGGGTTCGCGTTCAACGATTCGGGGATCGCCATCCCGGCGCTGGCGCTCACCGTGGCGGTCCCGCTCACCCTCGCCGCCTGCACCTGGGTGCTGCAGCGCACCGCGCCGCCCCCGGACCCCCGGGTGGTTCCGGTGCGCGGCCGAACCGCGACCGTGTGAGTAAAACCGGCGGGAAAAGCCCAAATTCGCCGACTGCCGTGTGATATCGTCCGGGACGGACGTCCCCCGCTGACGTCCTGTACGAGCAACGATCAGGCGCAGCCGTGCCGCGTAGGACCACTTCGAGAGTCCACCACCGCGCCGGGAGCGAAACGCCCCAGACGACTGATCACCACGGTCCGCGAAAGACTCGTAGGCGTTCGGCGATCCCGTATCGTCGAAACGAGGAGTGGCACACGAATGAGACAGACCTCCCGGCCGGTCCGTATGCCTGCCCGTGGGTCCGCACGTGCCTCGTCCCCGCGTTCCGGTCAGTGGAAGGTCTGTTTCACCGCGTCCCCCGGCCGCATGCCAACATCGGCGTACCCTTCCGGAGTCAGCATGTCCGCGTTGCAGATCACCGTTGACGAGCACGACGACACCGCCGTCATCGTGCTCGACGGAGAGATCGACATCGCCACCGAGAACGACTTCCGGGACACGGTCATCGCCGCCCTGGAGAAGCACCCCGGTGGCCGTGTCGTGCTGGACTGTACCGGTCTCGCCTTCATCGACTCCAGCGGTCTGCGGGTGCTGGTGCAGAGCTACAAGACCGCCCAGGAGCACGGCTGCCGGCTGCTCATCGCGGCGCCGTCCGAACGGGTCGCGAAAATCCTGCGGGTCACCGCGCTCGACACGCGCATCCCCGTCCACCCGACCGTGGAGGCGGCCCTGGCGTTCCCCGCCGCGTGACCCGGCACTCGGCCCCGCCCCGCCGTCAGCGGAACAGCAGCAGCCAGACCCCCAGCACCACCACGGCCATGTTGAACAGGGCGAAGAACATCACCCAGACGGTGCCGGGCACCCCGGTCAGCCGGTCCAGCTGGTCGGCGTCGGAGTGCGGCGACGGCTGGCGGCGGCGCTGGGACTGCAGTTCGAACACCGGGCGCACGCTCGCGAACAGCATGAACCAGGTGAACAGGTAGGCGAAGAAGCTCTGCACCTCGGCGGGCGTGAACCAGGAGACCAGGAAGACCACCGCGCCGGTGCCGACCACCGACACCACGCCGTAGACGTTGCGGATGAGCAGCAGCATCGCCGCCAGCAGCAGGATGCTGATCCACAGCAGGGCGGTGATCCGGCCGGCGGTGAGCAGCACGATCCCGACCAGTCCCACCACGGCGGGAGCGGTGTAGCCCGCCAGGATCGTCATGATCATGCCGAGGCCGTCGGGGCGGCCGCGGGAGACAGTGACGCCCGACGTGTCGGAGTGCAGCCGGACTCCGGTCAGCTGGCGTCCGCTGAGCAGCGCCACCACCGCGTGCCCGCCCTCGTGGGCGATGGTCACCACGTTGCGGGCCACCCGCCACGCCCGTCCTCCCGCCGCCACCACGAGCAGCGCGACCGCCCCGGCGGCGATGACGATCCACAGCGGGGGGTCGGGCTGCACGGTGAAGACGTCCTGCCACACCTGGGCGAACGAGTTGGCTTCCATCGGCCCTCTTCTCCGTCTCGGCTGCTACGCACTCTAGCCATTTCGACGCCGGTGCGGCGGTTCCGGATCTGCCCGAAGAAGCGGAACACACGCCGAAAAAGCCCGCTCCGCCCCGGGGCGGAGCGGGCGGCCGGATCAGCTCGGGCCGACGCTGATCGACCCGGTGTCACTGCGGGCCTCGATGACCGCCTCGGCGTCGGGCGACCGGTCCACCCTGACCTCCTCCGTGCCGATGTCGCTCTCGACGCTCACCCGGTAGACGGCGTCGGGCACCCGCAGTTCGACGTCGCCGATGTCCGTGGTGGCCGTCAGCGCCCGGAACCCGGTGTCGGTGTCGACCCGGACCGTTCCGGCGTTGCTGCGCGCCGTGGCGGTCTCGAACCCCGAACCGATAAGGATGTCGCCGATGGCGGTCGTCGCCTGGATCTCGGCGGCCCGGAAGTTCTCCAGGTTGATCGTGCCGGCGTCGCTGTCCGCGACCGCGGCGGGGCCGGACCCCTCGGCGGTGATGTCGCCGAGGTCGCTCTGCAACGAGATCTCGCCGACGACCCGCGACAGCCGGATCTCCCCCGTGTCGGTGGTGACGTCCACGTCCGCGACGATCCCGGTGACCTCCACGTCCCCCGTGGCGGTGGCCACCGAGACCTCGGTGCCCTCCGGCACGGTGACCACGTAGTCCGCCGAGCAGCGGCCGAAGACGTTGAGGAAGCCGCCGCAGTCGGCGGAGAGCCACAGCCGGTCGCCCTCCGTCTCGGCGTTCCGTCCGAGCCGGGCGGTCATGGAGGACCACATCCGCAGTCGCACGCTGACCGTGTCGCCGTCCCCGGCGATGACGGTGACGTTTCCCTCGGTGTAGTTGTCGATCTCCAGCCGGGCCGGGGCGGGAAACTCCTGCGACTCGGTCGCGGTCGCCACGGCGACGCTGTTGAGGACGCCCAGCGCGCCCACGCCGAGCGCGGCCAGGCCGATGAGCGCGCCGACGAGCAGCCAGCCCCGGCCCCGTCGGCCGCGCGGTGCCTTGCTCGACGAGGCGTAGAGTCCTCTGGCGGTGAAGGTCATCGCGGTGTTCGCTTTCTCGTGTGCGGGATGGTCACGACCGTCCCGAACTGGCTCGCAGGTACTGGAGGACGGCGAGCACCCGCCGGTGGTCGTGCGTGTCGGGCAGCAGGTCTAGCTTGGTGAAGATGGAGCGGATGTGCTTCTCCACGGCGCGTTCGGTGATGAACAGCCGGGCTGCGATGCCCGCGTTGTTGAGCCCCTCGGCCATCGCCGCGAGCACCTCGGTCTCGCGGGGGCTCAGACGGTCCAGCACGTTGTCGGTGTTGCGGCTGAGCAACTGCGACACCACCTCGGGGTCGATGGCGGTCCCCCCGTCCGCGATGCGGCGCAGGGTCTCCAGGAAATCGTCGATGTCGGCCACCCGGTCCTTGAGCAGGTAGCCGACCTTCGCCGCGCCGCCGCCCAGCAGTTGCGCGGCGTAGGTGCCGACGACGTGCTGCGACAGCAGCAGGACCGCGACTCCGGGATGTTCGGCGCGGATGCGGATCGCCGCGTGCATGCCCTCCTCCGAGTAGGTGGGCGGCATGCGGATGTCCACCAGGCACAGGTCCACGTCGCTGTGCTCGGTGACCGCGGCGAGCAGTGCCTCGGCGTCGCCGACCTGGGCGACGATCTCGATGCCCGCGTCCTCCAGCAGGCGGGCCATGCCGCCGCGCAGCAGTACCGAGTCCTCAGCGATGATCACACGCACGGTCACGCCTCCCAGGGGATGTCGGCGGTGAGGACGGTCCCCTCACCGGGTGGGCTGTGCACGAACAGTTCACCGTCGACCGCGTGCACCCGGTCGGACAGCCCGTGCAGCCCGGTGCCCGCGTCCGGGTCCGCGCCGCCGCGCCCGTCGTCGGTGACCGTGAGGCGGAGCAGGTCGCCGCGGCGGCGCGGGACCCGTTCGGCCCGCACCGTCACCGCGGTGGCTCCGGCGTGTTTGGCGACGTTGGTGAGCGCCTCGCAGGCCACGTAGTAGGCGACGCCCTCGGCGCGCGGCGACGGCCGCTCGGCCAGGTCGACGTCGAGGCGGACCGGCACCGGGCAGCGTCCGGCGGCGACCGGGAGCGCGGCGTCGAGTCCGTGGTCGGTGAGCACCCTCGGGTGCAGCCCGCGGGCCACCTCCCGCAGGTCGGCCATGACCGCCCGGGACTCGCGCTGGGCCTCCTCCAGCAGGGCCCGGGCCTGCTCGGGGTCGCGTTCGAACTTGGCGCGCGCCCGCGTCAGGGTCATGGTGAGGGCCAGCAGCCGCTGCTGCGCCCCGTCGTGCAGGTCGCGTTCGATACGGCGGCGTTCGGCCTCGGCCGCGTCCACCATGCGGGAACGGGTGTCGCTCAGTTCGAGCAGCCGTCGGCGGACCCGCACCTGCGGGGAGTCGAACAGGACCCGCCGCATGATGCCGGTGTCGAGGCGGACCAGCCACGGGGCGGCCCACAGGCCGCCCACCACCAGCGGCGGTCCCGCCAGGACGCAGAGCAGGACCGTGGTCAGGCCGGTGTTCTGCACGGACACGTCGCTCAGGAAGGTGATGGCCAACGCCAGGACGCCGCCGACCACTCCGCCGGTCCCGTAGGCGACCAGCAGCACGGTGAGGCCCCCGGCCAGCAGGCCGGTGAATCCGGCGACGGTGCTGTACAGCACCGTGGTCCAGGCTTCCCGGCCGAGGACGTACCGCAGGCCGCGCAGCAGCGGCGGCGCGTCGTCCGGTTCGGGCACCGTGGTCTCCACGATGCCGAACAGGGCCCCCACCCGCTTCTTCTGGATGTGGGTGCACAGCCGGGACAGCAGCGTGGCCACCGGCAGCGACACCAGGGTCAGGGCGGCCAGCACGGGCAGCTCCCAGTCGACGGGCACCAGTCTGAGCATGATCTCGGCCACCGTCGACGACAGGGAGCCGGCCATCAGCACCAGCAGCGCCGCGGGAACCAGGTAGAGCAGGGACAGCGCGAACGAGGTGAACAGGTGCAGCACCGAGATCAGGCGTTCCCGCCACGCCCCGAGCCCACTGTCCGCCATCCGTCTCCGCCTCGTCGTCCCACGGTCCGTCGACGGTCTCCCACCGTAGGCGGAGGCGGCGCGGACCGCACTGGCGACAGCACTCCGGATCACGGTGGTGGCAGCACTACCGGGCCGCCCCGGGACGGGCCCGGGGCCGGTGCGGGCGGGGGCGGTAGGGTGCTGCCGTGAGACTCTCCCGCCTTGTCGCACCGCTGTGCGTCGCGGTCGCGGCCTGCGCGTGCGCCCCCGGCGGAGGCGGTCCGCCCGCAGCGGGCGGGGAGCGGACCCTCACCGTGTTCGCCGCCGCCTCCCTCACCGAGGTCTTCGGCGAACTGGGCGCGCGGTTCGAGGCCGAGCATCCCGGCACCGCCGTGGAGTTCTCCTTCGCGGGCAGTCCCGCCCTCGCCGCACAGCTCGCCCAGGGCGCGTCCGCCGACGTGTTCGCCGCCGCCGACACCGCGAGCATGGACCTGGTCGCCGACGCCGTCGGCGTGTCCCGCGGGCCGGTGGTGTTCGCGCGCAACACGCTGCGGATCGCGGTCCCGGCGGACAACCCCGCCGGGATCGGCTCGCTCGGCGACCTCGCCGCCGACGGCGTCGACGTGGCGCTCTGTGCCGCACAGGTGCCGTGCGGCGCCGCCTCCCGCGCCGTGCTGGACGCCGCCGGGGCCGAGGTCGAGCCGGTGTCCTGGGAGGAGGACGTGAAGGCCGCGCTGGCCCGGGTGCGGTTGGGCGAGGTGGACGCCGCGCTGGTGTACCGCACCGACGTGGCGGCCGCCGGCAGCGCGGTGCGCGGCCTGGACTTCCCGGAGGCCGCGCAGGCCGTCAACGACTACCCGATCGCGGTGGTCGACGGCGCCTCGGAGGCGGACCTGGCCGAGGCGTGGATCACCCTGGTCACGTCCCCCGAAGGGGAGAAGATCCTGGACGATGCCGGTTTCGACCTTCCCTGAGCGGGAGCGGCGTCCGGGGCGGCCGTCCGCGGGCCGCGTCCCCTGGCCGCTGCTGCTCCCCGCGCTGCTCGGCCTCGGTTTCCTGGTGCTGCCGCTGGTCGGGCTGCTGGTCCGCGCGCCGTGGCCTACCCTGGGCCGCCGGCTGCTCTCCGCGGAGGTGCGGGACGCGCTGGTCCTGTCGCTGACCACGGCGACCGCCGCGACCGCCGTGTCCCTTCTGCTGGGGGTGCCGCTGGCCTGGCTGCTGGCCCGCACCCGCTTCCCGGGGCGGCGCGTGGTGCGGGCGCTGGTGACGGTGCCGCTGGTGCTGCCGCCGGTGGTGGGCGGCGTGGCGCTGCTGCTGGTGCTGGGCCGCAACGGCCTGCTCGGCCGGTACCTGTACGAGTGGACCGGGTACTCGCTGCCGTTCACCACGGCCGGGGTGGTGGTGGCGCAGGTGTTCGTGGCCATGCCGTTCCTGGTGGTCAGCGTGGAGGGGGCGCTGCGCGGGACGGACCGGCGCTACGAGGAGGCCGCGGCCACCCTGGGCGCGACCCGCTGGACGGTGTTTCGCCGGGTGACGCTGCCGATGGTCGCGCCGGGGGTGCTGGCGGGCGCGGTGCTGTGCTGGTCGCGGGCGTTGGGCGAGTTCGGCGCGACCATCATGTTCGCGGGCAACTTCCCCGGCCGCACCCAGACCGTGCCGCTCGCGGTGTACCTGGCGATGCAGCGCAGCCCGGAGGCGGCGATCGTGCTCAGCCTGGTGCTGCTGGCGGTGTCCGTGCTGGTCCTGGTGCTGCTGCGGGACCGGTGGACGGGGGCGCCGTGACGTCCGGAAAGGCCGTGCTGGACGCGCACCTGGTGGTGCGCCGCCCCGGTTTCGGGCTGGACGTGCGGCTGCGGGTGGGGCCCGGCCGGGTGCTGGCGCTGCTCGGCCCCAACGGGGCGGGCAAGTCCACGGCGCTGCGCGCCCTCGCCGGGCTGCTCCCGCTGTCGGGCGGGCACGTCCTGGTGGACGGCGGCGACGTGACCGCCGAACCTGCCGAGCGGCGCCCGGTCGGCGTGGTGTTCCAGGACTATCTGCTGTTCCCGCACCTGAGCGTGGTGGAGAACGTCGCGTTCGGGCCGCGCTGCCAGGGGATGCCGGCGCGGCGGGCCCGCCGCCTCGCCCTGGACCTGCTGGCGGAGATGGGCCTGGACGGGTGTGCGGCGGCGCGGCCGCGGACGCTGTCCGGCGGGCAGCAGCAGCGGGTGGCGCTCGCCCGGGCGCTGGCGGTGCGGCCGCGGCTGCTGCTGCTGGACGAGCCGCTGGCCGCGCTGGACGCGCACACCCGGGTGTCGGTCCGCGCGCAGCTGCGCCGCCGTCTGGCGGCCTTCGCCGGCGCGACCGTGCTGGTCACCCACGACCCGTTGGAGGCGATGGTGCTCGCCGACCGGGTGCTGGTGCTGGAGGACGGCGCGGCCGTGCAGGAGGGGACGCCCGCCGAGGTGGCCCGGCGGCCCCGCACCGGGTACGTGGCCCGGCTGGTGGGGGTGAACCTGTACCGGGGCCGCGCCGCGGGCACGCGGGTGCGGCTGGCGGGGCCGCCGGGCACGGAGGTGCCGTTGACCGTGGCGGAGCCTCAGGCGGGCACGGTGTTCGCCGCGTTCCCGCCGCGCGCCGTCGCCCTGTACCGGGACCGCCCCGGGGGCAGCCCCCGCAACGCCTGGCCGCTGACCGTGGACGGTGTGGAACGCTTCGGCGACCAGGTGCGCGTCCACCTCACCGGTGTCCTGGAGGTGAGTGCCGACATCACGGCGGCCGCGCTCGCCGAACTGGCGCTGTCCCCGGGGCGGCGGGTGTGGGCCGTCGTGAAGGCGACGGAGGTGGAGTGCTATCCGGCGTGACCGGCGGACGGTGCCGCGGCGCCGCTGCTCGGCCCCCTGGCGCTGCGCTCGTACAGCACGCTGCTCCCAGGAGGTCGGCCTGCCGGTTCCCGGGCTTCCGGAAGAGGTCGAACGGCGTCCCGCCGCTCCCGCCCGGGAGCCTCTCCGCGCGCGGAGCCGTCGTGGCCCGCCTCGACGACCTGGCAGGCGTCCACCTGGCCGAGCACCGGATCGAGGACCCGCGGCCGGACGCAGTCGCACCGTCCCGTTGAGCGACGCCATGGCCGGGTACGGCCCGGACGACCGGGTCCGACGGAGCAGCCCGCCGCGGCCTCGGCACACCCGACCGGCGGGAAGCCCGGCGCACACTCCGCTTCCCGGCCGAACGGACCGCTCCCGCCGAGGCCCCGGGGCCTCGGCGGTGCTCTGCGGGGAGCGCGGCTCGCCGGGTCGTGGCGCCACCGGGTCGGAGACAGCCGGACCACCGTGGAGATCCGGGACCGGACGGTCCGCGTCCTCGTGGTGCGGACCGGTCACCGGCGGGAGGCCCACCGTTCCCGACTACGCTTCCACCAGCTTCTTCAGCCTCGGCAGGGTGGCCTCGATGGCGCGGGCGTTGCGCGAGGGGTAGCCCGCGAGCTGGTAGAGGACGGCGAAGGGGCCCGTGGTGGAGTAGTCGAAGGTCTCGGTGACCCGGGTGGCGCCGCCGTCCAGCGGCTCCAGTTCCCAGCGCCAGCGGTGCGCACCGATGTGCCGCCAGGCGATCCGGCGGTCCTGCTCGTACTCCACCACCCGGTTGGTCATCCGGTAGGACACCCCGAACATCTTCATGTCCATGCCGAACTCGGAGCCCGCGACCAGCCGCTCCGGGCCGTGCAGGGGGCCGCGGACCGTGGCGGAGCCGTCGATGTCGGCGTGGCGGCGCGGGTCGGTGAGGAGCGCGAAGACCCGCTCGGCGGGGGCGTGGACGACGATGCTGCGGGACACCTGCTGCTTGGCCATGACCGCCAACCTACCGAGCGCGCCCGGGCGCCGGGACGCGCTCCCCCCGGTCAGCCGCCGAGGTCCGGGGCGTGCCGCCGGGCCTCGTACAGCATCACGCCCGCGGCGACGGCGAGGTTGAGCGACTCGGCGGTACCCGTCATGGGGATGCGCACCCGCAGGTCGGCGCGGTCCAGCAGGTCGTCGGGCAGTCCGTCGCCCTCGCTGCCGAGCAGCACGGCCAGCGGCGGCCGGTAGGCGGTGCGCCAGTGGTCGGCGTCGGCGTACCCGGAGGCGGCCACCACCTGCACGCCGTTCCGTTTCGCCCAGTCGAGGAAGGCCTCCGCGTCGGGGGCGCGCGCCACGTCCACGGCGAACAGGGAGCCCATGCTGGCCTTCACCGCCGCGGGGGCGTACGGGTCGGCGGTCTCCCCCACCAGCACCACGCCCGCCCCGCCGACCGCGTCCACGGTGCGCACGACCGTGCCGAGGTTGCCGGGATTGCCCACGCGGTGCAGCGCGGCGAAGACCGCGCCGGGCCGGACCGCGAGGTCGTCCAGCCGCGTGGTGCGGCTCCGGACGACCGCGGCCACCCCGGCGGGGCCGTCCCGGTCGGACAGCCGCGTGAACAGCTCGGCGCTGAGCCGCGCCACCCGCGTCCCCCGCGCCTCCTGCTCGGCGACCATTCCCGCGACCGGCCCGGTGAGCAGGTCGGGGGCGACGACCAGGGTCTCCACCGCCCAGCCGGCCTCCACGGCACGCCACACCGGCTGCGCGCCCTCCACGAGGAACACGCCCTCCCTGCGCCGGTACTTGCGGGAGGACAGCTGCCGGATGCGTTTCACCAGCGGGTTGGCGGCGCTGACGATCATGTCGCTCATCACGTCCCCCCTCGCGGTCATCCGGCCCGGGTGTGGCGTTCCACGGCGGCCAGCGAACCGTCCGCGGCGTCCACGTGCACCACCCAGAAGGTGCCCTTGCGCAGCGACAGCTGCTGGGGGACGGGGGAGCCCGTGCGGGCGAACGCCTCGCGCATGAGGTCGGCCACCAGCTCCCCGTGCGTGCACACCAGGGTGGGCCGCCGCTCCTCCAGCAGGTCCCCGAACGCCCGGCGGGCGGCCTCCCGGTCGTAGGGGCCGTCCTCGGAGTGGAGCGCCCCGACGGTGAAGGCGCGTTCGGTGCGGATCTCCGCCGCGCGGGTGACCGCGTAGGGCACCACGGTCTCGGTGCAGCGCGCGGCCGCCGAGGAGACCACCCGCAGCGGGCCGAACACGGCGAGCACCTCGGCCAGGGTCAGGGCGTCGGCGCGGCCGGCCTCGTCCAGGGGGCGCAGCAGGTCGTGGTCGTTCCACTCGCTCTTGTCCCCCGCCGAGGCGTGCCGCAGCAGGATCAGCGGCACCGTCCGCGCCGGACCGGCCCGGAAGTGGTCCAGCACGTGCACGTCGTGGTCGTAGGTGAGGCGGTCGCGGGCCTCGGCCACCGGAAGCCACTCCAGCGCGTCCACCTCCTCGTTGGGGGCGAACCGCGGGACGGCGGCCGGTTCGGGGGTGGCCGCCCACCACTCGACCTGCTTGGGCCAGCCGTCTTTCAGGTAGCGCTGCGAGGGCAGGCGGCGGCCCAGCACCGGGGCCAGGCCGGTCTCCTCGCCGACCTCGCGCACCGCCGCGGTGAGGAGGTGCTCGCCGTTCTTCAGCTTGCCCTTGGGCAGCGTCCAGTCGTCGCGGCCCGGACGGTGGATGAGCGCCACCTCGCTGCCGCGGCCGCCGTCCCGCCACAGCACCGCTCCCGCCGCCCGGATGGGCTCCAGGTAGCCGCCGGGCGCGGTGTCCTGCGGCGAAGAGGCGCCGGCGGCGGGTTCTTCGGGGGTTTCTGGTTCAGCCATCGACGACCCGCAGGTGGCGGTCGCCGCGCAGGGTGCTCTGCAGGTCCAGCAGCCGGGTCCCCTCCTCGTCGTGGGTGAAGCGGGTCCAGCTCCCGTCCGGGTTGAGGTGCCACGTCGACGTGCTGTCGGCCATCGCCAGGTCCATCAGGCCGACGAGTCGGGCGCGCTGCCCCGGGTCGACGACGCGGATCAGCGCCTCGACCCTGCGGTCCAGGTTGCGCGGCATGAGATCGGCGCTGCCGATCCAGACCTGCGGTTCCCCTCCATTCTCGAAGACGAAGACTCGGGAGTGTTCCAGGAACCGTCCGAGGATACTGCGCACCCGGATCGTCTCCGACAGCCCCTCCACCCCGGGACGCAGCACGCAGCTGCCGCGGACCCACAGGTCGATGGGGACTCCGGCGCGGGAGGCGGTGTAGAGGGCGTCGACGATCTCCTCGTCCACCAGCGAGTTGGTCTTGATCCGGATGCGCGCGGGCAGCCCCTGGGCGTGGTTGTTGATCTCGTGCTGGATCTGGCGCATCAGCGCCTCGCGCAGCGCGTGCGGGGCGACCAGGAGCCGCCGGTAGTGCTTCTTGCGGGAGAAGCCGGTGAGGTGGTTGAACAGGTCGCTGAGGTCCTCCCCCACCTCCTGGTCCGCGCTGAACAGTCCGAAGTCCTCGTAGATGCGGGCGGTGCTCGGGTTGTAGTTGCCGGTGCCGATGTGGCAGTAGCGCCGCAGGCTGCCGTCGTCCTCCTGGCGGACCACCAGTGCGAGCTTGCAGTGCGTCTTCAGGCCGACCACGCCGTAGACCACGTGGCAGCCCGCCTCCTCCAGCTTGCGCGCCCAGCGGATGTTGTTCTGCTCGTCGAAGCGGGCTTTGATCTCCACCAGCACGACGACCTCCTTGCCCGCGCGGGCGGCCTCGATGAGGGCCTCCACGATCGGGGAGTCGCCGCTGGTGCGGTACAGGGTCTGCTTGATCGCCACGACCCTGGGGTCGGCGGCGGCCAGGCCGATGAACCGCTCGGTGGTGGTGGCGAACGACTCGTAGGGGTGGTGGACGAGCAGTTCGCGGCGGCGCAGCACCTCGAAGAAGTCGTTCTGGGCAAGGGCCCGCGGCTCCACCGGCACCATCGGCGGGTACTTGAGTTCGGGCCGGTCCAGCTTGTGCAGCTGGGACAGTCCGGCGAGGTCCAGCGGGCCGGGGACGCGGTAGACCTCCTCCTCCACGGCGCCCAGCTCCTCCCGGAGGATGCCGAGGATCTCCTCGGAGATGGTCTCCTCGACCTCCAGGCGCACCAGCGGGCCGAAGCGGCGGCGCAGCAGCTCCTGCTCCAGGGACTTGACGAGGTCGTCGGTCTCGTCCTCGTCCACTTCCAGGTCGGCGTTGCGGGTGACCCGGAAGGCGTGGTGCTCCTGGATCTCCATGCCCTCGAACAGCTGCGGCAGGTGCGCGGAGATGACGTCCTCGACCGGCACGAAGCGCTGGCCGTCGAGTTCGATGAAGCGCGGCAGCACCGGGGGGACCTTGATGCGGGCGAACGTCTGCCGTCCGGTGTGCGGGTCGCGCACGGTGACCGCGAGGTTGAGGGAGCGTCCCGAGATGTAGGGGAAGGGGTGGGAGGGGTCCACCGCGAGCGGGGTGAGCACCGGGTAGATGGCGCGGCGGAAGAAGCGGTGCATGCGCTGCGCCTCGGTGCCGGTGAGGTCGTTCCAGCGCACGATGCGGATTCCGGCCTCGGCCAGCGCGGGCGCCACCGAGGAGTGGAAGCACCGGGCGTGCCGCTCCATCAGTTCGTGCGTGACCGCGCTGATCTCGTTCAGCTGCGCGCGGGGGCTCCACCGGGAGGAGACCGCGACCCCGGTGGCCAGGCGGCGCTTCAGCCCGGCGACACGGACCATGAAGAACTCGTCGAGGTTGCTGGAGAAGATGGACAGGAACAGGGCGCGTTCCAGGAGCGGCAGCGTGGTGTCCTCCGCCAGTTCCAGCACCCGCTGGTTGAAGCGGAGCCAGCCGATCTCGCGGTTCATGAAGCGGTCGGCGGGCAGCGGGGCCTCCTCCCGCACCGGGGGCGCCGCCGTCTCCGCGGTCGCAGACCTCTTCTTCTCCACGCTCAGTCCGTCCCCCGATCCTCCGGCGTCCCCGAGTCCGCGCGCTTCACCGGTCCGCTGTTGCACTCAGGCAACATGCCCGGTAACGGTTTCTCCCAAAACACGCCCCTCATGACTTTTGGTGCATACCTCGTGACGTTCGGGTGGCGGCGGCGTCCTCACTGGTAGCCGCGGATCTCCCGGAACACCTCGGCGAGCGGGGCCTCGCGCGCGTCGAGGACGGCCCCGCCCGCCGGTGCGGAGAGCCCGGCCGCCTCCGCAGTGCTGGAGGGGGAGCGGTCCCGCACGGCGGGCACCGCGACGAGGACGACGGCGGCAGCGCGGCGATTCCCCCTCGGCCGTCGGCGCGAGGCGGGGGACCCGGCGGGTCTCCGGCCCTGCGGGAGGCCGCGCACGCCGGGGTGGGCGGAACGTGACCGGAGGGCGTCTCACATGGTGATCGCGGGCCCGACGATCAGGGTGAGCGCCCCGGTCCGCAGCGCGACGTTGAGCCACAGGTTGCGGTAGCGCGTCCACAGGTAGCCGTAGAGCAGTCCGACGACTCCGTACCCGGCGACGGCCACCGCGTAGTCGCCGGCCACGGCGTGCGTGTCGAACCGGAAGAAGTCGGCGTATCCGCCGAGAGCGGCGTAGGCGACCGCGAACAGCAGCGCGACCAGCACGATCCCGGCGCCTCGGCCCAGTACCGCCTCGAGTCTGGTCTGCAGCAGGAAGCGGAAGAAGACCTCCTCCGGCAGTGCGACGAGCAGCAGGACCACCAGGGCGCCGAGCAGCAGCCCCCCTGCGCCCGCACCGGCGAGCGCCTCCCACCGGTAGTACAGGACGACGGCCAGGACCACGGCCACCGGCACCGCTCCCCACCAGCGCCAGGGCTCCCCGACCCGTACCGCCAGGGCCTGCAGCTGCGAGACCCGGCCCACCCGCGGCTGTCCGGCCCGGTCCACCAGCAGGACGGGCAGGAGGCCCAGGAACACCACCCGGGCCACCGGGGTGCCCAGGACGTGCAGGGCGCCGCCGAGGGCTTCGAACAGCCAGGCGAGCAGGACCGCGCTGAGCAGGAAGGCGAGCAGGCACAGCAGCAGCCGGGTCAGTTCGCGGCCGATCGGGCGTCCCCCGAGCGCCAGGGCGACCCGGTCGTCGAGCGCGGTCCTGCCGTGGCGCGGCGGCAGCAGCCGGACCAGGGCCAGGCCGAGGGCGGTGGGCACCCAGTACACCCGCGGCAGGAGGACCAGGCTGTGCGGGTCGATCCAGTCGACTCCGGCGGCGGAGGCGGCGGCCACGACGAGCACGCAGGCCGCGATCAGGGCGACCCCCGCCCAGAGCACCCACACGCGTACCCGTTCCACCGGTCCCCCTCGACAGCCGGACCTCCAGTCTGCCCCGGAGCGCGCCGACTGCCGCGGAACGTCCGCGGAATGTCGGTGCCCCGGTCAGGCGCCGTCCGGTGCGTCCGCCGCGCGTTCGGCGGCGGCCAGGGCGGTGACCGCGCCCAGTTCCCAGCACGCCTCCCGGTCGGCGCGGGAGAGGTCGCCGACGACGGTGACCGGCGGCCGGTGCCGGTGCCAGGACAGGCCCTTGGCGATCGACTCGACCGCGCGGACCGCCCCGGCGGTGTCGTTGTTGCCGTGCACGTACAGCGCGTAGGGCAGGCCGGCGGTCTCGGACAGGCACGGGTAGTACACGGTGTCGAAGAAGTGCTTGAGGGCTCCCGACATGTAGCCGATGTTGGCGGGGGTGCCCAGGACCACCGCGTCGGCGGCGAGCACGTCCACGGCGGTGGCGGCCAGCGCCGCGCGGGTCACCACCTCCACGCCCTCGACCTCGTCGGTGCGCGCCCCGTCCAGCACCGCCTCCAGCATCGCCTGGGTGGAGGGGGACGCGGTGTGGTGCACGATCAGCAGGCGGGCCATGGTTCCAGTATCCCGATCCCGCGACGACCGCGCCGGGAAGGGGCCGTGGCACGCGGTCCGAAGGGCACCAACCAGTGGCGATCCTGTTTCCAGAGCCATTGGAGCGACCGGGAATGACCTTGGAAACAGGATCGCCGGTGGCTTCTCTCCCCCGGCACCCCGGGGACTGACCCGGTTCTACCAGGGGCGAACGGGACACCGAAACGGCGCTGCTGTACTGTCTCTGGTGCCGCGGTGCTCGGGAAGTCCGGTGCGAATCCGGACGCGGGACTCGCCACTGTATTCAGGTACTCCGCCGGTACGACGCCACTGGACACACCAGGTCTGGGAAGGCATCGGCGGGGGATCCCTGTGAGCCAGGAGACCGGCCGCGGTGTTTGCCCGACTTCCACGAGTTCCTTGGAAAGGCGGACCACCGGTGCACACCCGTGTCCCCCCTCCCCCGTCCCCGCTGCCGCGCCGCTTCCCCCTCCGCGCCCTGCCCCTGGCACTGCTGGCCCTGACCGCGTGCGGCGACCAGACCCCCGATTCCGGCCCCGCGCCCGCCGCGGCGGCCGTCACCGTGGCCAACTGCGGCCACACCGTCGCACCGGAGACGACCCCGCAGCGCGTCATCACCCTCAACCAGGGAGCGACCGAAATCGTCCTCGCCCTGGGCGCCGAGGAACAACTGGCGGGCACCGCCTACCTCGACGACGAGATCAGCGCGGAGTGGGCCGACGCCTACACCCGGGTTCCCGTCCTGTCCGAGGAGTACCCCAGCCGCGAGGCGATCCTGGAGCAGCACCCCGACCTGGTCGTCGGCTCCTACGCCAGCGCGTTCACCGACCGGGCCGCGGGCGACCGCGAATCCCTCGACGAACTCGGCATCGCCTCCTACCTGTCACCGTTCGCCTGCCCCGACGCCGCCGACGTCCCAGAAGTCAGCTGGGACACCGTCCACCAGCAGATCGAGGAGTTGGCACTGCTGCTGGACCGGGAGGAGGAGGGCGACGCGCTGGTCGAACAGCAGCGGGCCACCCTCGACGAGATCCGCGGCCGGTCCCCCGCCGAGGGCCTCTCCGTACTGTGGTGGGACGGCGGCACCGACACCCCGATGGTCGGCGCGGGCGAGGGCGGACCTCAGCTGGTCCTCGACGCGCTGGGCGCCACCAACGTCTTCGCCGACCTGGCAGGCGAGTGGGCGACGACGAGCTGGGAAGCGGTCCTGGAGGCCGACCCCGACCTGATCGTCCTCGTGGACGCATCGTGGGACACCGCCGAGGAGAAGACCGCATTCCTCCGCGAGGACCCGGCGCTGCGCGACCTCACCGCCGTACGGGAGGAGGCGTTCATCACCGTACCCTTCTCCACCAGCACTCCCGGGGTGCGCAACGTGGAGGCCGTGCAGCTGATCGACGCCCAGCTGGCCGACGGCTGAGGCCCGCGGTGAGCGTCCTCGTGAAGGCACGGCCCGGTGCCGCACCCCGGCTCACCGTTCTCGTCGGCGCGGCGGCGCTGGTGCTCAGCGCCGCCCTCGGCGTGGTGATCGGCACCGCGGACCTGTCCGTGGCCACCGTGTTCCGGGCGGTCGCCGCGCAGCTCGGCGCCGAGACCGGAATCGACACCCTGACCCGGCACATCGTCGTCGACCTGCGCGCGCCCCGGGTGGCGGCCGCGATACTGACGGGCGCCGGGCTCGCCGTGTGCGGCGGGGTCCTGCAGTCCCTCACCGGCAACCCCCTCGCCGACCCCTACCTGCTCGGCCTGTCGTCGGGGGCGCTGCTCGGCGTCTCGCTGAGCCTCTTTTTCGGGCTGGGCGCCGCCGGGGTGGCGGGATTCGGCGCGACGTCGGTGGCCGCGTTCCTCGGCTCGCTGGCCGCGCTGGCGCTGGTGTTCGCCCTGGCCTCCGCGCGGACGGGGGCACTGCCGACGTCGCGGCTGGTCCTCGCCGGGATCGCGGTGGGCCAGCTCGGCAGCGCGGTCGCCTCCGGCCTCGTCCTGGCCTCCGACCGGGACGCCGCCCGCAGGATCACCGAGTGGACGCTCGGCTCGGTCGCCGGGGCACGCTGGAACTCCCTCGCCGTCACCGCCTCGGTGGTGGCGGTGACCCTCGCCGTCGTCCTCTGGTACTCCCGGGACCTGGACTCCTTCGCGTTCGGGGAGCGCGCGGCGACGAGCCTCGGCACCGACGTGGCCGGCGTGCGCCGGGTGCTGTACTGCGCGGTGTCGCTGTGCACCGCGGTCCTCGTCGCGCAGGCGGGGATCGTCGGCTTCGTCGGCTTGGTGGTCCCCCACATCGCCCGGTTCCTCACCGGCGCGGGACACCTGCGCCTGCTGCCGGCGAGCGCGCTGCTGGGCGCGCTGCTGCTGGTGTGGACCGACGTGCTGTGCCGCAGCGCGCTGCCCGACCGGGAGCTTCCGCTGGGGATCGTCACCGCCGTGCTCGGCGTGCCCGTGTTCGTCGTCCTGTTCCGCCGTCGGGGAGGCGCCCGTGGCTGACCTCCGTCCACCCGAGGTGGCGCTCCGCCGGGCCTCGTGGACCGTCGACGGCACTCCCGTCCTCCGGGAGGTCACGTTCACCGCTCCGGCGGGGCGGACGACCGGGCTCATCGGCCCCAACGGGTCGGGCAAGACCTCCCTGATCTCCCTGCTGGCCCGGTGGACCCGGCCGACGTCGGGGAGGGTACTCCTCGACGGGGTGGATGCGGGCTCCGTTCCGCTGCGGGAGTTCGCGCGACGCGTCGCCGCCCTGGAGCAGCACACCGCGACCGAACTCGACCTGACCGTCCGACAGGTCGTCGCGATGGGACGCGTCCCGCACAGCCGCCGTCTCGGCTTCGACCTGGACGGCGGGGACGACCCCGTGGTCGCCCGCGCCCTCGCCCGCGTCGGCGCGGCCGGGCTCGCGGACCGCCACTGGCACACCCTGTCCGGTGGGGAACGCCAGAAGGTGCAGGTGGCGCGGGTCTTGGCGCAGGAGCCGCGGGTCCTACTCCTCGACGAACTGGCGAACCATCTCGACCCGGCGGCCGGACTGCGGCTGCTCGACCTGGTGCGCGGGCTCGGACTCACCACGATCGGCTCGTTCCACGACCTCAACCTGGCCGCGATGTTCTGCGACCACCTGGTCGTGCTGCACCGCGGACGCGTGGTCGCCGAGGGAACGCCGCGGCAGGTCCTCACGCCCGCCCTGCTGGGCGAGGTCTACGGGGTGGAGGCGGTGGTGGACGACCACCCCGCCACCGGCGGTCCGCTCGTGGTGATGTGCGGCGCGGCCAGAGAGAAGGAGGAGGGATGAGCGCACCGGAGTGGATTCTCCTCACTGCCCCCGGCGACCTGGCCGTTGACCAGGAGGAGGTGCTCCGGCCACTGGCGGAGCGGCTCGCGGAGCGCTTCCCCGGCGTCCGCGTCCGCACCGCGCTGCTGCTGGGGAACGGGCCGACCGTCACGGAGGTGCTGGACGAGGCCGCCGCCGCGGGGGTGGCGGCCGTGACGGTCGTACACCCGCAGACGGTGGAGGACCGGGCGACCGCCGCGTGGCTGCGCCGGGTGGTCAGCCACTGGCTGCGGGAGGCGGACCCCGAGCGGGTGCCGCTGGTCCGGCTGGCACCGCCGCTGACGGGCGTGTCCGTGCTCGCCGACGCGGTGGGGCGGGCGGTCGAGGAAGCGGCGGAGTTCCCCGCGACGGGCGCGCCGCTGCTGTCGCCGGCGTGGCTGGCCCCACCCGACTTCACCCGCCACCTGCTGCTGTGCCGGGGGCCGCGCTGCTGTGCGCTGGGCGCGGAACGGGTCCACGTGGAACTGGTCCGCGCCGTGGAGCGGCACGGCGCGGCCGAGGACGACCACGTGCTCCTCACCCGCACCGGCTGCCTGTTCCCGTGCACGAACGGCCCGGTCGGCGTGGTCTACCCGGACGGCGTCTGGTACCGGCTGGCCGATGCGGACACCGTCGACCGGGTCGTCCGCGACCACCTCGTCGGGGGTGTGCCGGTCGCCGACGCCGCGTTCGCCCGCCGGCCGTCGGGGCCCGGGGAGTGAGCCGGGGTCAGTCCGCAGCGGCCCGGCGCAGCAGGTAGGTGTCCATCACCCAGCCCCGGGCCGCGCGGGCCCGCTCCCGGGCGGCCCGGACGGCGTCGAGGACCTCGCCGAGCCGTCCCGCCACCAGCTCCTCGTGTTCGGTGCCGAGGTTGGCCCCCCACCACAGGTCCCAGGCGTCACCGTCCAGGTCGGCGCAGGCCAGACCGCCGTCGAGCATCACCACCAGGTTGTCGGCACCGGAGGCGACGTCGGCGGCCAACCGCCGGCCGGTGGTCACCGTGACCGGGCCGCCGATACGGTTGAGCACCAGCCGGTGCCGGGCCGCGAGCAGCTGGACGCTGCTCACCCCGGGGATTACCCGGTAGTCCAGGTCCACCCCGCCGACGGTGCGGATCTGCTCCACCACCCGGATCGTGCTGTCGTAAAGGCTCGGGTCGCCCCACACCAGGAAGCCGACGGTGTTGCCGGGCCGGGTGTGCTCGACGACGGCGCGCGCGTAGGCGCGGGCCCGGGCGGCGTGCCAGTCCCGGACCTCCGCACCGTAGACGCGGTCGGTCGCGGGGGCGCGGTCGCGGGGCGGGTCGGGCACCGTGACGACCCGGTAGCCGTCTCCGGTGATGTGGCGGCGGCAGATCTCCTCCCGCAGCGCCACCAGGTCCCCGGTGCCCGCCCGGCCGGCCTCCGCCTCCTTGTCGGCGACGAGGAAGACGTCGACCTCGTTGAGGGCGTGCACCGCCTCGACGGTGAGCTGGTCGGGGCCGCCCGGTCCGATACCGATGAGCAGGGCCCTGCGGGTCATGGGCGGCCCGTCCCCCGGTCCTCCAGGTCACCCTCGACGTCCAGGTAGACCTGGCGCAGCGCGTCCATCGTCGCCGGGTCGGGCTCCTCCCACAGGCCGCGGTCGGCGGCCTCGGAGAGCCGCTCCACGATGCCGCGCAGCGCCCACGGGTTGGCCTCGCGCAGGAACTCCTGGTTCTCGGCGTCCAGCACGTAGGTCTGGGCGAGCGTCTCGTACATCCAGTCGGCGACCACCCCGGCGGTCGCGTCGTAGCCGAACAGGTAGTCGACGGTTGCCGCCAGTTCGAACGCGCCCTTGTAGCCGTGCCGGCGCATCGCCGCCAACCAGCGGGGGTTGACCACGCGGGACCGGAACACGCGGGCGGTCTCCTCCCGCAGCGACCGGGTGCGCACCCGGTCGGGGGTGGTGGAGTCGCCGATGTAGGCCTTCGGGTCGGCGCCGGTGAGGGCGCGCACGGTGGCGACCATGCCGCCGTGGTACTGGAAGTAGTCGTCGGAGTCGGCGATGTCGTGCTCGCGGGTGTCGGTGTTCTTCGCGGCCACCGCGATCCGCCGGTAGTTGGCGCGCATGTCCTCCGCGGCGGGTTCGCCGTGCAGGTCGCGGCCGTAGGCGAAACCGCCCCACGCGGTGTAGACCTCGGCGAGGTCGGCGTCGGTGCGCCAGTTACCGGAGTCGACGAGCTGGAGGAGTCCCGCGCCGTAGGAGCCGGGCGCGGAACCGAAGATCCGCCGCACCGCGCGGTCGGCGTCGCTGTGCTCGGCGAGGTCGGCGCGCACGTGGGCGCGCACGTAGTTGTCCTCGTCCGCTTCGTCCAGCTCCGCGACCATGCGGAAGGCGTCGTCGAGCATCGCGACGACGTGCGGGAAGGCGTCCCGGAAGAACCCGGAGATGCGGACGGTGACGTCGATGCGGGGACGGCCCAGCTCCTCCAGCGGGACGACGGCCAACTCCCGCACGCGGCGGGACTCCTCGTCCCACTCGGGGCGCACCCCGATGAGCGCCAGCACCTCGGCGATGTCGTCGCCGGAGGTGCGCATGGCCGAGGTGCCCCACACCGACAGGCCCACCGAACGCGGGTACTCGCCGGTCTCGGCCCGGTACCGGTCGATCAGGGCGTCGGCCAGCGCGGCCCCCGTCTCGTAGGCGAGGCGGCTGGGCACGGCGCGCGGGTCGACGGTGTAGAAGTTGCGGCCGGTCGGCAGCACGTTGACCAGGCCGCGCAGCGGCGACCCGGACGGCCCCGCCGGAATGTAGCCGCCGTCCAGGGCGTGCAGCACGGCGTCGAGCTCCTGGCCGGTCCCGGCCAGGCGCGGCACGACCTCCTCGGCCGCGAACCGCAGGACACGGACGACGTCGGGCGCGGTCTCCCCGAGCCGGTCGGCGACGGCGCGGGCCGCCTCCGGGGCCCAGCCGGCCTCTTCCATGCCCTCCACCAGGGCGCGGGCGCGCGCCTCGGCCGCGTCGACCTCGGCGAGGTCCCCGGTGTCGCCGTCCAGGCCAAGCGCGCGGCGCAGCCCCGGAACCGCCCCGGCCTTCCCGCTCCACACCTGGGAGGCGCGCAGGATCGCCAGCACCAGGTTGACCCGGGCCTCCCCGGTGGGCGCCTCACCCAGCACGTGCAGTCCGTCGCGGATCTGCGCGTCCTTGACCTCGCACAGCCAGCCGTCGACGTGCAGCAGGAAGTCGTCGAACTCGGCGTCGTGCGGGCGTTCGGACAGGCCCAGGTCGTGGTCGAGTTTCGCGGCCTGGATCAGGGTCCAGATGCGGGCGCGGATCGCGGGCAGTTTCGCCGGATCCATCGCGGCGATGTTGGCGTGCTCGTCGAGGAGCTGCTCCAGTTTGGCGATGTCGCCGTAGGATTCGGCGCGCGCCATCGGCGGGACGAGGTGGTCGACGATGGTGGCGTGGGCGCGCCGCTTGGCCTGCGCGCCCTCCCCCGGGTCGTTGACCAGGAACGGGTAGACCAGCGGCAGCGAGCCGACGGCCGCGTCGGTGGCGCACGCCGCGGACAGTGCGGCGTTCTTACCGGGCAGCCACTCCAAGGAGCCGTGTTTGCCGAGGTGGATGATGGCGTGCGCGCCGAAGCCGCGTTCCAGCCACCGGTAGGCGGCCAGGTAGTGGTGCGGCGGCGGCAGGTCGGGGTCGTGGTAGATCGCCACCGGGTTCTCTCCGAAGCCGCGCGGCGGTTGGATCATCAGCACCACGTTGCCCGCCTGGAGGGTGGCCAGCACGATGTCGCCGTCGTCGACGAAGAGCGTGCCGGGCGGCTCCCCCCAGTGTTCGGCCATCGCGTCGGTGAGTTCGGCGGGCAGGTCAGCGATCCACTCGCGGTAGCGTTCGGCGGGGATGCGGACCGGGTTGCCCGCCATCTGCTCGGCGGTCAGCCACTCCTCGTCCTGGCCCCCGGCTTCGATGAGCGCGTGGATGAGCGCGTTGCCCGCCTCGGTGTCGTCGGCGAGGTCCAGCCCGGGCAGTCCGTCGCCCAGGTCGTACCCGGCGTCGCGCAGGGCCCGCAGCAGCCGCACCGCCGAGACGGGAGTGTCCAGGCCCACAGCGTTACCGACGCGGGAGTGCTTGGTGGGGTAGGCCGACAGCACGACCGCGATGCGGCGCTGCGCCGGAGGGGTGTGGCGCAGGCGGGCGTGGGCGACGGCGATGCCGGCGACGCGGCGGCACCGTTCGGGGTCGGTGACGTAGTGGGGCAGGCCCTCGTCGTCGAACTCCTTGAAGGAGAACGGCACGGTGATGATGCGGCCGTCGAACTCGGGGACGGCGATCTGGGAGGCGGAGTCCAGGGGGGAGGTGCCGTCGTCGGAGGCCGCCCACTGGTCGCGCCCCCAGGTCAGGCAGAGCGCCTGGAGGATCGGGATGTCAAGCCGCGCCAGTTCGCCGACGTCCCACGCCTCGTCGTCGCCTCCGGCCGAGGCCGCGGCCGGGCGGGTCCCCCCGGCGGCCAGCACGGTGACCACCAGTGCGTCGAGGGTGCCGAGTGTGGCGAGGAGGTCCGCGGGTGCGCCGCGCAGCGAGGAGCAGTAGAGGGGGACCGCGACGGCTTCGCCGGTGGCGTCGACGGCGTCGGCCAGGTCGTGCACGAAACGGGTGTTTCCGCTGGCCTGGTGGGCGCGGTAGTACAGGATGCCGACCCGGGGCAGTCCGTCGCGCTCCGGGGCGGGCCGCTCCGACAGGCCCCACTCGGGCAGTTCGGTCGGCGGGTCGAAGCCCTCACCGCCCAGCAGCACGGTGTCGCTGAGAAACGCGTGCAGCGCGGCGAGGTTGGCGGGACCACCATAGGCCAGGTACCGGTGGGCCTCGGCGGCGGTGCCGAGGGGCACGGTGGAGTGGCTCATCAGCTCCGCGTCGGGGGTCTGCTCGCCGCCGAGCACCACGACGGGCACGCCATGCGCCAGGACCCGGTCGAGGCCCTCCTGCCAGGAGCGGACGGACCCGAGGATGCGCACGACCACCAGGTCGGCGCCGTGGAGGAGCGCGTCGAGCGAGCCGGGGCCGTCGCCCGTGACGTCGAGCCGCGACGGGTTGCCCCAGACGTAGTCCGCGCCGCTGGCACGGGCCGACAGCAGGTCGGTGTCGGAAGTGGAGAGCAGCGCTACGCAAGGCATCGGCGACCCGCCTGAAAGCCGATGGCCGGAAAAGGCGGCGGGGACGCCGAGGGCGGCGCGGGTCGCGGAACGGCACAGGCCATGGTCGATGTCTCCAAAACCCTCGTGGACATGACGTGCCGTGGCCGGTCTCCTGGCTGACGAGTCACCGCCGGCGGGCCGACCTTCCCGGGTGGTCACCCAGTGGTCCCCGGGGTGGTCTCCCAACCCGGGTGAGGCCCGACGACTCCTCGATCACAGTGGCGAGGGCCGCGCCGGTTTCGCACCGGCTTCCCGTTCACCACGGCCCGCCCACCTTAGCGCACCAGTTGAGGGCGTATGCAACCATGTGCCGGTGTTCGACCCACAACCACCCGACCGCTGTCCCGGCGTGCTGCGGCCGCATCTGGCGGCCGACGGCGCGCTGCTGCGGATCCGTGTCCCCGGAGGCCGGACCGACCGCCGCGGACTGGCCGCGCTCAGCCGGATCGCGGCCGAATTCGGCGACGGCGACCTCCATCTGACCTCGCGCGGAAATGTGCAGATCAGGGGAATTCCCACTACGGCCGGAGAACAGATTCCGGACGAATTGCCGGACGCTGTGGCGGCCGCCGGATTCCTGCCGTCCCCCGCCCACGAGCGGGTGCGCAACATCGTCGCCTCGCCGCTTTCCGGAATGGTCGGCGGACGTATGGACGTGCGTCCCGTGGTCGCCGACCTGGACCGGGCGCTGTGCGCCGATCCGCGTCTGGCAGAACTGCCGGGGCGGTTCCTGTTCGGCCTCGACGACGGCCGCGCCGACCTCGCCGACATGCCCTGTGACCTGGGTGCACGAGCGATCGACGGGAAGTCGGCGCAGGTGCGGGTCGGTGCCTTGCCCGGTCCCGTGGTGGCGGGCGCGGACATCGTCACGGCACTGACCGCGCTGGCCCACCGGTTTCTCGACGTGCGCGGGGACCGGTGGAATGTGCACCGGCTCCCCGGGAAAGGCCGGGAGCTGCTCGACGGAAAGGAATTCCCGGAAAGGACCGGAGACCCCGCCGGGTCCGGCGGACCGGGAGCCGTGGAACGGCGGCGCAGCGAACTCCACGGCATTCTCCGCATCGCGGGATCCGCGACCGCGGTGGCGGGTTCGGTGCCGCTGGGCGTTCTCACCCCGCCCCTGCAGCGGGCGCTCGCCGACGCGGCCGACGCGGACTCGGGCACGGTCGTCCTCACCCCGTGGCGGGGCGTGGTCGTCGCCGGAATCCCCGCGGACCGCGTCGAGCGCGTCGCGGCCTCGCTCACCGAGGCGGGACTAGTCCTGGACCCGGATTCCCCGTGGAGCCGGGTCAGCGCCTGCGTCGGCTCCCCGGGTTGCGCGAAGAGCCGGGGCGACACCCGGTCGCACGCGGCCGGCCTGGTCCGACGCCTCACCACCTCCGACGTCCGCGACGACGGACGCCCCGTCCACGTCGCCGGATGCGAGCGCGCCTGCGGCGCCCCGCACACGCCCCACACCCTCGTCCTGCTCGGGAGGACCACGTGACACCGCATTCCGACAGCCGCACCCCCCTGGCTCCGCCGCCCCGCCGCTACGACTATGAGACCGATGGCGCCGCCATCTACGCGCGGTCCTTCGCCACCATCCGGGCCGAGGCCGACCTGTCCGGCTTCGACGCCGACGCCGAGAAGGTCGCCGTCCGCATGATCCACGCCTGCGGGCAGCCGGACCTCAGCCGTGACCTGGTCATCCACCCGGACCTCGTCGCGGCGGCCCGGGGCGCGCTGCGCGCCGGGGCGCCGATCCTCACCGACGCGCGCATGGTGGCCTCGGGGGTGACACGGTCGCGGCTGCCCGCCGACAACGAGGTGCTGTGCATGCTGCGCGACCCCCGCGTCCCGGAACTCGCCGCGAAGTGGCGCACCACCCAGTCGGCGGCGGCGGTGTCACTGTGGGCGGACCGCCTGGAGGGCGCGGTCGTCGCGATCGGCAACGCCCCCACCGCCCTGTTCCACCTGCTGGAGATGATCGACGCGGGCGCGCCCCGGCCGGCCGCGATCATCGGCGTCCCCGTCGGGTTCGTCGGCTCCGCCGAATCCAAGGAAGCCCTGGTCGCGCACCCGGCAGGCATCCCCTACCTGGTGGTGCGCGGCCGCCGCGGCGGTTCGGCGATGGCCTCCGCAGCGATCAACGCCCTCGCCCAGGAGAAGGAATGAGCAGCTCTTCCGGCCACCTGTACGGAGTCGGGCTGGGCCCCGGCGACCCGGAACTGATCACCCGCAAGGCGGCCCGCCTCATCGCCGAGGCCGACGTGGTCGCCTACTACTCGGGTACCCACGGCCGCTCCATCGCGCGGTCCATCGCCGCCGACCTGATCCCCGAGGGGGTGGTCGAGGAACGGCTCGTCTACCCGGTCACCACCGGGACCACCGACCATCCCGGCGGCTACGAGGGCGCCATCGCGGAGTTCTACGATGCGTCGGCGCGCCGCCTGGCCGCGCACCTGGAGCGGGGACGCGACGTGGTCGTGCTGTGCGAGGGCGACCCGCTGTTCTACGGCTCCTACATGTATCTGCACGACCGGTTGGCGCCGCGGTTCCCCGCCACCGTGGTGCCCGGGGTGACCTCGGTGTCCGCGGCTTCCGCTGCGGCGGCGCGCCCGCTGGTGCGCCGCACTGACGTGTTCACGGTGCTGCCCGGCACCTTGCCCGTGCCGGAACTGGCCCGGCGGCTGGCCGACACCGACGGCGTGGCGGTCATGAAGCTGGGCCGGACCTTCGAGGGGGTTCGCGAAGCCCTGGCACAGGCCGGACGGCTCGACGACGCGGTCTACGTGGAACGCGCCTCCATGTCTGGGCAGCGGATTCTGCCGGTGCGGGACGTGGACCCGGCGAGCGTCCCCTACTTCTCGCTGATCCTGAGCACCGGCGACGACGCGCCCCGCAACCGGGGGTTGACCACCCGGGCGCACACGGCCGAGGCGGCCGCGGCGTCCGGCCGCCCGGCGCCCGCCGAACTGCTCGTGGTGGGGCTGGGGCCCGCCGGCGAGCAGTGGCTGACCCCGGAGGTGGAGCGGGTGCTCGCCGAGGTCGACCACGTCGTCGGCTACGGCCCGTACGTGGACCGGGTTCCGGTGCGGCCCGGCCAGCAGCGGCACTCCAGCGGCAACACCGTGGAAGTGGACCGGGCGCGGCTCGCCCTCGACCTGGCGCTGGCCGGGGAGCGGGTGGCCGTGGTGTCGGGCGGGGACGCCGGGGTGTTCGGCATGGCTTCGGCGGTGTTCGAGGCGGCGCAGGACCCCCGCTACGCGGACGTTCCGGTGCGGGTGCTGCCCGGGCTGACGGCGGTGCAGGCGGTCGCCGCGCGGGCGGGCGCGCCTATCGGCGGGGACTTCGCGGTGCTAAGCCTGTCGGACCGGCTCAAGCCGTGGGAGGTCGTCGAGGCCCGGCTGGAGGCGGCGGCCCGCGCCGACCTGGTGATCGCGGTCTACAATCCCGCGTCCCGGTCCCGCCGCACGCAGGTGGCGCGGGCCCGGGAGGTGCTGCTGCGGCACCGTCCGGGCGACACCGTGGTGGTGGTCGGCCGCGACGTGGGCCGTGCTGGCGAGTCGGTGGAGGTCACCACCCTGGAGAAGCTCGCCCCGGACAGCGTCGACATGCGCTGCCTGCTCATCGTGGGCTCCTCCGGCACCTCGGTGACCGCCTCAGGCGCGGTGTGGACGCGGCGGTACGTGCCGGACTAGCGGGCGGGGACCGAAAACGTCGGTGATCATGTCCCCAGCGCCACCGGCCCGGCCGATTGCGGCGCTGGGGACATGATCACCAGGTTTTCCGGGGGTAGATCCCTGTCCGGTCTCCGGGTGGCTTGGGTGGTGGAGGATCTCAACCCTTCCGGTCTGCCTCAGCCGCGAGGCGCGGCAGCCCTGACCGCTCCCCGGGTGCGGGAGGGGTTGCCGGGCGGCGGGTATCCAATGGCAAAGTGCTACAGGAGGGTGGCCATCCCTCCGAGACCGGAGCAAGCGTCAAGGCTGCCGGGCCTCCCGGCCGAAACCAACCAGCCACCCCACCACCTGCCCGGCCCCCGAATGGCTTGGGCTGGTGGAGGATCTCAACCCTTCCGGTCTGCCTCAGCCGCGAGGCGCGGCAGCCCTGACCGCTCCCCGGGTACGGGAGGGGTTGCCGGGCGGCGGGTATCCGGTGGCGAAGCGCTGCGGAAGGATGGCCATCCCTCCGAGACCAGAGCGGGGGTCAGGGCTGCCGGGCCTCCCGGCCGAAGCAGACGGAGACTGTCAGCGCAGCACGGAACCATCCGCAGCCTGGAGACAACCCCCGCCCGCCACCCCGCGATGATCTTGACACGAGGGGGCACCAAACCGCAGATCATGGCCCCTTTCTGTCAAGATCATCGGGGTGTGGTGCCGCGGTCGCGGGCCGGGTCGTACAGGTGCGAACCGACAACCTGGCAGACGTCCAGCTCCCGGCTGGCCACGGCCGGACCCACCAGGATGACCGCGGCCTTGCGCAGCCCGGCCGCCTCCACCTGGTCGGCGATGTCGGCGAGGGTACCGCGCAGCACCAGCTCGTCGGGGCGGGTCGCGTGCGCGACCACCGCCACGGGGCAGTCGGCCCCGTACTCGGGCACCAGCTCCTCGGCGAGGGCGCGGACCCGCCGAATCGCCAGGTGCAGCACGAGAGTGCCGCGCACCTTCGCGACGTTCGCCAGCGCCTCCGACTCCGGCATCCGCGTGGAGCGGGCCTGGGTGCGGGTGAGCACCACGGTCTGCACCAGTTCGGGAACCGTCAGCTCGGTGCCGAGCAGGGCCGCCGCCGCCGCGTACGCGGGCACACCGGGGGTGACGTCCCAGGCCACGCCCGCCGCGTCGAGCCGCCGGGTCTGCTCGGTCAGGGCGCTGTAGACCGACGGGTCGCCGGAGCAGAGCCGGACCGCGTCCAGACCGCGCCGGTCGGCCTCGACCAGGTGGGCGGTGATCTGGTCGAGGTCGAGGTGCTGGGTGTCCACCAGTTCGGCGTCGGCGGGGCAGTGCGCCAGGATCTCGGCGTCGATGTAGGTGCCCGCGTACAGGCAGACGGGGGTGGTGCGCAGCAGCTCCACCGCGCGCAGCGTCAGCAGGTCGGCGGCTCCGGGGCCGGCTCCCACAAAGTGGACGGTCATGGCTGGTCCTCCTGATCTGTCTTGGTCGCGGCCCACTGGACGACCGGGCGGGCCGGGCTCCATCCGGTGAAGGCGCCCAGCGGCGCGGCCCGTTCCACCGCCAGGCGGGTCAGGTCGCCGCCGTGCCGCTTCCACCGCTCCACCAGGGCGGCCTCCGTCTCCAGCGTCACCGCGTGGACCACCATCCGGCCGCCGGGCCGCAGCGCCGACCAGCACAGGTCCAGCACGGCCGGGTCGGAGGCCCCGCCGCCGACGAACACCGCGTCCGGCGACTCCAGGCCGGCCAGTGCCTCGGGGGCGGCGCCGTGGACCACGCGCAGGGACGGCACACCCAACCGGGCGGCGTTGCGGGCGATGCGGCGCACCCGTTCGGGGTGCCGCTCGACCGCGACGGCCCGGCACCGGGGGTCGGCGCGCAGCCACTCCACGGCCACCGACCCCGCTCCGGCCCCGACGTCCCACAGCAGCGCCCCGGGACGCGGGCCGAGCGCGCACACCGCGGCGATCCGCAGCTCCCGCTTGGTGAGCTGGCCGTCGTGGTCGAAGACCTCGTCGGGCAGTCCGGGCGTGACGGGATGCCCGCCGTCCGTCGCGACCTCCACGCACACCACGTTCAGCGCGGGCGCGGCCCGCCCGCCCCACTCCGCCGCGGTGGCGTCCCGCCGTGTCTCGTGCTCGGCGCCGAGGTCGGCCAGGACGGTCATCCGGCTGCCGCCCAGACCGTCCTCCACCAGCCGCGCGGCCACCCGGGCGGGGGTGGTGCCGTCGGAGGAGAGCACGACCAGCCGCCGTCCGGGGGTGAAGTAGCGGCGCACCGCGTCGACGTCGCGTCCCACGAGCGTCACCACGTCCACGGACTCCGCGCTCCACCGCATCCGGGCCCGCGCCAGGGCGACGGAACTCACGGCGGGCAGGATGCGCACCCGGTCCGCGCCGAGCAGGCGCACCAGGGTGGTACCCACCCCGGACAGCAGGGGGTCGCCGGAGGCGAGGACCGCCACCCTGCGGCCGCGGTACCGATCCAGCATCGCCGGAAGGCCGCTGAGCAGCGGAGAGGGCCAGGGTTCGCGTACCGCCCCGGTGTCGGGGACCAGGGCCAGGTGCCGGGCGCCGCCGATGACCACCTCGGCGTCGCGGATCGCCACGCGGGAGGCGGGCGGCAGCCCCTCCCAGCCGTCGGCGCCCACGCCGACCACGGTGACCGGTGTTTCCATGGCGGGCAACCCTAACCGACCGGGGAAGTGACCCCGCCCTCCGGGCACCCGCACCGCCACCGGCTAGACTCGGCCGCGGCAGAACCACCGAGGTGCCCCGGCCACGGGGATAATCGGGAAGCCGGTGCGAATCCGGCACAGGCCCGCTGCGGTGACCTGGGAACCGCCGATCATGCGCGTGAGCGCAGCCACTGGACGAGGGTCCGGGAAGGCGATCGGACGGTGCTGATCAGGAAGTCCGAAGACCGGCCTCGGCACGGCTGCCGCTTTTGCCCACCCCCAGCGGGAGCCTGTGGAGGAACGCGTGCACGTGTACCCGTTCAGCGCCGTCGTCGGTTCCGACGACCTGATGCTGGCCCTGATCCTGACCGGTGTTAGCCCCGAGATCGGGGGTGTGCTCGTCCGGGGTGAGAAGGGCACCGCGAAGTCGACGGCGGTGCGCGCGCAGGCCGCCCTGCTCCCCCCGGTCACCGTGGTCGCCGACTGCCGGTTCTCCTGTGATCCCGCCGCCCCCGACCCCGCCTGCCCGGACGGGCCGCATCCCCCGTCGGCCGCCTCTGTCAGCCGCCCGGTGCGTCTGGTGGAGCTGCCGGTGGGTGCGGGCGAGGACCGGGTGGTGGGCTCCCTGCACCTGGAGAAGGCCCTGTCGGGCGGCGGCGTCGAGTACGAGCCGGGGCTGCTGGCCCGCGCCCACCGCGGCATCCTCTACGTCGACGAGGTCAACCTGCTCCACGACCACCTGGTGGACCTGCTGCTCGACGCGGCGGCCATGGGCCGCGCCACCGTGGAGCGCGACGGGGTGTCGCTCACCCACGCCGCGCGGTTCAGCCTGGTGGGGACGATGAACCCGGAGGAGGGCGAGCTGCGTCCGCAGCTGCTGGACCGGTTCGGCCTGTCGGTGGAGGTCGCCGCGCCCCGCGATCCGGCGCTGCGGGTGGAGATCGTGCGGCGGCGGCTCGCGTTCGACGCCGACCCGGAGGGCTTCACCGCCGCCTACGCCGCGGCGGAGCGGGAGCTGTCCGAGCGCGTGGCGGCGGCGCGCGCCCGCCTGCCGGAGGTGGTGCTCGGCGAGGACGCGCTGCTCGCCGTCGCCGAAGTGTGCGCCGCGTTCGACGTGGACGGCATGCGCGCCGACCTGGTGTGCGCCCGCGCGGCCGTGGCCCACGCCGCCTGGTGCGGCCGCACCGAGGTCACCCGGGCCGATGTGCGCGCCGCCGCCCGCCTCGCCCTGCCGCACCGGCGTCGGCGCAACCCGTTCGACAGTCCCGGCATGGACGAGGACCTGCTCGACGAGGTGCTCGGCGACGACCCGGATCCGGGTCCGGACGATCCGGGCGGGGGAGGCGGCCCCGCCCCGGAGGACGGACCGGACTCCCCCGTCCCGTCCGACGCGGGCTCCGCTTCCTCCGCGCCCGCGGACCCCTCCGGTGCTTCCGCCCCGCCCGACGCCGAGCCCCGGCCCGACGTTCCGGCGCCGGTGTCCGTCACCGCCCCGGAGGAGGCGTACCGTGCCCGGCTGTTCACGGTCGCCGGAACCGGCAACGGCACGCTGGGCCGCCGTTCGCGGGCGGTCACCACGGCGGGCCGCACCGTCGGCGACGTTCCGGCGGACCGGGGGACGGGACCGATCCACCTGGCCGCCACGGTCCGTGCCGCCGCGCTGCGCTCCGCCGCGTCCCGACCCGCCCGGCTGTCCCTCGTCCCCGCCGACCTGCGGCGGGCCGTGCTCGAGGGCCGGGAGTCCAACCTGGTGCTGCTGTGCGTGGACGCCTCCGGCTCCATGGCTGCCCGGCGGCGCATGGCCCAGGTCAAGACGGCTGTCCTCGCCTTGCTGCTGGACGCCTACCGCAGACGCGACCGGGTGGGGCTGGTGACCTTCCGGGACCGGGACGCCACCCTGGTGCTGCCGCCCACCGGGTCGGTGGACGTGGCGGCGGCCCGCCTGCGGGAGCTGCCCGCCGGGGGCCGCACCCCGCTAGCCGAGGGCCTGCTGGAGGCGGCGGAGACGCTGCGGCGGGAGCGGCTGCGCGACCCCGACCGGCGCGCCCTGCTCGTGGTGGTCACCGACGGTCGGGCCACCGCCGGACCCGCCGCGGTGGAACGCTCCCTGCGCGCCGCCGACCACCTGGCCCGCGAGGGGGTCGCCGCGCTGGTCATCGACTCTGAGACGGGCCGGTTCCGGATGGGGCTGGCCGCCGCCCTGGCCCGCCGCATGGGGGCCGAGTACACCCACGTCGGCGAGGTCAGCGCCGAATCGATCACGTCCGCCGTTGCCGAGGCCACTGGGAGGGCCGCCTGATGCCCAAGGGACAGCCGACCGTCGTGCCCGACGACGGGCTCACCACCCGCCAGCGCCGCCACCGGCCGCTGCTCATGGTGTACACCGGTGACGGCAAGGGGAAGTCCACCGCCGCGTTCGGGTTGGCGCTGCGCGGCTGGAACCAGGGCTGGCGCATCGCGGTGTTCCAGTTCGTGAAGTCCGCGAAGTGGCGGATCGGGGAGCAGACCGCGTTGGAGGCGCTCGCCGGGGTGCACGCCGAGAAGGGCGTGGGCGGTCCGGTCGAGTGGCACAAGATGGGGTCGGGCTGGTCGTGGTCGCGGAAGGCGGGCACGGAGGCCGACCACGCGGCCGCGGCTGCGGAGGGCTGGGCCGAGGTCAAGCGCCGCCTCGCCGAGCAGCGGCACGACCTGTACGTGCTCGACGAGTTCACTTACCCCATCGCCTGGGGCTGGGTCGACGTCGACGACGTGGTGGCGGCCCTGCGCGACCGCCCCGGGCACCAGCACGTGGTGGTCACCGGCCGCCGCGCCCACCCCGCGCTGCTGGAGGCGGCCGACCTGGTCACGGAGATGACGAAGGTGCGGCACCCGATGGACGCGGGCCAGAAGGGGCAGCGCGGCATTGAGTGGTGAGCCCCCGTACGACGATGCGGTGACGCCGCTGCCCCGACTGGTGGTCGCCGCCCCCGCCTCGGGGGCCGGCAAGACCACGGTGGCCACCGGGCTCATGGCGGCGCTGCGTGCCGCCGGCTACGAGGTGTCGGGGCACAAGGCCGGACCGGACTACATCGACCCCGGCTACCACGCCCTGGCCACCGGGCGGCCGGGCCGCAACCTCGACGTGCACCTGCACGGTGAGGAGCTGCTGGCCCCGCTGCTGCTGCACGGCGCGCGCACCCCGCGGCCGGCCGACCTGGCCGTGGTCGAGGGCATGATGGGCCTGTACGACGGGCGGCTCGCGGGACGCGGGTTCGCGTCCACCGCGCACGTGGCCACCGTGCTCGACGCCCCCGTGGTGCTGGTGGTGGACGTGTCCCACACGTCGCGGTCGGCGGCGGCAGTGGTGGCGGGCATGGCGGTGTTCGACCGCCGGGTGCGGGTCGCCGGGGTTGTGCTGAACCGGGTGGGGTCGGACCGGCACGCCGCCGAGGTCGCCTCCGCGATGGAGGAGATCGGTGTTCCGGTGCTGGGGGCGCTGCGCCGCGACGACGGGATCGCCGCCCCCTCGCGGCACCTGGGGCTGGTGCCCGCCCAGGAGCGGGCCGAGTCGGCGGCGGTCCTGGACCGGTTGGCCGAACGCATCGCCGCGCAGGTGGACCTGGCCGCGGTGGTGGAGGTCGCGCGGTCCGCGCCGCCGCTGCGCGCGCGGGCGTGGTCGCCGGAGGAGGCGCTCGCCGCGGCGGGTCTGCCGAGCGCGTCCGAGCAGGGTGACGGGCCGGTGGTGGCGGTGGCCGGGGGGCGGGCCTTCACCTTCCGCTACGCCGAGACCGAGGAGCTGCTGCGCGCCGCGGGCTGCCGCCCGGTGGTGTTCGATCCGACGTCTGAGCCCGCCCTGCCCGACGGTACCGCCGGGCTCTACCTGGGCGGCGGTTTCCCCGAGGTGTACGCGGCGGAGCTGGCGCAGAATACGGCGCTGCGCGCGGCCTTGCTGGAGGCGGTACGGTCGGGGGTGCCGACGGTCGCCGAGTGCGCGGGGCTGCTGTACCTGTGCCGCGAGGTGGACGGCGCGCCGATGGTGGGCGCGCTCGACGCGGTGGGGGCCATGACGCCGAAGCTGGCCTTGGGCTACCACGCGGCGCTGGCCCCGGAGGAGACCCTGCTGGCGGAGGCGGGGGACCGGGTGTCCGGGCACGAGTTCCACCGCACCGGTGTCGCGTCCACCGGGGAGCGGGCGGGTCCGGCCTGGCTGCTGGACGGACGGCCCGACGGTTTCTCCGCCGACCCGGCGGGCCTCGGCCGTCCCACGCTGCACGCCTCCTACCTGCACACCCACTGGGCGGGCTGTCCGCGGGCCGCGGCCCGGTTCGCGGCGGCGGTCCACGCCCGGTGACCGGGAGCGGGTACCGGATCGGTTGGCTTAATGATCTTGGCGGGAGTGGGGTGTCACCCGCGGTTGCGCCCCCGCTACCGTCAAGATCATCGTCTTGTGGGTCCTAGCCACTCCAGGACGGCGGGGACGTCCGTGACCTCGGGGGCGTTTCCACCGTACCGGGGGCGGCGCACCACCACCACGGCGACGCCCAGCTCGTCGGCGGCGTCCAGTTTGGCACGGGTGTAGGAGCCGCCGGAGTCCTTGGTGACCAGCACCTCCACGGAGTGCTCGCGCATGAGTGTCCGCTCACCGTCGAGGGTGTAGGGGCCGCGGTCGCGCAGCAGCGTCCACGTCGGCGGCAGTGCGAGGTCCACGGCCTCCACCACCCGGGCCAGTACCGTGTGCCGGGCGAGCGGGGCGACGAAGCGGTGCAGGGTCTGCCGTCCCGTGGTGAGGAGGACACGGCGGCCCAGCGCGGCGGCGTGTCGGGCGGCCTCGTCGTGGTCGTCCACCCAGGTCCAGCGGGCCGCGCCCGCCTCGTCGGCCCAGCCGGGGCGGACCAGGCGCAGCAGCGGCACACCGGTCCGCGCGCACGCCTCGGCCGCGTTGGCGGAGATCCGCGCGGCGAAGGGGTGGGTGGCGTCCACCACCCGGGTGATCCCGTTGCCGCGCAGGAAGTCGACGAGTCCGCCGACCCCGCCGAAGCCGCCGATGTGCACCCCGCCGACGGGCAGGCGCGGTCGGCTGACCCGTCCGGCGAGGGAGGACAGCACCGGTGTCCCGGCGGCGACGAGCGCCTCGGCGAGGGCGCGCGCCTCGGCCGTGCCGCCGAGGACGAGCACCGTCACCGCAGCTCTCCCCGCACGGTCGGCAGGACCGGGGGTCCCTCGGCGATCAGGCGCAGCACGGCGTCCATGTCGAGGTGCTCCTCCACGAGGTCGGCGAGCAGGTCGAGGCGGGCCTCGCGGGCGGCGGCGAAGCTGACCCGCCCGAACCGGCCGCCGTCGCGTCCCGCGTGCTCGGCGGCTGCCGCCAGCCACGCGCCCCGGAACGCGTCGTGTTCCAGGCTGCCGTGCCACATCGTGCCGTACACGGAGCCGTCGCGCAGTCCGCCGGGGAACGCCTCGCCCCGGCCGGTCCGGACGCGGCCGTGGTGGATCTCGTATCCGCCGACGGGCACGCCCCGCCACTTCCCGGAGGGCAGGCGCAGCACCTTGTCGCGGGTGAAGACGGTCTCCAGGTCGAGCAGGCCCAGTCCGGCGGCGGTGCGCCCGGCCGAGCCCTCCACGCCGTCGGGGTCGCGAATCGTACGGCCCAGCATCTGGCAGCCGCCGCAGAGGCCCAGCACCGTGCCGCCCCGGCGGGCGTGGCCGGTGATCGCGGTGTCCAGGCCGCGGGAACGCAGCCACTCCAGGTCGGCGAGGGTGGCGCGGGTGCCGGGCAGGACGACAACGTCGGCGGAGGCCAGCGGCCGGGGGTCGGTTACGAAGTCGACGCGCAGGTCCGGTTCCAGGCACAGGGCGTCGACGTCGGTGAAGTTGCTGATCCGGGGCAGCATCACCACGGCCACCCGCAGCGCGGGGGCGGCCGCGGCGTCCGCCTCGCGGGCGGTGAGGGCCAGCGAGTCCTCGGAGTCCAGCCACAGGTCGCGCTGCCAGGGCAGGACGCCGAGTACGGGCCGGCCGGTCAGGTCCTCCAGGGTCTTCAGCCCCGGGTCCAGCAGGGCCGCGTCGCCCCGGAACTTGTTGATGACGAACCCGGCAACCAGGGCCTGGTCGGCGGGGTCGAGTAGGGCCAGCGACCCGTACAGCGCGGCGAACACGCCGCCCCGGTCGATGTCGCCGACCACGACGACGGGCAGGTCGGCGGCGCGCGCCAGGCCCATGTTGACGTAGTCGTGGGCGCGCAGGTTGATCTCGGCGACGCCGCCCGCGCCCTCGCAGACCACCACGTCGTAGCGGGAGCGCAGCTCCGCCAGCGCGGCGTGCGCGGCCTCGGTGAGCGTGGCGCGCCCGCCCGCGAACTCGCCTGCCCGCAACCGGCCGGAGGGGCGGCCCCGCAGCACGACGTGGCTGGTGCGGTCGCCGCCGGGTTTGAGCAGCACCGGGTTCATGGCGGTCTCGGGTTCGGCGCGCGCGGCGAGCGCCTGGACCCACTGGGCGCGGCCGATCTCGGCGGCCCGCCCGTCGGGGTCCGCGACCACCATGGAGTTGTTCGACATGTTCTGCGCCTTGAACGGCGCCACCCTGATCCCGCGCCGGGCCAGGGCCCGGCACAGGGCGCTGGTGACCACGGACTTGCCCGCGTCGGACGTGGTCCCGGCCACCAGCAGGCCCCGTGCCGTACTCATCGGTCTCCTCGCGTTCCGGCCGCCGACCGGCGGTCGAACCGTTCGGTCAGCCAGGCGAAGGCCACTCCCAGCACCAGCCAGAGGCTGGCCTGGGTGGCCAGCGAGGCCGTGCGGAATTCCCACAGCAAGGTGGCGGGGAAGTCTTCGCCGACCTCGTCGATTCCGGGGAGGGCGAGGTAGCCGACACAGACCACCGCGAGGAACACGGCGAGGGGGGCCGTGAGACGCGAGGCGAGCGACGTCCCGGACGGCAGTGCGCGCGCGGCGGCCACGGCGGCCGCGGCCGCGGCGAGGCCGAGGAGCACCGCGGCCGCCCAGAGCAGGGTGCGCTGGTCGATCGTCTCGGGGGCGCCCACCGCGGGCGGGTTGGCGGGGTACTTACCGAACGGCACCGCCGCGACGGCCGCCCATCCCAGTCCGGCGGCGACCAGCGCGAGCACCGGTCCGCTGAGCCGGCTGCGGTGCCGGGCCGCGGAGAGCACCGAGGCGTAGAGCGCTCCCAGCGCCATACCCGCAAGGCCGGTGGCGAGGAACAGTCCCACCTGCTGTCCGGTACGGCTGACCAGTGCGTCCTCTCCGTGGGAGTGGGCGTGGCCTTCGTCTGCTCCGTGGTCGTGGGAGACGGCTGCCTGCTCTTCCAGGGCGATGGCCGCCTCGATCTGGGGTTCGCCGAGGAGGAAGGCGACGGCGCCCGCGACCAGCCCGGCCAGCAGTCCGGCCAGCAGCCCGCGGAGCAGCAGTTGCAGGTAGGTGCCCCGCAGCGGACGGACCGGCGGGGAGACGGCGGGGGAGGTCAGTGACACGGGACCCCCATGAGGTGGCGGCCGTCGTGCATCAGTTCGTGCAGGTACATTCCCGTGCGGGAGACGGCTCCCTGGTCGAAGCCGACCAGGTAGAGGACGAGGAGGGCGAGGACGGTCACCGCAGTGGCGGTGAGCGCGAGCGGGACGGGGCCCAACTCCGCGCCGACCCGGGGGGCATGGACGGCTGACATGGTCACTCCTTACAGGATTACGCGTCCCACAGAGACCACACGCGTCGGGTGAGTTTTCTGGCTCACGGGCTTGTGCCCGTCCACAGTGGCGCGACCGCTCCGGGTTTCGACCGGATTGCCTGCACCAGACGCATCCCTGTTCTCTTGTCCGGGGGGAGTGTACCCAGCCGCGTGGTGGGTCATGCCGGGCGGGGAACCCTTCCCGGGGCTCCTCCTCGTCCGCGCCGCCGGGCCGGTGCCGCGGGGGTGCGCGGTACCGGCCCGGCGGGGCCCTAGTCCAGGACCGCGTGCAGGAAGGCGCGGGTGCGCTCCTGGCGGGGGTCGCCGAAGATCTGCTCGGGCGGCCCTTCCTCGACGATGCGGCCCTGGTCGAACATCAGCACCCGGTGGGAGACGTCCCGGGCGAACTGCATCTCGTGCGTGACCAGCAGCATGGTGATGTCGGTGGTCTCGGCGACGGTGCGCAGCACGTCGAGGACTCCGGTGACCAGTTCCGGGTCGAGGGCGGAGGTGACCTCGTCCAGCAGCAGGATTCTCGGGCTCATCGCCAAGGCGCGCGCGATGGCGACGCGCTGCTGCTGGCCGCCGGACAGCTGGGTGGGGTGGGCGTCGATCTTGTCGGCGAGGTCCACCATCTCCAGCAGTTCCGCGGCCCGCCGGTCGGCCTCCACGCGGGGCACGCCCAGGCTGTGGACGGGCCCCTCGGTGATGTTCTGCCGCACGGTCATGTTCGGGAACAGGTTGAACTGCTGGAAGACCATGCCGATCTGCCTGCGCACCCGGCGCTGGTGCTGCTCGTTGGCGCGGACCAGGCGGCCGCCCCGGTGCATGTGGCTGAGCGGTTCCCCGCCGACCCAGATGACGCCGTTGGTGACCTGCTCCAACGTCATCAGCAGACGCAGGATGGTGGTCTTGCCGGAACCGCTCGGGCCGATGAGGGTGACCCGTTCGCCGGGGGCGACGGTGAAGTCCAGGTGGTCGAGGACGGTGTTGGCGCCGAACCGCTTGACCACCCCGTCGAAGCGGATGAGCGGCTCCTGCTCGTGCTGGTCGGTGCCGGGGGAGGGTTCAGACTGCGGCATAGCGTCGCTCCAGTTGTCGGATGATGATGGCCGAAGGCACGCTCACCAGGAGGAAGAACAGGCCGACCAGGGTCATGGCCTCCAGGTAGCGGAAGTGCACGCCGCCGATCCGCGAGGCCTGGTACATCAGTTCGCCGACGGTGATCGCGAACAGCAGGGGCGTGTCCTTGAACATGGCGATCAGGTAGTTGCCGAGTGCGGGGATCACCTTGCGGACCGCCTGCGGCAGCACCACCGCGCCCCAGGTGCGGTGCGCGGGCAGGCTCAGCGCCCGGCACGCCTCCCACTGTCCCGGCGGCACGCCCTCGATCCCGGAGCGGTACACCTCGGCGGTGTAGGCGGCGTAGTGCACGCCCAGGACCGCGACGCCGACCGTGAACGCCGAGACGTAGCTCGGCGCCAGGTAGAACACGAAGACCAGCTGCACCAGCAGCGGGGTGCAGCGGATGAACTCCATGACCGCGAACACCGCGGTCCCGAGCACCGGCACGCGGCGCGCCAGCGCCACCGCCAGTCCCAGGACGAGCGCCAGCACGTAGCCCAGCAGGGTGGCCTGGACGGTGACGACCAGCCCGTCGAGCAGGTCGGGGACGATCTTCCCGGTGAACTCCCAGTCCCAGGTCATCAGCGGCCACCTCCGGCGGCGGTGACGGGCGGGGGCCGCAGCAGGGACCACAGTCCGCTGTCGGAGGCGGGGAGCCGCCCCAGCCTCCGGTTGGCCCGGCGTTCCAGCAGCCGCATGCCGATGATGAGCAGCTGGGCGAGCACGAAGTAGACGACCAGGGCCCCGGCGAAGGCCGCGATCGTGTCTCCGGTGGCGGCCCGCTGCTCCTGGGCGATGCGGGTCAGGTCGGCGACCCCGATCAGCGACACGATGGCGGTGGCCTTCATCAGTTCGATGACGAGGTTGCCGAAGGTGGGCAGCATCTGCGCCCACGCCTGCGGCAGCACCACCGCCCACGTGCGCCGCCACCACGACATGTTGAGCGCGACGGTGGCTTCGATCTGCGTCGGGGGCACCGCGTTGACGGCGGCCCGCACCACCTCGGCCCCGTAGGCGCCGACGTTGAGGCCGAGCGCCAGCACCGCGGCGAACACCGGGTCGATTTCGTAGGGGGTGAGCTGGGGGATCGCGAACGCCATCCAGTACATCAGGACCAGCGCGGCCACACCGCGGAACGTCTCGGTGTAACAGGTGGCGACGGCGCGCGCGGCCAGGTTGCGCAGGGTCCCGAGCAGGCCCACGACCATGGCGAGGACGAAGGCGAGCGCGGCCCCGAGCAGGGTGATCACGAGGGTGGTTCCGGCCCCGCTCAGGTAGAGCGGGAGCCGGTCGATGAAGAAGTCCACGTCGGCTGCCGCCCTCAGGCCTGGCAGAGCTGTTCGATGGTCAGGTCGCCGGGCAGCTCCTGCTCGGTGAAGCCGAACGGCTCGATGATCTCCAGCAGCCGGCCGTTCTCCTTGAACTCGGCGAGCACCCGGTTGACCTCGTCGAGGAGTGCGGTGTCGCTCTTGCGGAAGGCGAGGGCTCCGGCGGGGGTGACCTCCTCGCCGTCCACCACCGGGATGAAGCCTTCGGTGACCTCGAAGTCGCCGCCGCGCTGCTCCAGCAGCCGGTTGAGCGAGATGGTGCTCAGCGCGACCGCGTCGACCCGGCCCTTCTGCAGCAGTTCGTAGGCGCTGACCTGGTTGTCGACGGTCTCGATCTGGTCGGCGGGCACGCCCGCGCCCTCGGCGTAGCCCTGCTCCACGGAGGCGTTGAGCACGGCCACCGTGACGTCGGGGTCGGCGGCGATGTCGTCGAAGGTGCTCAGGCCGTGGGGGTTGCCGGAGGGGACGAGGAACGCCTGGAGGATGCGGTAGTCGGGTTCGGCGAACGCGACCTCGGCGCACCGCTCGGGGGTGACGTACATTCCGGCGGCCACCGCGTCGAACCGCTTGGCCTTCAGTCCGGGGATGAGTCCGTCCCAGGCCACGGACTCGGCTCGGACGTCGTCGACGCCCAGTTCCGCGAAGATGGCGCGGAGCAGCTCGGGGGAGGAGCCGGTCACCTCGCCGTCCTCGCCGATGTAGCCGAAGGGGGCCTCGTTGTTGATCGCGACCCGGATGTAGCCCTGTTCCCGCAAGCTGTCCAGGGTCACGGTGTCCTCGGTGCGGGAGCAGGCAGCCAGGGCGGGGCCCAGGGCGACCGCGGCCAGTCCGATTCCTCCGGCGCGGAAGAGGCCGCGGCGGTCCAGGTTCTTGTGATCGGTCATGGTGTCGCTCCTGTCCGTGAGCGTTGGCGGCGACGGGGGGCCGCAACGCTCGGGTGGGGGGTGGGGGGTTCGAAGGGGTAGGCCCTCGCGGGGGCGGTTGTCGGGGATCCGGCCGGGGGGGCCGCGTCGGCGGGTCGGGGGCGGCGGCGTCCCGCGGGGTGCGGGACACCGCCGCCGGTCCGCTACATCACGGGTGTGAAGTCACGCGCCCCCAGGAATGCGGGGCGCGGACGGGGTGCGGAGAACGGTGCGCCGCAGGTGTTCTCGACGCTGTTGAACACGATGAAGATGTTCGACCGCGGGAACGGCGTGATGTTGCCGCCGGATCCGTGCATGCAGTTGCAGTCGAACATGATCGCGCTGCCAGCCGGGCCGGTGAGCACGTCGATGCCGTGCTTCTCGGCCAGGATGGTGAGGCTGTTCTGGTCGGGAACGCCGATCTCCTGCTTCTTCAGGGACTCCCGGTAGTGGTCCTCCGGGGTCCGGCCGACGCACGAGACGAACGTCTTGTGCGAGCCGGGCATGATCATCAGCGCGCCGTTGTGCACGTAGTTCTCGGTGAGCGCGATGGAGATGCTGGTCGCCCGCGGCTGCGGCATCCCGTCCTCGGCGTGCCAGGTCTCGAAGTCGGAGTGCCAGTAGAAGTCGCCGCCGCCGAAGCCCGGCTTGTAGTTGATGCGGCTCTGGTGCACGTAGACGTCGGAGCCGAGGATCTGGCGGGCGCGGCCCACGACGCGCGGGTCGCGCACCAGGTCGGCGAAGAGCGGGCTGATCTTGTGCACGTCGAAGACGGAGCGGACCTCGTTGGAGGTGCGCTCGACCACGACGCGCTCGTCGCGCTTGAGTTCCTCGTCGGAGCTCAGCCGGTCCAGTTCGGCCCGGCAGGCGGCCAGTTCGTCGGCGGTGAGCAGCTGCTCGACCTGCAGGTAGCCCTTGGCCTCGTAGCTGTCGAGGGTCTCGGAGTCGATGGGGCCCTCGCGGTCTCCCCAGACGACCGGGTGCTTGCGGTAGAGCAGGGCGGGCTCGCTCGCCTTGCGGGTGGGGTAGTCGTCGGCGGTCTGTCGTGCAGCCTCGTTGGTCAGAGCAGTCATTCGGTTCCCCCTCACGGGTTCTCTCTTGTCTGCGAACGGTTCGACGCGCACGGATTCCGTATCAGTCGGCGGCTACGGCCTCCTCAGTCAGCAGCGGGTAGGCGCCGTTCTCGTCGTGCACCTCGCGTCCGGTGACCGGCGGGTTGAACACGCACAACACCCGGAAGTCGGTCTTGGGCCGAACCGTGTGGTGCTCATGCCCGTCAAGCAGGTAGAGCATGCCTGGCTTGATGAGGAACGTCTCGCCGGTCTCGTCGTTGGTGACCTCGGCCTCACCCTCGATGCAGTGCACCAGTTCGATGTGGTTGGCGTACCACATCGACGTTTCGGTGCCCGCGTACAGGACGGTTTCGTGGAACGAGAAGCCGACGCCGTCCCGGGCCAGGACGATGCGGCGGCTGCGCCAGTTCTCGGTGACGATGTCGGCGTCGGTGCCGTTGACGTCGTCCAGACTGCGCACGATCATGCGGTGGTTTCCTTTCGGTGGTGGTGACGGCTTCCGGCGGGAGGCGGCCCCGCACAACCGCCCTGGATGCATATGCACCTGCATGTGCATCCAGGCGACCGCGCAGGACCGCCGGGAACGCGCCCCGACCGGGGCCGTCGGGAACGGTGGCCTGCCCGCGGGGACGGGTCAGGCGGGCTGGGGAGTGCGGATCGCCGCGCGCACCGACTCGGCGAGGATGTCCAGGCCCTCCTCCAGTTCGGTGACGGAGGTGGTCAGCGGCGGCAGCAGTTTCGCCACCTCGTCCTCGGGGCCGGAGGTCTCCATGAGCAGGCCGCGCTCGAACGCCTCGGCGCACACCCGCTTGGCGTCGCCCTCGCCCGGGAGCACCAGGCCGCGCGCCATGCCGCGGCCGCGCGTGGTCGCTCCGGCCTCGGCGTGCTCGTCGGCGATCGCGTCGAGCCGCTCGGCGATCAGGTCTCCCTTGGCCAGGGTCTCCTTCTGGAAGACCTCGTCCCGCCAGTAGGTGTCGAGCGCCACGGTCGCGGTGAGGAAGGCCGGGTTGAACCCGCGGAAGGTGCCGTTGTGCTCACCGGGCTCCCACACGTCCAGCTCCCGCTTGAACAGCGTCAGCGCCAGCGGCAGGCCGTAGCCGCTGATCGACTTGGACAGGGTGACGATGTCCGGCACGATCCCGGCCTCCTCGAAGCTGAAGAAGGGACCGGTGCGGCCGCAGCCCATCTGGATGTCGTCGACGATGAGCAGCAGCTCGTACTCCTGGCACAGCTCGGCCAGGCCGCGCAGCCACTTGGCGCTGGCCACGTTGATGCCGCCCTCGCCCTGGACCGTCTCCACGATGACCGCGGCGGGCCGGTCCAGTCCGCTGCCGCTGTCCTCCAGCAGGCTGCGCAGCCACAGGAAGTCGGGCACCTGGCCGTCCATGTAGTTGTCGAACGGCATGGTGGCGGTGTGGCTGAGCGGCACTCCCGCGCCGCCGCGCTTCATCGAGTTTCCGGTCACCGCGAGCGCCCCCAGCGTCATGCCGTGGAAGCTGTTGGTGAAGCTGATGACCGTCTCGCGGCCGGTGACCTTGCGGGCGAGTTTGAGGGCCGCCTCGACCGCGTTGTTGCCCGCTGGGCCGGGGAACTGCACCTTGTAGTCCAGGCCCCGGGGTCGGAGGATCACCTCCTCGAAGGTGCTCAGGAAGTCGCGTTTGGCGACGGTGTAGGCGTCCAGGCTGTGCACGACCGAGTCGCTGCCCAGGTAGTCCAGCAGCGCGGACTTGAGCGCGGGGTTGTTGTGGCCGTAGTTGAGCGACCCGGCTCCGGCGAAGAAGTCGAGGTAGTCGCGGCCGGAGGTGTCGTAGACGCGGCTGCCGCGCGCCTTGTCGAAGAGGGTCGGCCATCCCCGGCAGTAGCTGCGGACTTCGGACTCAAGGTGGGAGAAGGTTTCCATCACGGATCTCCTTTTTCTCCTGGTTTTCAGGGCACGCTTGCGGCGGTCGGAACCGCCCGGGCGGGTCCGGGTCCGTCAGCTCAGGGGGCCGATGCGGACGAGGTCCTCGCGTTCGTGCTGCTCGGAGTTCTCTGCCGGGAAATGTCCGCGGTCAAACAACGGGGACCAGGAAAGGTCGGCTGACCTGGCACGGGCGAAGGAGGTGAAGAGGGCCCGCGACGCCGTGTTGTCGGGGGTGACCGTGGCTTCGAGGTAGCGGATGCCGCGTTCGGCGATGCGGGCTCCGACGCGGTCGAGCATCCTGCGGGCCAGTCGGCGGCCGCGGAACGCGGAGTCCACCGCGACCTGCCAGAGGAAGTAGGTGTCGGGCGCCTCGGGTCGCACGTATCCGGTGACGAACCCGCGCACGGTGCCCGCGCTGTCGCGGGCCACCAGCGATGTGGCGGCGAAGTCGCGGCACCACAGCACGTAGGCGTAGGGGGAGTTCACGTCCAGGCCCGAGTCCCTGGCGAGCTGCCACAGTCGCCGGCCGTCGTCCAGCGAGGGCGGTTCCAGGAGCACGTCGCCGGTCTCGGCGGCCACAGTCGAATGGTTACACTCTGTGTCCAGGCTATGTCGGTCGACCGGTGGGGTCGTTTGTTCAAACACGTCGAAGGACCCTAGCGAACGTTTCTGAGCAGGATTTTCGTGACAGACCCGGCATATGTTTCGCTGGTGTTGCCGCCGGGTAGGACAGGACCCTTTGCCTGGGGCCGCTACTTTGCGCCACCGTCTCCCCCTCTCGCAGCGAGCGCCGCCCCCTCTTCTGCCCGGTGGCTCACCAGGGGATACCGCCGGTCTTCCCAAGTCTCCGGAAGCTCGTGGTGTGAACCGCCGTCCCACGGGTAGTGCGGGCCCCACGCTTACCTGTGAGAAATCCAAGAGAACTTTAAGGGTGAATTAGCTCACACGAATTCGGTGCAAAGGACCGATCAATCACGGCCGCCACCGCCGCGCTGATTCCCCGCCCTGCCAGGGCTTCCCGGCCCGTGCGGGAGAGGGGTCTCCCGGCCGCACCAGCACGACCTTTGGGCCGACTTTTCTAGGACTTTGCGTAGTACGACCGAACGTAGTACTACAATCGGTCGACAGGAGGCGCTGAGGCGCCCTACCACCTGTCGCCGCGGCCGGGGCGCCCGACCGTACACCGACAACGACAGCCGCACCACGGCCGACGGAGTCAGAACCAGCCGCGACAGGGCCACGGTCCCCGACGGTTCCGCCGGGGAGTCAGAGCCACGAGCCAGGGATCGGAGGCGCCTGGTGAACCGCCTTTACCACGAGAGCGAAGACTGGGTCCGGCAGGGAGCGTGCCGCAACTACGACCCCGAGCTTTTCTTTCCGGTGAGCACGACCGGCCCCGGACGCGAAACCGTGGAACTCGCCAAGGCCATCTGCCGCAGCTGCACTGTTCGCCAAGAATGTCTGCGGTGGGCCCTGCGAGCCGGTGAGGCACACGGGGTGTGGGGGGCGACCACCCCCGAGGAGCGCCGCTATCTGCGCAGGGAGCTGCTGCCAGCGGCAAGCTGACTCCAGCCTCGGAAAGGTCGTGCGTGAGCCGCCGGGTGGTCGGGCCCGGCGGCTCACGCGTGTACCGGCCCGGTTCTTCCCGAACGGCATGACGGCGGCCCGGGGGGTAGCGTCGGGGGTGACGGGCATCCTCCCGGAGAAGCGTGCCCTGCGGTGGACACGTGTCCTCCGCCCGATCACGACGCAGACATCGGAAAGGTCCAGTCGATGCCAGCTACTTCCGCTTCGTCCCCCGGCGGTCGGATCACCGCGCTGCTGACAGGTCTCCTGCTCGCCCTGGCGCTGTCGGTGGGCCTCGCCCCCGCCGCGCAAGCGCACAACACCCTGGTCTCCTCGTCCCCCGAGGACGGAGCCACGCTCGACGCCCCCCCGGAAGAGGTGGTGCTGACCTTCAACGCCAACGTCATGGAAGGCGGCAACGGAATCGTGGTGACCGGCCCGGACGGGACCGACCACGCTGACGGAGAGGTCGTCATCGACGGGGTGACCGCCTCCGTCGGCCTGACCCCGCTGACCCAGCCCGGCGAGTACACCGTCGAGTACCGGATCATCTCCGCCGACGGCCACCCGCTCTCGGACTCCCTGAGCTTCACCCTGGACGAGTCCGCCGTCCCCGAACCCGCCGAGAGCGAAAGCCCGTCCCCGGCCGAACAGCCGGGCGAGGACGACACATCGTCCCCCGTCTCGGACGAAGAGGAAGCGGCGACCGACGCCCGCTCCCTCGCCGGCCCTCTCGCCCCGGTCCTGGGTGTCCTCGCGGCCATCGGCGGCATCGCGGTGATCGCCATCATCGTCATCCGCCTGCGCCGCCGCCCCGGTTCCGGGGACTGACGCCGCGAACGCCCCCTCCCTGCCCCCACCGGAGGGGGTACCACCGGTACCGCGGGACCGGAGGTCAGGAGTGGCGGCGCACCAGCAGGATGCTGATGTTGTCGCGCCCGGACGCGTTCATTGCGGCCTTCCACAGGTTGTAGACGGCGATGTTGTCGTCGCCCGCCTCCGCGATGATGCGCTCCATCTCCTCCAGCGGTACCAGGTCGGACAGTCCGTCACTGCACATCAGCCAGGCACCGGGCCCCGGCTCGGTGTCCTGGCCCACGTGCGGCACCATGGCGGTGTTGCCGCTGCCGCCCAGCGACTGGGTGATGTAGTTCGTCGTGACCGGACGGCCGTCCTCCGCGGGCGGCAGCACCGGGGAGTCGTCCTCGGACAGCTGGATCAGCCGGGAGTCCTTCAACCGGTACGTCCGGGAGTCGCCGACGTTGAACCAGTAGTTCGCGTCGGGTGTCAGCAGCACCCCCGCGACCGTGGTCCCCATGCCCGAGAACTCCACGTGCTGCCCGGCGTGCTCCTTGATCTCGTCGTCGATGTGCTTGAGGAGCAGGTCCACCGACTCCGGACCGGTCAGCTGGGGGCCGCTCTCGGCCATCCGGTGGACCGCGTGCTCCGAGGCGATCTCACCGGCGGCGTGTCCTCCCAACCCGTCGGCGACCGCGATGATGACGGGATCAGCGATGGGCAGCCAGCAGTGTGCCGGTGCGTTCATCTCGGCGCCCGCGACCGTGAGCGCGCCCATGACCACGGCGTCCTCATTGGCCTGGCGGACAGCGCCTCTGTGCGTGAGGACCGTGACCTCGACTGCCCCACGAGCGACACCCATGCGCCCTACCTCCTGTTTCGTCGGCATTGCAGCCGAACAGTGCCAAGCGGCGCCCCAGCTGGACGGCAACCGAGGCGCATTGATCATGTAACCGTACCGATGGACGGTCGGCCGTGGTCAAAATCCGTGTCCATCATGGCGGAAATCGTGCTGGTGCGCAGTCCCCGGCGCCTTCACCTCCGAGATCGCCTCCCGGCGGTGCGCCACCGCCGTACGAGACGACCGCCACCTTCCTTACCGCCGTATCCGGCCGACGGTTCCTGGCCGTCCTCCACGCGGGAACCACCGGACCGCTCCGGGCCCCCGACTCCCTACGGGGAGTGTGATGCCCGGCGGGGCACAGTGGTTCACCCCCTTTCGGGGATGTTTTCCTCTCCGTCCCGGTGCGGGCCGGGCGGTGGAATCCTACGCCGTGGAACGGCGGATTCCGGGGACCGTGCGGATCGCACCGCTGTCCGGGCCGGGCGCGGCGGTCGCCAGGTCGAGGTAGGCCCGGGCGGTCCGGTGGGGCTTCTCCTGCCCGTCGCGGACCAGGCAGTTGATCGCGATGCCGCGCTCCCGCATCGGCTCGGCGAGCGAGCGGGTCAGATTCACCACCCCCGCCTCGCCCACGGCGCGGCCGACGTGCCCGGCGGCCCCGAAGCGTCCGGCGCTGTGCGAGGTCACCACCACCGCGGCCCCCCGCGGCATGTACACCGCGGCCGCCTGGACCAGCCAGAACGTCGCCAGCACGGAGGTGCGCGGACAGCTCTCCGGCTGCGGGGTGTCGACCTCCGCCGCCCCGGCCGCCGGGGCCTCCCCGCCGCAGGTCACCAGCAGGTCCACACCGCCGAACTCCAGGGCCGTGCAGGCGACCGCCCGCCGGCAGGCGTCCTCGTCGTCCAGGTCGCAGCGGAGCGGCAGCGTGTGCGCCCCCAGTTCGGTCAGGAGCACGGCCGTGGCCAGCACCCCGGGACCGGTGTGCGGCACGGCCGTCCACTCCTCCCGGCCCGGAGAATCCCCCGGCCTCCCCTCCGCGGGCCCCGCGACCGCGACCGCGGCGCCCTCCTTGGCCAGGGCCGCGGCGACGACCCGGGCGACCCCTCCCTCCGGGGCGAAGTGCCCCACCACCAGGGCCCGACGGTCCCGCAACCGTCCCGTGCCGACGTGGTCCGGAATCGGATCGGCGCCTCCCGGCTCGGCCTCCGCGGTCCGGACCCACGCCGGAAGCCACCGTTCCATGAAACCCCTCCGTCTGGCTTTCTCTGCTCGGTCACTCTCTGCCAAAAGCGCGTGCCCTTCTCTGAACAGGCCAAACACCGGGCTGCGAGCGGCCCGCGATCCGGAACACGCCACCGGGGCTTGTCGCCTTCCCGCGCATCTGGCAGAATGACCGGCGTTGGGTGTCTAAGACGCAGACACACCTTCGCCTCAGTGCGCTCGCACCTGGCCCCGGCCAGTGGTTCTGGACGAGCGCTTTTTGTGTTTTCCGCAATGGCCAAAGGTGTGATCGGTGTGCGTCTGCCCTCTTCCGTTTTCTCGTTCTCGTTCCGCCACACGAGTCGTCGCCCGTCCGGGCTCCCGCCGGCATGCCCTTCCCGCGCTACTGCCCAGCGCGAATCCCTTCGGCACCGCCACGTCGCCATGAGGACGACCGGCATGCCCAGCCGCTTTTGCTGAGGAGTCGCACGTGAAGATCGCCCTGATTTCCGAACACGCCACCCCGATCCCCGCACACCGGGGTGAACCCACCGACGCCGAGAGTCTGCACCTGTGCAACCTGGCTCGCAACCTGGCCCGGCTGGGGCACCGGGTCACCGTCCACACCCGGTGCACCGATCCGCGGATCAGCGGACGCACCCGCATGGGACGCGGCGTCGTCGTGGAACCCGTCACCGCGGGACCGCGGCGGCCGCTGCGGGCCGACGAGCACGCCGAGCACACCGCGGCCTTCGCCCGCGGGCTGACCGACCGGCTGCGTTCCGATCTCCCCGACGTCGTGCACGCGTTCGGGTGGAGCAGCGGTCTCGCCGTGCTCGCCGCGACGCGCGACCTCGCATGCGGTCTCCCCGTCGTGCAGACCTTCCACTCCCTGGGCGTCAGCGAGCAGCGGGTGGGCCTGCCCGCCCCTCCCCAGCGGCTCCGGCTGGAGGCCGCGCTCGCCCAGCACGCCGGGGCGGTCCTGGTCAACTCCGCCGACCAGCGCTTCGAACTGGCCCGGATGGGGGTGCCGCGCAGCCGTGTCCACGTCGTCCCGTTCGGGGTGGACGTCGACCACTTCACCGTCGAGGGCGCCGCGCACGGGCCGTGGCAGCGGCGGCGGCCCACCGCGGACCGGCAGCTGCGGGTCATCGCGGTCACCCGCCTCGACCCGCTGGGCGGCGCCGACGCGCTGATCGACATGATGGTGCGGGTGCCCGACGGGGAACTGCTCGTCGTCGGCGACCCCCACCCCGACCACCTCGCGATCGACCCGAACGTCCAGCGCCTGGAGCGGCGGGCCAAGGAGGCGGGCGTCAACGACCGCGTCACCCTCACCGGAGCGGTCAACCGCCGGGAACTGCCCCGTCTGCTGCGGTCCGCCGACGTGTTCGTGTCCACCACCGCCTACGACCCCTACGGGGGAGCCGTCCTGGAGGCCATGTCCTGCGGGCTTCCGGTGGTGGCCCGCGCGGTGGGCAGCGTGACCGGCGCCATGCTCGACGGCACCACCGGCGTGCTGCTGCGCTCGGCCCGTCCCGGAGCCCTGGCCCGCGAGCTGCGGCACCTGGCGGCTGACGGCACCCAGCGCACCGCCTACGGGATCGCCGGCGCCGACCGCGCCGCCTCCCGCTTCAAGTGGCCCCGGGTGGCCGCGGAGACCGAGCGGATCTACGAGCGGCTGCTGTCGACCGCCTCCAGGCTGCCGTTGGCCGCCGGAGACCATGCCTAGGAGGCGCGGGGGGAACACGGGGTCGTCCCGGAGGACTGCGGAAGCGAGGCGCCGGATCCGGACCGCGGCATGACAGCTCGGAGCGAGGCGGAACGCCCCAGGCCGGAGGAGTTCGTCCACACCGGCCTGGTCTTCCGTACCCTGCGGGAGCTGACCGCCCGGGTCCTGCCGCTCGTCGAGGACTCGGTGCGCGAGGGGGACCGGGTGCTCCTCGCCCTCGCCGGCGCCGCCCGGGACGCCGTGCGCACGGGCCTGCCGCCACCGCTCCGGCACGGTGTCGAGTTCCTCGACAGGTCCTCCTTCTACCGCAGTCCGGGGCGGACCCTGGCGCTGCTGCACCGGACCGCGAACGCCTCCCCACGACGGCGGACCACCGTCGTGGGGCAACCGCTCCTCCCCGCGGAGGATCCGCTGGCCCTGCGCGAGTGGCGGCTGCTGGACTCCGTGCTGAACCTGGCGCTGGCCCGGCACCGGGTCCGGCTGCTGTGCGTCCACGACGCGCGGTCGACGCCCGCTTCCGCGCTGGAGGGCGTGTGGCGCACCCACCCCGCGGTGGTCACCGGCCGCGGCCCCCGCCCCAGTCCGCACTACCGCACCCCGGACGAGGTGGGGGCGGAACTCGCCGCCCACCCGCTGCCGCCGCCCGGGGAGTCCGCGCACCGGATCAGGATCTCCGCGGACCTGGGCGCCGTGCGCGCCGAGGTGGCCTGGCTCGCCGCCCTGCTGGAGGTCCCCGACGCGCTGGCGGAGGACGTGGTGGCGGCGGTCAACGAACTGGTCGCGAACGTCCTGGAGCACGGCGCGGGCAGGGGGACGGTCGCCCTGTGGCGTCAGAACGGCCGGATCGTGTGCGACGTGTACGACGAGGCGGGGCGGTTGACCGACCCGCTCAGCGGCTACCGGACGAGCGGGGCGCTGGGCACCCGCGGCTACGGTCTGTGGATCACCCGCCAGATGTGCGACTTCATGGAGGTGCGCGGCGGACCCGAGGGGTCGGTGGTGCGTGTGCACTTCCGACTGTGACCGCCGGCCGCGCCGCCTACCCCGCCGTCACCGCTTTGACGGCGCGTCCCAGGTCCTCCTCGATGGTGATCACCTGGTCGATCCCCGCGATCACGAACAGCCGCTGCACCGCTCCCCGCGGGGCGGCCACGGCCATGCCGATGCCGCGGTCCCGGGCCTGCCGGTAGCCGGCGACCAGCACGCCGATGCACCGGGAATCGCAGAACCCCACCTCCGAGAAGTCCACGACGACCCCCCGGCAGGGGTTCGTCGCGCCGAGGTGCTCCTCCAGCACGGCGGCCAGCACCGGGGAGGTGACGGCGTCCAGGTCCCCCCTGGGGACGACCACGACCACGTCCCCCTCGGTCCTGGTCGTCATGCCGAATTCCGCACTCACATCTCTCGCTCACTTGACCGCCGCGCTGCCGCGGCTTCCGACGGAACTCCTCACAACTCCTGGAAAGGGGTGCGGGAGGGCCTGGTCCGGGATTCCTGCCGCAACCTTAGCGCCAGAAGGCGGCGCGAAACAGATTGACAGCTACGCTTTGACCACTCCGATACCGTCAGCACATCCTCATTCTTGATGATTTTCACCTTCGGGGATCACCGGGGGCGCCCGGTGGCGGCCCCGCCGCACATTCCGGCCGCCCCGCCCCTCCTCATCGGTGTCCATTGCTGACGGCCTGTTCGGCCATGAGCCGCCGGGCCACGTCCGCCACCTTCATGCCGTTGCGCTGCGCCACCCTGCGCAGCTCCTCGAAAGCCTGCTGGGAGGTGAGTCCCCGGGCGTGCATGAGGATTCCCTTGGCCTGGTCGATGACGGTGCGGGCGGACATCGCCCGGCGCATGTGCACGGCCTCCCGTACCGCGGCGGCGTCCCGGCCGAGGCTGCGCAGCGTGGTCGCGGTGTGCTCGGCGAGCATCGCCAGGGGCGGCGCCACCTTGTCGAGGACGAACTGGCGCGCCCGGCAGGAGTGCACCCCGAAGGTGAGGATCTCGCCGTCCAGGTCGCACGGGTAGGTCACGGACGAGCGGTCCCCGCACTGCACGGCCATGCTGGTGTATCCCGGCCACCGCTCGTCGGTCAGCGTGTCCTCGACGAGGACGGTGCGGCGCTCCCGCACCGCCTGGACCGTCGGCCCCTGGTCGGTGGCGTACTGGTGCTCGAAGGCCGCGGCGAGGTCGGAGTGGGAGGCGGCGTAGTCCACGACCACGTGGCGCCCCCGGAAGTCGACGCCCGGGTCGCGCTCCTCGGGGTGCGTGTCGCGCCAGACCACCACGAGCGCCGCGGAACACCCGGGCACGTGCCGCGCCGTCAACTGGCTGACCTGGTCCAGCACCCGGTCCCGGGTCCCCTCCGAGTTCTGGGCCAGTGCGCCGATGTCCCGTGCCAGATGCTCGACCCACATCGCTCCTCGGCCCCCTCACCCCCGTACGGGAGACAGCGCTGCCGCCCGCCGCTTCCACCGTAGCCACTGCGGCCGTCCCCGTGGCGTTCTTGACCGTTGGAGCGACCAACTGCTGTTTCTTCCGCGTCATCGTCAAGACTGTCCCGGTGAACGCGGCGTCTCGACCCACGGCCCATGAGCTAGCGTCAATCTTGCCGGAGACCCCGGAACCCGAGTCAGGAGCCATCAGCGTGCCGGAACACCTCGCGAAGTTGGAAGACGCGATCGCGGATCTGCACGACCGGGTCGCCGCACTGCGGGCCACGCACTCGATGTACCCGGACGACGCGGCGGCCACCGCCGAGGCCGCGCTGGCCGAACTGGGGTTCGCGGAACGGCTGCTGCGGGAGTGCGGGGAGCGGCTGGCCACCCTGGTCGACCCGGCCACCACGCGCCGCAGCGACGACGAGCGGGCGCTGCTGCGCGCCGTGTTCCACGAACTCAGCATCCCCGTGGTGCTGCTCGACCACGGCGGCTACATCCGCAGGATCAACGCCATCGGCGCGGAACGGCTGGGCAGCACGCCCGGCTTCCTGACCGGCAAACCGTTCTCCATCTTCGTGGACCTGCGGTCCCGGGCGGCCATGCGCAGCTGGCAGGCCGCGGTGCTGCAGGGCGGGGAGACCGCGTCGTTCGACTCGCGGCTGGCCCGGCGCGGCTACGTCGAGGACGTCCGGCTGACCGTGAGCAGGCTGGACGTGCCGAGCGAACCCAACCCGCTGCTGCTGGTGGTCATGTCGCCCCCGCTGCACAGCACCGCGGACTCCGGGCCGGCGCCGCTGGAGACCGAGGTCGAGGACCAGGTGGTGGTGCTCGCCGCACGGCGGCTGGACGTGCTGACCCGGATGACCAGGCTGCTGCTGGGCAGCGCGGGCCGGCCGCTGGCCCTGGACGAGGCGGCCGGGCTGCTCGCCGACTCCTACGCGGACTGGGTGGTCGTCGACCTGTGCGAGACGCCCGGTGTCCCCGACCGCCCCCGCCGCGCCGTCGTGTGCGGCCCGTCCGGCTCCGCACTCAACGAACTGGTGCGTTCCCTGGACCCCGGGGCCGCGCCGCTCCCCCGCGATGTCCTCGTCCACAGCAAGGCCGTGCTGCGGCAGCTCATCGAGGACGAGGCGGAGTTCGGCCGCACCCCCGAGGGCATCCCGGTGCTGAGCGCGCTGAACGCGCGCTCCCTGCTGTGCGTCCCCCTGCGCGGCCGCGAGGGGGTGGTGCACGGCGCGCTCACCCTGGTCCGGCGCAGCAACCGCACCTCCTTCCGGCTGGCCGACCAGGGCCTGTTGGAGGAGATCGGGGAGCACATCGGGCTGGCGCTGTCGGCCGGCTGAACGCCGGGCCCCGCCCCGCGACCTGACGTTCGTCACACCCGGTCCGTGGATTCCTCACGGCCACGCGGTGACAGCCGCGTCTACCCCGGTCCTCGGCGTTCCAGCAGGCTGAGGGCATGACCACGACACATCACGACGGCGGCGTCGCGATCGACGTACGCGACCTGCGCCAGTCCTACGGCAGCTTCGAGGCGGTCCGGGGTGTCTCGTTCACGGTCGCCCCCGGGGAGCTCTTCGCGCTCCTGGGCACCAACGGGGCCGGCAAGACCACCACCATCGAGACCCTTGAGGGATTCCGCCGCCCCACCGGCGGGTCGGTCCGCGTCTTCGGAACGGACCCGTTCGGCCAGCCCGCCGCGCTGCGCCCGCGCGTCAACGCGGTGCTCCAGCACAGCGGGGTGTTCGAGGAGCTCACCGTCGCCGAGACCATCGACCTGGCCCGGGACCTGGCGGCCGACCCGCTGGACACCGCCACGGTGCTGGACACGGTCAGCCTGGCCGACAAGGCCGGGGTCACCGTCCGCAAGCTGTCGGGCGGTGAGCGGCGCCGCCTCGACCTGGGGCTGGCCATCCTCACCCGCCCCGAAGTGCTCTTCCTGGACGAGCCCACCACCGGCATGGACCCGGAGATGCGCCGGGAGACCTGGAAGATCATCAGCGACCAGGTCGCCGCCGGGGTCGCGGTGGTGCTCACCACCCACTACCTGGAGGAGGCGGAGCGGCTCGCCGACCGGCTCGCCATCATGCACCGGGGCGAACTCCGGGTCGCGGGCACGCTCAGCGAGGTCGTCGCCGCGTGGGGCGACCGGATCGGCTTCCGCCTGCCCGCCCACGTCCGCTCCCGGGACCTGCCGCGGCTGCCCGGCGCCGAACTCTCCATCGACGTGCGCGAGGGCGACCCGTGGGCGGTCTACACGGTCACCGGCGCCGACGTCGCCACACGCACGCACCGGGCGCTCGCCCCGCTGCTCGCCTGGGCCGAGGAGCGCTCCCTCAGCCTGGAACGGCTGGAGGCGCGCTCGGCCTCCCTGGAGGACGTGTTCCTCTCCGTCGCCCAGGGCGACCTCGCCGACCTGCCCGGCCACTGATCCCCGAAGGAATCCTCCCATGACGACCTCGACCACCACGTCCCCGACCACCCGGACGCCGCGCGCGCCCGTCGGCGTCCTGCGGCAGACCCTGCGCCTCACCCGCACCGAGTTCACCCTCTTCTACCGGTACCGGATGGCGCTCTACATCGCCGTGCTCCCCGCGATCTTCCTGCTTCCCCTGGCCGTCTCCGACCCCGTCGAGGTGCTGCCCGGCGTGGACACCGCGGCCCTGTCCCTCGCCCGGTTCTTCGCGCTGGCCGCGATGACGGTCGGGGTGGCGCACGTCTCCAACATCTACGCGGCGCGCCGCGAGCAACTGGTGCTCAAGCGCTTCCGGATCTCCGGGGTGCCGCCGGCGGCGCTGTTCGGGGCCACGACCCTGTCGGTGCTCGGCGTCGTCTCGGTGCAGTCCGCCGCGGTCGTGGCCTTCCTCGGCGCGACGGCGGACACGCTGCCGACCGACCCCGTGCTGCTGGTGCTGTCCATCGTGCTGATCACCGTCGTCATGTCGCTGCTCGGGGCGTTCATCGCCCGGTTCGCGCGCAACGCCGAGAGCGCGCAGATGATCTCGATGGTGCCGTTCCTGCTCCTGCTCGCCGTCAGCGGCTTCGTCATCCCGCTGGAGGCGCTGCCGGACGGTGTGGTGTTCGTGCTCGGGCTGCTGCCGATGGTTCCGGCCATCGAACTGGCCCAGTCCGCCTACTTCGGCTACGACCTGTTCGGCGGGTTCGAGGGCGCCGAGCGGGCCGCGGGCCTGGACCTGTGGCTGGCGGCCGCTCCCTCCGTGCTCGTCCTGGCCGCCTGGGCCGTGGTCATGGCCCTGCTGCTGCGCTCCTTCCAGTGGGACCCGCGCGGCGCCCGGTGAGCCGCACGGGGCGGTGCGCGCCGGGGAGGACGGACCCCGGCGCGCACCGCCCCGCTACCCTTCCCGGGAAAGGAGGTCCGATGCCACAAGCAGCGTCCGGGTGGCCGCCCGCCGCGGTGCCGCAGACCGACGAGCGGAGCATGCGGCGGCTGCGTTTCTCCCACGGGGTGGTGTTCGCCTCCCTCGGTCTGTGTGCGCTGGTCATCCTGCTGATGGGCCTGCTGCAACTGGTCGTCGACGCCCCCTCCCCCGGCGCTCCCCGGGGGGTGTTCCAGCTGCTCGGTCTGGACTGGGCCTGGTACGCGGCCGCCGTCCTGGTGCTGACGGTCGCGCTGGCGTGGCTGACCGCGCGGATGATCGGTTCCCGCATGGCGGTGGGGCGGGACCGGACCGGACTCAGCGCGCTGCTGCACCGGTCGTTCGGACTGCTGCTCGGGCTCCTCGCGGTCATGGACGTGACCATGTGGTCGGTCACGGTCGCCGCGGTGTGGTGGTCGGCGGCGGTCCTGGTGGCCACACGCCGCCGGATCACGGTCCTCACCGCGGCGCTGGTGGTCTTCCTCGCCGGCTACGTACTGCTACTGCCCTCGCAGCAGCCGGGCCTGGTGCTGGTGTTCGTCGGCTACGGCTGCTTCCTGGCCGCGCTGTTCGTGGCGGGCAACCTCACGATGCTGTGGCTGTGGGAGATCGCCCGCGAGGCCACCCTGGCCCGGGAGGCCCGGGCCAGGCTCGCCGTCAGCGAGGAGCGGCTGCGGTTCGCCCGGGACATGCACGACCTGCTCGGCCACAGCCTGTCCGGCATCGCGGTCAAGAGCGAGCTGGCGGCCCGGCTGTCCGCGCGCGACCCCGAGCGCGCCGCGGCGGAGATGGCCGAGGTGCAGCGGATCGCCCGGGAGGCGCTGCGCGAGGTGCGCGCCGCCGTCAGCGGCTACCGCGCCGTGGACCTGGCCGACGAACTGGCGAGCGTGCGCTCCGTGCTCACTGCCGCGGGCGTCCACACGGCCGTGGCCGGCGACCCCGCGGCGCTGCCCGCGCGGTTGCAGCCCCTGGTCGCGTGGCTGGTCCGGGAGGGCGCCACGAACGTGCTGCGGCACAGCGCCGCCCGGCACTGCGACATCACCCTGACCGCACGGGACCGCGCCTGGGTGGTGGAGATGTGCAACGACGGGGTGCGCGCGGGACGGGACACGGTGTTCGGCAACGGGCTGACCGGCCTGTCCGAGCGGGTCGCCGCGGTCGGCGGCACGCTGTCGGCGACGGGCACCGGAGACGGCGGCTTCCTGCTGCGCGCCGTGCTTCCGGTGCCCGGCGAGGCCGCCCCGCGGGAACCGGAGGGGACGAGGGGGGCCGCCGCGTGATCCGCATCGTGCTCGCCGACGACGAGCGCCTGGTTCGGGGCGCCATCGCGGCGCTGCTCACCCTGGAGGAGGACCTGGAGGTCGTCGCCGAGGTGGGACGCGGTGACGAGGTCGTGGCCGCCGTGGCCGAGCACCGCGCGGACATCGCCGTCCTGGACGTGGAGATGCCCGGCCTCACCGGTCTGGAGGCCGCCGCCGCGCTGCGCGGGGCGGCCCCCTCCTGCGGCATCCTCATCCTCACCAGCTTCGGCCGCCCCGGCTACCTGCGCCGGGCGCTGGCGGCCGGGGCGCGCGGCTTCCTGGCCAAGGACGCCCCCGTCGACCAGTTGGCCGGGGCCATCCGCACGGTGCACCGGGGCGGCCGCTTCATCGACTCCGAACTCGCCGCCGACGCGATGACCGCCGGGGAGAACCCGCTGACCGCCCGGGAGACCGACGTGCTGCGCGCCGCCGCGACCGGGGCCTCCGCGGCGGCCATCGCCCGCACCCTGCACCTGAGCGAGGGCACCGTGCGCAACTACCTGTCCAGCGCCATCACCAAGACGGGGGCGGACAACCGCATCGCGGCGATCCGGAAGGCCGACGAGATGGGCTGGCTGTGACCCCGGGGGTCCGGTCCTGTTCCGGCCTCCCCGGCGCCCCACCGAAACTTTCCCCAACCACGACGGTCGGCGGATTCCCCGGCGCCCCGCACGGGCGTAGCGTCGACGGCGGGTCGGCCGCACCGGAGCCGACCCGGCGGAGCACCCGAGGGGATCTGCGATGTCCGAGGCCACCGAACTGCAGAGGCGGATGTTCGAGGCGGTCCGCGCCTACGACCTCGCGGCGCTGCGGTCCCTGTACCACGCCGACCACGTCTACCGGGGACCTGACGGCGTGGTGCAGGCGGGCGCGGACGCCGGCGTCGCCGCGGTGGAGTCCTACCGGGGCGGCTTCCCCGACTGGGACTTCGACCTCCTCTCCACCTACGAGTGCGGCGACGTCGCGGTCTCGGAGGTGCGCACGCGGGGCACCCACCTGCGGGACCTGGCGGACCTGCCCGCCACGGGCAACCGGTTCGAACTCCTGGCGTGCAACGTCGTCGAGGCGCGGGACGGCCGGATCCACCGGGAGCGGGACTACTACGACACCCTGCTCCTGATGCGGCAGCTGGGCATGGTCCCCAGCCTCCGGTGACCGGGGCGCGGGGCCGCCGGGTCAGGTGAACCGCAGCACCAGCATCGCCGTGTCGTCGGTGTGCCCGCCGGGGGCGAACTCCTCCAACTCCCGGTCGATGCGGGAGATGACGGCCTGCGCGGTCAGCCCGGAGCAGCCGGAGAAGATCTTCTCCAGTCCCTCGTCGCCGAGCATGTCGTCGCCGTTGCGCCGCTCGGTCACCCCGTCGGTCACCGCGAGCACCACGTCGCCGGGCGCCACCTCGACGGTCTCGGTGAAGAACTCCACGTCCTCGAAGGCCCCCAGCAGCGGCTGCGAGGTCGCCAGGGTGGTGACCTCGCCGCGCCGGTCCAGCCGCAGCGGCAGCGGATGCCCGGCGGAGACCAGGCGGAGGCGCATGCCCCGGCCCGCGTCCGGGCCGTCGATCGGGGCCATCTCCCCGTACAGCATGGTCAGGAAGCGGGTGGTGAGGCTCTCCTCCAGGATGGCGAGGTTCAGGCGGTGCATGATGTGCGCCGGGGAGAACCCCTCCCGGGCCAGGGCGCGCAGGGTGTGGCGGGCCAGTCCGGTGACGGCGGCGGCCTCGGGTCCGGTGCCGCAGACGTCGCCGATCGCGAAGCACCAGCGTCCGTCGGTGGCGAACAGGTCGTAGAAGTCCCCGCCGACCACGGTGCGCTCCCCCGCGGGCTGGTAGAACACCGCGTAGTCCACCCCGGGGATGGCCGGCTGCTTCTCCCGGGCGGGCAGCAGGCTGCGCTGCAGCGCCTCGCTCATGGAGGTCTGGGCCGAGTACAGCCGCGCGTTCTCCATCGCCGAGGAGACCCGCTGGGCGAGGTCGGCGGCGAGGTCCACGTCCTCCTTCGGGAAGTCCTCGCCCACGCCCCGGCCGATGGTGATCCGGCCCAGGGTGCGGCCGTGCGCGGTCAGCGGGAGGCTGATGCCCGGCCCCCGTGCCAGTTCCAGGCTCAGTGCGTCCCCCAGTCCCGCCGCGACGACCTCCCCGATCGGCCACAGCGGCCCGGGCTCCCTGCGCTCGGCGGGCATGAGCGCGCCCACCAGGTCGCGCAGCACGTCGGTGACGTTCTCGTGCCGGTGCATGGCGAACGCCAGGCGGTCGACGCCCAGTTCGTCGGTGGTGTGCACCACGCACCAGTGCCCCAGCCGCGAGGTGCTGAGCTGGGCGGCCAGCGCGGCGGTCATCTGCTCGTCCAGGGTGCCCGACAGCAGGTCGTTGGCTTCGGCCAGGAAGCTGAGGGAGGCGCGCCGGTCGACCTCCACCTGGGCCAGGCGGGCGCGTTCCACGGTGAGCGCGAGGCGGTCGGCGCCCTCCTGGAGGCGGCGGGCGGCGCCCTGCCCGAAGTGCCGGACCCGTCGGGAGGCCACCCCGATCAGCCCGGTGATCCTGCCGTCCACGCTGAGCGGCGCCGTCACCAGGGAGCGCATCCCCGCGGCGGCGAGCACGCCGCGGTGCGCGCGGGCGATCATCAGGTCGTCGTTGATGACGGGCCGGGGCTCGGGGGTCGTGGAGGGGAAGGTCTCCTCGGTGCGGCTGCGGAAGGGCCGCCACGGCCCGGAGGACAGTCCGACGGCGGCGGCCATCTCCCATTCGGTGTTGTCGGCGGCGATCAGCGCGATGTAGGCGGCGTCCCCGCCGAGCACCACCCGGACGTGCTCCACGATCTGCTCCAGCAGTTCGGAGAGGGACAGCCGCGCGGAGAGCAGCGCCTCCAGGCGCGCCCACGGCTCGGGCTGGCCGGCCCGGGAGCGGCTGACGGCGGTCGACGGCGGCGTCAGGGGGGTGCGCGCGTCCTCCCCGGTCCGCTCGTCGACCGCGAGCCGGAACCAGACCGCCTTGTCGTTCCTGCTGTAGCTGACTCCCCAGGCGTCGGCGACCGTCGCCGCCAGCGCCAGGCCGAGGCCGCCGCGGTGCACGTCCGCACCGGGGGACAGGGTGACGCGCAGCGGTCCGGCCTTGGGCAGGGCCCGCTGCGGCACCCGGTCGGCGACGACGATCTCCAGGTCGTCGTCGACCAGGCGCACCGTCAGCTCCAGCGTGGTTCCCGCGTGCACCACCGCGTTGGTGACGAGTTCGCTGGTGAGCAGGATCGCTTCGTCCGCGCTCCGCCGCACGCCCCAGTCGCGTAGCGTGTCACGCACGAACACGCGCGCTTCGCCCACCGTCTCCGGGCTGGGCGAGAATTCTCGGTGGACGGTCCTCGTAGCATCGTGTGGCATGGCGGAGCCGTGGATTCCTTCGGCTGGCAGAGTGGTTTGTCGGACGGGTCGCCCTCGTCCCGTCCGAGAGCGGGCAGCGGTGTCCGGTTGCGGGGCGGCGTCGGGGACCGGGACGCCCGTGCCGGTTCGTCCCGGCGGAGAAATTCCATCACGCTGCCGAAACGTCATAGTAATGAGCAGGTGTCTGATTAACGTAGTGCACCGTGGTCGTGGGTGGGCTCTGGGGCCGGAGACTCTCCTGGGTGACGCCGCACGCCTGGCCGCACACAGCAACGCTTCAGCCGGTGGAGGAGGGGATCGATGCCCAGGTTGGTGCCCAGAGCGAAGAACCGGACCATGACCGAGGGCGAACTGGACACGCTCCTCGACGCGCTCTACAAGATGCGCGACGGGGATTTCAGTGTCCGGCTCACCCCCCGTGGCCAGGGCAGGTACAGCGAGGTCACCCGGGTGCTGAACGAGGTCCTGGACCACTGCGAGCAGCTGAGCGACGAGCTCCAGCGGGTCAGCGGGACGGTCAGCGCCGACGGGCGGCTCTCCGAACGCGTCTCGATCAGTCCGGCGCGCGGCGCCTGGGGCAAGAGCGTACGGGCGCTCAACCAGATGCTGGACGAGGTCAGCGAGCCGGTGACCTCGGTGGCGCGGATCCTGGACTCGGTGGCCAACGGCGACCTCTCCCAGCGGGTGGACCTGACCAGCCGGCACGGGGAGCTCCACGGCGACCTGCTGCGCCTGGCCACCTCGGTGAACCGGATGGCCGACCAGATGTCGGAGATCACCGACGAGGTGACGCGGGTGGCCCGCGAGGTCGGCACCGAGGGCAAGCTCGGCGGACGCGCCAACGTCAAGGGCGTCTCCGGCATCTGGAAGGACCTCACCGACAACGTCAACTCGATGGCCGACAACCTCACCAACCAGGTGAGGGACATCTCCCAGGTCACCACCGCGGTCGCGCGCGGCGACCTCACCAAGAAGGTCACCGTGGACGTCCAGGGCGAGATGCTCCAGCTCAAGGACACCGTCAACACGATGGTCGACCAGCTCTCCGCCTTCGCCGACGAGGTCACCCGCATGGCCCGCGAGGTCGGCACCGAGGGCAAGCTCGGCGGACGCGCCAACGTCAAGGGCGTCTCCGGCATCTGGAAGGACCTCACCGACAACGTCAACTCGATGGCCGACAACCTCACCAACCAGGTGAGGGACATCTCCCAGGTCACCACCGCGGTCGCGCGCGGCGACCTCACCAAGAAGGTCACCGTGGACGTCCAGGGCGAGATGCTCCAGCTCAAGGACACCGTCAACACGATGGTCGACCAGCTCTCCGCCTTCGCCGACGAGGTCACCCGCATGGCCCGCGAAGTCGGCACCGAGGGCAAACTCGGCGGACGCGCCAACGTCAAGGGCGTCTCCGGCATCTGGAAGGACCTCACCGACAACGTCAACTCGATGGCGAACAGCCTGACCCACCAGGTGCGCAACATCTCCCAGGTGACGTCGGCGGTGGCGGCCGGCGACCTGACGAAGAAGATCACCGTGGACGCCCAGGGCGAGATGCTGGAGTTGAAGGACACCGTCAACACGATGGTCGACCAGCTCTCCGCCTTCGCCGACGAGGTCACCCGCATGGCCCGCGAAGTCGGCACCGAGGGCAAACTCGGCGGTCAGGCGCACGTGAGCGGGGTGTCGGGGGTGTGGAAGGACCTCACCGACAACGTCAACTCGATGGCGAACAACCTGACCCACCAGGTGCGGCAGATCTCCGTGGTGACCACGGCGGTGGCGCGCGGCGACCTCACCAAGAAGGTCACGGTCAACGCCAAGGGCGAGATCCTGGAGTTGAAGGACACCATCAACACGATGGTCGACCAGCTGGACTCCTTCGCCGACGAGGTGACGCGGGTGGCCCGCGAGGTCGGGACCGAGGGCAAGCTCGGCGGACGCGCCAACGTCAAGGGCGTCTCCGGCATCTGGAAGGACCTCACCGACAACGTCAACTCCATGTCGCACAACCTGACCACGCAGGTGCGCAACATCTCCCAGGTCACCACCGCGGTGGCGCGCGGCGACCTGACGAAGAAGATCACCGTGGACGCCCAGGGCGAGATGCTGGAGCTGAAGGACACCATCAACACGATGGTCGACCAGCTGTCCACGTTCGCCCTGGAGGTGACCCGGGTCGGCCACGAGGTGGGCAGCGAGGGCAAGCTCGGCGTGCAGGCGAAGGTCGCCGGGGTGTCGGGGGTGTGGAAGGACCTCACCGACACCGTGAACGAGCTGGCCAAGAACCTCACCACGCAGGTGCGCGCGATCGCGTCGGTGGCCAGCGCCGTGGCGCGCGGCGACCTGACCCAGTCCATCCAGGTGAGCGCGCGCGGCGAGCTGGCCACGCTGAAGGACAACGTCAACCTGATGGTGTCCAACCTGCGGGAGACCACCGCGGCGCAGCGCGACGAGGACTGGCTGAAGAGCAACCTGGCGCGGCTGTCCGGCCTCATCCAGGGCCACCGCGACCTCAACGACCTGGCCCGCCTCATCATGACCGAGGTGACCCCCCTGGTGGACGCCCAGCACGGCGCCTGCTACCTGCCCGAGGACGAGAACGACACCGAGACCTTCCGCCTCTACGCCGGGTACGGGTACCAGCCCAGCGAGCAGCGGCGCCGCATCACCGCGGGCCGGGGCCTGGCCGGGGAGGCGATCGCGCAGCGCAAGGAGATGCTCGTCCGCGACGTTCCCGGCGACTACGTGCGGGTCGAGTCGGGGCTGGGCGAGGCGCCGCCGCTGAGCCTCGCGATCTTCCCGATCCTGTCGGAGGACCGGGTGCTCGGCGTGATCGAGCTGGGCTCCTACGGCGAGTTCCGGGAGATCCACCTCAACTTCCTGCGGCAGCTCGTCAGCCTCATCAGCGCGACGATCACCACGATCCTGGCCAACTCCAAGACCGAGTACCTGCTGGCCCAGTCCCAGCAGCTGACCACCGCACTGCAGGAGCGCTCCAACGAGCTGCAGCGCCAGCAGGAGGAGCTGCGCCGCAAGAACGCCGAGCTGCACAGCAAGGCGGGCCAGCTGGCCAGCCAGAACCGCGCCATCGAGCTGCAGAACCGGCAGATCGAGCGGGCCCGGCGGTCCCTGGAGGACCGGGCGCACCAGCTCCAGGTGTCCTCCAAGTACAAGTCGGAGTTCCTCGCGAACATGTCGCACGAGCTGCGCACCCCGCTCAACAGCCTGCTGATCCTGGCCCGGCTGCTGGCCGACAACAGCGAGCAGAACCTCACCCCCAAGCAGGTGGAGTTCGCGCAGACCATCCACAAGGCGGGAAGCGACCTGCTGCAGCTCATCAACGAGATCCTGGACCTGTCCAAGATCGAGGCGGGGCGCATGGAGCTGAGCCCGAGCAACGTGTCCATCAGCCAGCTGGTGGACTACGTGGAGGCGTCGTTCCGGCCGATGGCCAGCGAGAAGGGGCTGGCGTTCGCCGTGGAGGTGTCCCCGGACATCCCGGACCACCTGTGGACCGACGAGCAGCGGCTCCAGCAGGTGCTGCGCAACCTGCTGTCCAACGCGGTGAAGTTCACCAGCAGCGGCGAGGTGCGGCTGCTGATCGAACCGGCGTGGGCGCTGGACGACGCCGACCTGGACATGTTCGCCGACACCGACGAGGTCATCGCGTTCTCGGTGACCGACACCGGCATCGGCATCCCCGAGGACAAGCTCCAGTTGATCTTCGAGGCGTTCCACCAGGGCGACGGCGGGACCAGCCGCCGGTTCGGCGGGACCGGCCTGGGCCTGTCCATCAGCCGCAACATGGCCGAACTGCTCGGCGGGGAGATCCGGGTGAACAGCGTGCTGGGGGAGGGCAGCACGTTCACGCTGCTGCTGCCGGTGCGGCTGCCCGAGGGCACCACCGAGCGGCTGTACCACTCGTTGAACGGCGCCGACGTGTTCACCCCGTTCGAGTCGCCGCCCGCCGAGCCGATCGCGCTGCCCGAGGGGGCGCCCGCGGCGGCCCCGGTCTCCGAGGCCGAACCTCCGGCCCCGGACGAGGGCGAGGCGCCGGTGCCGGTGTTCACCTCGCCCGCGCCGGTCCCGTCGTCGCGGGCCGAGGAGGCGGGGCGGGACGCCCCGCAGCGGGACGAGGTGCTGGCGGGCAAGCGGGTGCTCATCGTCGACGACGACATCCGCAACGTCTTCGCGCTCGCCAGCGCCCTGGAGGCGCACGGGCTGCGGGTGCTCTACGCCGACAACGGCCGCGAGGGGATCGCGAAGCTGGAGGCGAACGAGGACATCGACCTCGTGCTGATGGACATCATGATGCCGGAGTTGGACGGCGACGCGACCACCCGCGCCATCCGGGAGATGCCGCAGTTCGCGGACCTGCCGATCATCTCGCTCACCGCCAAGGCCATGCGGGGCGACCGGGAGAGCAGTCTGGAGGCGGGCGCCTCCGACTACGTGAGCAAACCGGTGGATCTCGACCACCTGCTGGATGTCATGCGGCGGTGGTTGGATCGCGACGACAGCGACAGCGACACGAGCCGGGAGCAGTGACCGTGCCCTACAAGGCCAACATCCTCCTCGTCGACGACCGTGAGGAGAACCTCACCGCCCTTGAGGCCATCCTCACCTCACTGGACCAGAACCTGGTCCGCGCGAACTCCGGCGAGGCCGCGTTGAAGGCGCTGCTGGAACGGGACTTCGCGGTGATCCTGCTCGACGTGGTCATGCCGGGGATGGACGGTTTCGAGACCGCCACGCACATCAAGCAGCGGGAGCGGACCAAGGACGTCCCGATCATCTTCCTGACCGCCGAGGGGATCGACCGCCACCGGGTCTTCCGGGGCTACGCCAGCAGGTTCGTCGACTACATGACCAAGCCGCTGGACCCGTGGCTGCTGCGTGCCAAGGTGGAGGTGTTCCTGGAACTGGACCGGCTGCGGCGGCAGCTGCAGAGCCAGAGCGACTGGCTGCGCCGCGACCTGTCCCAGGACTCCGCGGGGGTGGGGACGGTCGTCGCCGAACTGTCCGCGCTGGTCAACGAGATCAACGACACGCTGGAGGGGGTGCGGGAGAACTCCGTGGACGACGAGCGGCTGCTGGGCGTGGTCCGCGAGCTGAACGATCCGGTCCACCGGCTGACCCGCCTGGTCCAGGCGCTGCGGGCGCAGCGGTGAGCGCTGTCGGGCCGGACGTGCCGGGGGCCGGTACCGGCCCCCGTTCCTCCCGCCGGTCGGCGGCCTAGCTGTCGAAGCCCATGCCCACCGCGTCCAGGGTGCGCAGCCACAGGTTGCGTCGGCCGTTGTCGCGGTCGGCGGCGGCGATGGACCGGCGGGTCAGCTCGATGCCGGCGTAGCGGAGCGGTTCCGGCGGGAACGGGATCGGCTTGCTGCGGACCATCGCGGTGCGGGTGCGTTCCGTCTCCGCGCCCGCGAGCCGGTCCAGCATGACCTCCGCCCCGAACCGGGTCGCCGCCACTCCCAGGCCGGTGAACCCGGCGGCGTAGGCGAGCCGTCCGCCGTAGGCGGTGCCGAAGTAGGCGCAGAACCGGCTGCACGTGTCGATCATCCCGCCCCAGGTGTGGGTGAACCGCACGTCCTCCAGTTGTGGGAAGGTCGTGAAGAAGTGCTCGGCCAGCTTCTGGAAGGTCTCGGGCCGCTGGTCGTACTCGGGGCGCACCCGGCCGCCGTAGTGGTAGACGACGTCGTAGCCGCCCCACAGGATGCGGTTGTCGGCGGTGAGCCGGTAGTAGTGGAACTGGTTGCCGGCGTCCGACATCCCGGCGCGGCCGGACCAGCCGACGGCCGCGCGCTGCTCGGCGGTCAGCGGCTCGGTCATCAGCGCGTAGTCGTACACCGGCACCACGAAGGCGCGGAGCCGCCGCAGCGGGCCGGGGAACGCGCCGGTCCCCCATGCGACCTGCCGGGCCGCCACCGAGCCGCCGCGGCTCTCCAGGCGCAGCCGCCCCGGTTCGGCGCGGACCGCCCGCACCGGGGTGTGCTCGAAGATCCGCACGCCCAGCCCCAGGCAGGCCCGGCGCAGTCCCCAGGCGAGTTTGGCGGGGTGCAGCATGGCCACCCCGTCGCGGTCGTGGATGCCGCCCAGGTAGGTGGGCGAGTCCACCTCGGCGCGCATCTGGTCGGCGTCCAGCTCCACCACGTCGTAGCCGAGGGCCCGCATCCGCCGCGCGTCCTCGGCCAGCTCGGCGAGCTGCCACTCCTCGGTGGCGACGGTGATGCCGCCGGTGCGTTCGAACTCGCAGTCGATGCCGTACCGCTGCACGGTCTCGGCGATGCGGTCCAGGTTCTGGTGGCCCAGCCGCTCCAGTTCGGCGATCTCGTCGGGCCACCGGTCCACGCCGTTGGCGTGGCCGTGGGTGAGGCTGGACTCGCAGAACCCGCCGTTGCGTCCCGACGCCGCCCAGCCGACCGTGCGCGCCTCCAGCAGCACCACGTCGCGGCCGGGGTCGCGCTCCTTGGCGAGCAGCGCGGTCCACAGGCCGCTGTAGCCTCCGCCGACCACGGCCAGGTCGGCGGCCAGGTGCCCCTTCAGCGCCGGCTCCGGTTCGGGGACCGTGTGGCCCCCGATCCGGGGGTCCTGCCAGAACACCCGGGGTTCGGCGGTGGCCAGCGCGGCGGCGGCCAGGCGTGCGGTAGCGGACACGGGATATCACCCTTCTCGGCGGGTCGGGCGGCGCCCCGGGGTCAGGAGCGCCGCCTGGCGAGGACGACGTTGGCGACGGCGAGCAGCACGCCCACCGTGAAGATCAGCGTGCCCATCACGTTGACCTGCGGGGGGATGCCGACCCGGGTGGAGCCCCAGATCCACAGCGGGAAGGTGGTGAGGTCGCCGCTGACGAAGGTGGTGATGATGAAGTCGTCCACCGACAGCGCGAACGACAGCAGGCCGCCCGCCATGATCGCGGGGAACAGCATGGGGAAGGTCACCAGCCGGAACGTGGTCCAGCTGTCGGCGCCCAGGTCGCGTGCCGCCTCCTCGATCCTCGGGTCCATCGTCATGACCCGGGCCCGTACCGTGATCGCCACGAACGAGATGGAGAACATGACGTGCGCGATGATCACGGTGACCAGGCCGGTGGTCAGGTTGAGGGTGAGGAACAGCGACAGCAGCGCCGCGCCGATGACGACCTCGGGGGCGGAGATGGCCGCGAACATCACCAGGTTGCTGGCCCGCTGGCCGCGGAACCGGTAGCGGCCCATCGCCAGGCCGAGCAGGCTGCCGGTGAGGCCGGCGATGAGCATCGTGGCCACCCCGATGACCAGGGTGTTGAGCAGCGCCTCGTTGAGGTCCGGGTAGACGAACGCCTGGCCGTACCACTTGAGGGTGAACCCCTGCCAGGTGACGTTCTGGCGGCCGGAGATGTCGTTGAAGCTGAACGCGATCATGCCCGCGATGGGCACGAACAGCCAGACCAGGACGGCCCAGGTGAACAGCTTGCCGAAGCTGATCCGGAACCGCCGCCGGGGCGCGGCCGCCGCGGCGGTGTGCTTCTTCGTGGCGGTGGCGCTCATCCCGCCTGCACCTCCATCACCCGTTCGGTGCCCAGCGCCCTGGCGTAGCTGAAGATCCCGATCAGCAGGACCGCCATCAGCACGAACGTGATGGCCGCGGCGGTCGGGTAGGCGTTGTTGACCAGGTACTGCGACTGGATGATGTTGCCGATCATGGTGTTGTTCGTGCCGCCGAGCACCGAGGCGCTGACGTAGTCGGCGCTGCTGGGCACGAAGACCAGCAGCACTCCGGCGAAGACGCCCGGCAGCGACAGCGGCAGGACGACGTGGACGAACGCGTGGAACCGGGACGCGTACAGGTCGTGGGCGGCCTCGACGACCCGGTGGTCCAACTGCTCCAGCACCGCGTAGATCGGCAGGATCATGAACGGCAGGAAGTTGTAGGCCAGGCCGAAGACGACCGCGACCGTGGTGCTGAGGACACGCGCGTCCTCGGGCAGCAGCCCGAGGGTCTTGAGCGGCCCCAGCACCAGGCCGTTGTCGGCGAGCAGGAACTTCCAGGAGATGGTCCGCAGCACCTGCGTCACGAAGAACGGCAGCAGCACCAGCAGCAGGTAGGTGGACTTGTGGGCGCCCCCGTGGAAGGCGATCCAGTAGGCCACCGGGTAGCCGATGACGATGCACAGCAGGGTGGCGGCCAGTCCGTAGCCCAGTGAGCGCAGGATCTGCTCCCAGTAGGTGGTGACCACCTCCGGGTAGACCGCGACGTTGAAGGTCGGCCGGAACCCCGTGATGATGTTGCCGGTCATCAGGGACATCCACAGCAGTCCGACGACCGGCACCACGAAGAAGGCGCCCAGCCAGAGCCACGCGGGCAGCGCCAGCAGGTACGGGGCAGCCCTGTCTCGCAACCGTGTCATGGGTGTCCTACGCCTGGGTGATCGCCTGGAAGATGGAGTTGAACTCCTCGTCCTCCCCCGACTCCACGTCCAGGACCACGTAGTTGTGCAGCTTGGCGTAGTCGCTGTCGGAGGGGAAGACCAGCGGGCTGTTCGCCAGGTCCTCCAGGGCCTTCTTCTCCTCGCCGCCCAGTTCCGCGGCCCGGTCGAGCAGCACCTCCTTGGCGTGCGGCACCGGGCAGATGTAGTTGATGTACTCGGCGAGGCTCGCGGCGACGTCCGGGTCGTAGAGGAAGTCCATGAGCATGAGGGCGTCGACCGGGTTCGGCGCGGTGATCGGGATCGTCAGGTTGTCCGTCCACAGCGTGCCGCCCTCTTCGGGGATGACGAACTTCAGGTTGCTGCCCTCTTCGGCGTTGACCTGGAAGATGTCACCGGACCAGGCCATGGTGATCCAGATGTCGCCGTTGGTGAGCGGCTGGATGTAGTCCTGCTCGTAGTAGGCGCGCACGATCCCGTCGTCGCGCTGCTGCTTCAGGGCCTCGGCGGCGGCCTTCCAGTCGTCGACGGTGGAGTCGGCGGGCGAGACCCCGGTGTAGAACAGCCCGAAGTTGGAGATCTCCTGCGGGTCGCGCATCATGCCGACCCGGCCCTTGAACTCGGGGTCCCACAGGTCCTTGATGGAGGTGATCTCGCGTCCGACGCGGTCGGGGTCGTAGGCGATGCCGGTGATGCCCGAGGCGTAGGGCACCGTGTACTTGTTGCCGTAGTCGTAGGCCGACATCGTGTGGTACTCGTCGGTGAACTCGGTGAAGTTCGTCAGCTGCTTGCGGTCGAGCGGGGCGAGGTAGCCCAGCGCGATGAGCTTGGTGAGCTCCTGACCGTTGCTGATGACCATCAGGTCGGCGCCGACGTCGTCGCCGTTGGCGAGCAGCGGCTGGATCTGCCCGAACCACGACGGCATGTCCTGGATGGCCTCGTTGTACTCGACCTCGATGCCGGTCTGCTCGGTGAACCGTTGGAGTTCCGGTTTCTCGGGGTCCATGTACAGCGGCCAGTTGGCGAAGCGGACCTTGCCGTTGCTCTTCTTGTCCGCCCAGAAGTCCGCCGAGGTGGTGCCTCCCTGGCTCTGGCCCTCGACACCGCAGCCGGCGAGTGCCAGAGCGGCGGCGGAGAGTCCGGCGAGCCTGAAGGTGTCGCGGCGGCTGTAGCGGGCCTGAGTGAGGCCGCGGAGTTCTGCAGGGGTGATGGATCGGTTCTTACGCACGATGTCGTACCGCTCCTGGGATATGAGGGCTGGGAGCTCTATGGGGAAAAGGAAGACCGGCCGACCGCTCAGCCGGGAAGCACGTAGGAGTGCTCGGGACGCCAGGACAGCCACGCGGTGTCGCCGCGTTCGGCGAGATTGCTGGCGTCGGAGGAGTTCTGCTGGAACACCACGATCTCGGTGTCGTGGACGGTCCGCACGGTGTAGTGCGTGGCCGACCCCAAATAGACAACCTCGCGTACCGTACCGCGAACACGACTCAGATTCGCATTTGGTTCCTCTGTGCCCAGACGGATCTTTTCGGGACGAACGGTAATGACCAGCTCCGTTCCGGAAGCCGCCTGCTCCGCGTCGGCCAGGACGTGCTGGCCGTCACCGTAGTCGATCCGGGCACGGCCGTCGGAGGAGTCGCGGACCGTTCCGGTGAGGATGTTGGAGGTGCCGATGAACCCCGCGACGAACCGGGTGGCGGGCGTCTCGTAGATCTGCGCCGGGGTGCCGAGCTGCTCCACGAGCCCCTTGTTCATGACGGCGATGCGGTCGGACATGGTCAGCGCTTCGCTCTGGTCGTGGGTGACGTAGACGAAGGTGATGCCGACCTCGCGCTGGATGCGCTTGAGTTCCAGCTGCATGGCCTGGCGCAGTTTCAGGTCGAGCGCGCCGAGCGGCTCGTCCAGCAGCAGCGCGCTGGGCCGGTTGACGAGCGCGCGGGCCAGTGCCACGCGCTGCTGCTGCCCTCCGGAGAGCTGGGTGGGCTTGTGCTTGGCCCGGTCGCCCAGTTCCACGAGTTCGAGCATCTCGGCGACCCGGGTCCGGATCTCGGCGGCGGGCACCTTCTTGCGCTTCAGTCCGAAGGCCACGTTCTCCGCAACGGTCATGTGCGGGAACAGGGCGTAGCTCTGGAAGACCATGTTGACGTCGCGGCGGTTCGGCGGCACGCCGGTGACGTCCCTGCCCGCCAGGCGCACGGTTCCCGTGGTGGGCTCCTCGAACCCGGCGATCATCCGCATGGTGGTGGTCTTGCCGCACCCGGAGGGGCCGAGCAGGGAGAAGAACTCCCCCTGCCGGATCTCCAGGTCGACCCGCTCGACCGCGGTGGTCGTGGTCGGCCCTGAGCGGTAGGTCTTGCTGACTCCTTCCAGACTGATGGCGGGGGCCGCCCGGACGCCCGTCGTCTCTGCGCCGTACGCGGCCGGTGTCTCTTCCGTCGTGATCGCCATAGTCGGGTGGTCCTTTTGGGTGGGGGTCGTACCTCGCGGCGGGCCCGGCGCCGGGCCCGCCGCACACTTCCGCTGGTCCGGGGGGCGGACCAGCCGCTGTCTCAGTCTCTGCCGATGTAGCTCATCACGTGCTTGACGCGCGTGTACTCCTCCAGACTGTAGAGGGAGAGGTCCTTACCGTAGCCGGAGTGCTTGAAGCCGCCGTGCGGCATCTCCGCGACGATCGGGATGTGGGTGTTGATCCACACGCAGCCGAAGTCGAGGCGGCGCGAGACCCGCAGGGCGCGCGCGTGGTCCTTCGTCCACACGCTGGAAGCCAGGCCGTACTTCACCGAGTTGGCCCAGGCCACGGCCGTGTCCTCGTCGTCGAAGCGCTGGACGGTGATGACCGGGCCGAAGATCTCGTCGGTGACCATCTCGTCGCCCTGGCGCAGGTTCGACACGACCGTGGGGGAGAAGAAGTAGCCGGAACGGTCGACCCGGGAGCCGCCGGTGAGCACCTCGGCGTGGTCGGGGACACGGTCGAAGAAGCCGCTGACGCGGGCCAGCTGGTCGGGGTTGTTCAGCGGGCCGTAGTAGGCGTCGGTCTCGTCCGGTCCGGCGGTCTTGGTCTTCTTGGCCTGCTCGGCGAGGGCGGCGGCCAGGTCGTCGTGGACGCCGGGGGCGGCGAGCACGCGGGTGGCGGCGGTGCAGTCCTGTCCGGCGTTGAAGTACCCGGCCGCGGCGATGTCCTGGGCGGCCTTCTCCACGTCGGCGTCGTCGAAGACGATGACGGGGGCCTTGCCGCCCAGTTCCAGGTGGAGCCGCTTGAGGTCGACGGAGGCGGCCTGGGCGACCTCGTATCCGGCGCGGGTGGAGCCGGTGAGCGAGATGAGCCGCGGGATCGGGTGGTCCACGAGGGCGCGGCCGGTGTCGCGGTCGCCGGTGACCACGTTGAACACGCCGGGCGGCAGGAACTCCGCGGCGATCTCGGCGAGCAGCAGGGTGGACACGGGCGTGGTGTCGGACGGCTTGAGCACGATGGTGTTGCCCGCGGCCAGCGCCGGGCCGATCTTCCACGCGGCCATCGCCATCGGGTAGTTCCAGGGGGTGATCTGCCCGACCACGCCGAGGGGCTCCCGGCGGATCCAGGAGGTGTGGTCGGCCATGTACTCCCCGGCCGCCTTGCCCTCCAGGACGCGCGCGGCCCCGGCGAAGAACCGCAGCGCGTCGGTGACCTGCCAGATCTCGTCCTCTCTGGTGGACTGGACGGGTTTGCCGCAGTTCTCGACCTCTGCGGCGACGAGTTCGTCGGCGCGCGCCTCGACCGCGTCGGCGATCTTGTTCAGGGCGATCTGCCGTTCGGCCGGGGTGGAGTCGCGCCAACCGTTCTCGAAGGCGTCGTGCGCGGCGCGGAAGGCGCGGTCGACGTCCTCCGCGGTGGAGACCGGGGCTTCGGCGTAGGGCTCTCCCGTAGCGGGGTTGACGATCGGAGCGGTACGACCGTCGACGGAGTCCACGAACTCGCCGTTGACGAAGTTACGCAGGCGGCGCAGGCCGTCGGAGTGGCTGGTCACTTTCTCTCCCTGGTCGACTGCGTCACGACAGACGCAGGGCTGTTACGGAAACAGTGGCAGAACCCCCACCGTAAGACAAGGGATTCCGTCGTAAACATTGGATTTCACGACTAATACTTGACATGTCCGCTTTGGATGCAACTATTTCATTGGGGGCATCACGCGCTCCCGACTCTCTGCGCGGAGGGCGCCGCCGGTCGGCCGCTCCTCCGCTGGAACGCAGCTCTGGGGGAACCAAGTGACAGTGCGGTCAGGTAGCGGACTCGCGGCGAACGAGCTCCAGCAGGCGGCCAGGGACCACCTGTGGATGCACTTCACCGAAATGGCGACGTACCAGGACGCCGACGTCCCGGTGATCGCGCGGGGCGAGGGCCCCTACGTCTACGACGTCAACGGCAAACGGTACCTGGACGGCCTCGCCGGCCTGTTCGTCTCCCAGGTCGGGCACGGCCGCGCCGAGATCGCCGAGGCGATCGCCGAGCAGTCCCGGAAGCTGGCCTACTTCCCGATCTGGACCTACGCCCACCCCACCGCCATCGAGTTGGCGGACCGCCTCGCCGACCTGGCGCCGGGCGACCTCAACCGGGTCTTCTTCACCACGAGCGGCTCCGAGGCCGTGGAGTCCGCCTGGAAGCTGGCCCGCCAGTACTTCAAGCTCATCGGCCAGCCCACCCGGCACAAGGTGATCAGCCGCCGCATCGCCTACCACGGCACCAGCATGGGCGCGCTGTCGATCACCGGGCTCCAGGCGATCAAGACCCCGTTCGAACCGCTGGTGTCGAGCACCATCCAGGTGCCCAACACCAACTTCTACCGCGCCCCCGTGCACGGCGACGACCCCGAGGCGTTCGGACGCTGGGCCGCCGACCAGGTCGAGGAGGCGATCCTGCAGAACGACCCGGAGAGCGTGGCGGCCGTCTACGTCGAGCCGGTGCAGAACTCCGGCGGCTGCTTCCCGCCGCCGCCCGGGTACTTCCAGCGGCTGCGCGAGATCTGCGACCGCTACGGCGTGCTGCTGGTGTCGGACGAGGTCATCTGCGCGTTCGGACGGCTGGGCGCGTACTTCGGCGCGCAGCGGTTCGACTACCTGCCGGACATGATCACCTTCGCCAAGGGCGTCACCTCCGGCTACGTGCCGATGGGCGGCCTGATCGCGCGCGAGAAGCTGATGGAGCCGTTCCAGGAGGCGGGCAACACCTTCCTGCACGGCATCACCTTCGCCGGGCACCCGGTGGCCGCCGCCGCGGCACTGGCCAACCTGGACGTCTTCGAACGCGAGGGCCTCATCGGACACGTGCAGGCCAACGCGCCGGTGTTCCGGTCGACCCTGGAGAAGCTGCTGGACCTGCCGATCGTCGGGGACGTGCGCGGCGAGGGCTACTTCTACGGCATCGAACTGGTCAAGGACAAGGAGACCAAGGAGACCTTCACCGACGAGGAGGCGCACCGCCTGCTCAGGGAGTTCCTCTCCCCCGCCCTGTTCGACGCGGGCCTGATCTGCCGCGCCGACGACCGCGGCGACCCCGTCGTGCAGCTCGCCCCGCCGCTGGTCTGCGGCCCCGAGCACTTCGCCGAGATCGAGGGCGTGCTGCGCGAGGTGCTCACGGAGGCGTGGCGCCGGATCTGACCCTCTCCCGGGGACCGGGAAGCGGTGGGAGGACTTCCCGGTCCCCTCTCTCCCCCGCGGGCTCCCGCGGCCGCGCTCCGGGACCTCCCGGCGGGGCCGGTGTCAGGCCGCCAGCAGCTCCCGGAGGAGCCGGGCGAGTTCGTCGAACTCCCCTGGTTGTCCCGGGACTGACACGGGTTCGGAGGGCTGCAGGCCACCGGGGCCGGAAACGCGCGCGGAGCGGCACCGCCGGGCGGCGAGGGCCCGCTCGTGGTGGACCAGGTAGGGGCGGACCAGCGCGACCTCGTCGGCGTCCAGCCGGTGTGCGGGTTCCTGCGGCGCGGGCGCGGAACTGGGCGGACGGGAAGCGTTCGGCGGCGTCGGCACGGGAAGGGGAAGTCGGCCGCGCGCATGGCGGCCGGGGCGGTGCGGCCCGAAGACCTGGCTCAGCCAACGGACCAGACGGGCGACTGGATGCGGCATGTCGGCAAGCTCCCGAGATTGCTGACCACGCTCCGGGGGTGCGGGTGCACCCGCCGGGGCTTTTTCCGTGTTCGGGGTGGACCGGACGGTGCGGCACACGGTCAGGGGAGGCCCGGGAGGTCGGAGCGGACTCGGGAGTCCACGAAGGCGGTCAGAGCACGGGGACACACCAGCGGGGAGTCGGCAGCCAAGGCAGCCCACACGCTCTTGCCCGCGGCAGCCAGGGGCACGGTTCCGCAGTAGCCGCCGCTCAACTCGGTCACCAGCGCCAATCCCCGTCCGGACTCGGTCCACGGAGTGAGATCCCACGGTGCCACGGGCGAGGGCAGGGGCAGGGGGCAGTCCTTGGCGTCGCGGACCTCCACCACCACGCACCGCAGTGGACACGGCCACACCCGCAGCTCCACCGGTGCGGCCCCGTGCCGCAGCGCGTTGGTCACGAGTTCGCTGACCACCAGTTCGGCCTGGTCAGCCCGCTCGGCGCCGAGCCCGAACCGTTCCAGGTAGACCCGCGCCACCTGTCGCGCGACCACCACGTCATCCGGCACCGGCAACCGCCATCGGGCCAGGGCACCGTGATCTGCACCGTCCACGACTCCTCCTCCACGAGTACAGCGAGCAGCCGCCTGAGCCACTCAGAGTGATCTCATGGTGCATGATAAAATTTCTTCATGCAATATTTCATCAAGAAAAACCTCCGTTCCTACCCGACGCTGGTGTGGCCCGGCAGTAGCGATCTGGCACACTGAAGCCGCTGTCGAGGAGGAAGCACGTGAGCGAAGCCAGTTCTGGTCCTTCTGTCCGTCAGCGGTGGCTCGGTGAACGCCTCATGGAAATGCGTCTGGCCGCGGGACACTCCTCGTTGTCCTCAGCAGCCAAGGTGCTGAGGCGTTCGGCTCCTTCCATCAGCCGTCTGGAGAATGGACAGGTCGTTCTTCCGGTGAGGGACTTCCCACCGATCCTCGACGCCTACGGCGTCACCGACACGCAGACCCGGGAGCGCATTCTCGCTGTCGCCAGTGAGATCCAGCAGGAGCGGCGTGGTTGGTGGGTCGAATACGCCGACCGCCTCGCCCCCAGCTACATCGACCTGGTCAGACTCGAAGCGAGCGCGCGTCGGGCGAACAGTTGGGAGATGCAGTACGTTCCAGGACTGCTACAGACCCGTGAGTACGCCGTTGACCTCGGCAGGGCGCTCAAACAGCACCACACAGAAGAGGAACTGGAGCAGTTTGTCGAAGCCCGTATGAACCGGCAGAGCGTACTTGAACGCCAGAACGGCCCCCTGCATCTCCACGCAGTGCTCTACGAGGCGATACTGACTCAGCCTGTGGGCACACCCGCAACGTTCGCCCGGCAGTTGCAGCACCTCCTCGTCAAGAGCCAGATGCCGAACGTCACGCTCCAGGTTCTGCGGCAGCCCAGCCGACCGCATGCCTCGATGACGGGTTCCTACACACTGCTGGAGTTACCCAGCCTCACCGTGGTCCAGGTCGAACTCATGACCAGCACCGTCTACGTCGAGGACGAGTCCGATGTCGCCCGATATGAGCGAGCGTGGAACGATTTGGTTGATCAGGCGTTGGACGTCACGGAGTCCCGCAGACTGATCGAACAGACCATCGACCACCTGGAAGCCTGACATGGTACTTGGCAGAACCTGGCGTAAGAGCAGTTACAGCGGCCCTCAGGGATGTGTGCGTGTCCGCCTTCTCGACGGTGAACGCGTCGAGATCGGTGACACGAACAACCTCGACGGCCTGTCACTGGTCGTTTCGGGCACTGCCTGGGAATGCTTCCTCGCCGTTCTGAAACAGGAAGGGTCCGACCGCTAGCCGGATGGTTCTCCGGGGAGACCCGAAACTCTCGCCGAGAGAATCGCGCACGCTCACCGAGAAGATCCTGAAGGAGTTCACTTGACGCGCTCCGGCGCTCGTCGCAACTCTGACGAGACGATGACCTGGGTGAAGTCCAGCTTCAGCACCGGTTCCGCGAACTGTGTGGAGGTGGCGGCCCCGAGGACAGGGGCAGCCGTCCGCGACTCCAAGAACGCCTGCCTCGGCCACCTGACCTTCGGCAACGCCGAGTGGAGCGCCTTCGTCGAAGCGGTCAAGACGACAGGTTTTTGAGCCTGCCGTCAGCCCGTCCCCTCCTCAGGAGCCGATCGGGGTGTTCTTGAGCAGCCGTCGGGGCCTGAGGTACCCGCGTCCATACTCACGGTGTGCGACACAGCCCAACAAGCGGCATCGAGAATCAGCTCACCGACGCCCCTGCGGCAGACGAGGCACAGCCCCCTCATCGACGCAACAGGACCCGGGCATGGTCGAGGACGAGCGGGGCGAGACGGGCGTGGACGGGGTCGCGCTGCCCGGCTTGGACGATGGTGGCGGCTGCGACCAGTTCGGCCAGCAGCCCGTCGGGAGTGTCCAGGACAGAGGCGAAAGCAGTGCGGACACGGGCGGCGGTCTCGGGCACTGCCAGGGTGTAGGCATACAGCAGGGCTGCGTCGAACCCTGCAGGAGCCAGTCCCCAGCCTTCCCAGTCCAAGATGGCCAGTGGAGTACGGGTGAGGTTGGCCCAGTGCAGGTCGCCGTGGGCACTGCACCAACGGCGCACCGTGGTGTCAAAGCCGAGCCGGACAACGTCGGGGATAAAGGCACCGATGCGGTGGATGTAGTCCTGTGTCAGCACCAAGCGCTTACGCGGAACCTCAACCTCGGCGAGCACGGTCATGGCGTCGACGAGTTGGCTCCACCAGGCGTCATCCAGATCGACCGGACAGGCCAAGTCAGGACTGGGGCTGATGACCGGCTGGGCCAAGTAGGTCCATACCGTGGCCTGATACCACCGCTGTCCCTCGGACCACTCATAGCTGTCCACCAGATGCGGCCGGGGCAGGGTGTCCGGCAGGGCTTGGTCTGCCGAATAAGGGCCATCCCACAGTTTGCCGCCCCGTCGGCTGGCGAAAACCAAGCGCAGCCATCGCAGGCGACCGTCGGCGTCGATGACGGTACAGCCGAGCGACCGCCCGCCGTGCCCGTAGACCACAGAACCATTGTTGCCCGCAGGCGCGAACTGGAGCACTCCGCAAGCCCGCTCCAGCGCTGCTGTCAGCGATCCGTCTCCGTGGTCAGCCGCGAGTGAGGAGGTCACAGAGTTTCCTTATCTTGTCGTCATCCAACGAGGGACGCGCGACTGCCGCCAACGCGGTGTCCCAGTGTTCCCGAGTACTGGTTGAGACCAGGACCCCGTGGCCGGTGTAGCGGCAACCGCCATCAAGGCTGCAACCACCGGGGGCACTCCCGGAGCGATGAAGTCGGCCAGACTTCGATTGACCAGGCTGACAAGCTCACCGCCGTGCAGTGGAGCCGCCGCCCACACCTCCAAGCCTCGATCAACCGCTTCAACAATTGGTCCCCGCTGGTGGACCGCCTCTTCCATCGCTGTGATCTCCACGAGGCTGACCGGGAGCTGGACGGCGGTCAGTCCCGTCTCGGGACTCCCGGCAGCCTCTTGCGCCAACTTCGCCAACCGCGGCACGGTGAAAGCACCGTCCTTGAACCCCGACCAAGTGGCTACGCCGTATCCATCGATGACTCCATCCGCACAGGCTTTTTCCAAGCGTTCGAAAGCGGATCGAAGCGCGGTGTGCAACAGTTCGGGATCGGTGTCCCCGAAACGCTCAGGATTGTGCAGGTAGACGAGGTCGATAGCTGGTCTTCCGAGTTCGGCGATGTTCTCCCGCAGTTGGAAGTCGACGTAGTCGGGATGAATGCTGTGGCCGTTGTGGACCTCCTCTTGTCGAATCGCTCCCGCTCGCACAGCTCGCCTCGCCTGCTGCACCGTCATGTGGCCGATCTTCGTGGACACCCGCAGCTTGGGATACGCGGCTAGCACAGGAGCCAACTGCTGCTGGGCCGCACCGTTTCCGTAGACAGGGGCAGTATCAATGAGAGGACAGCCTGCCGCTGCCGCGATGCCGGCAGCTTTCCGGACGTCACGGCAGCGGTAGGTTCCCAGCCCGAGGAGGCAGTTCACGGCTTCGCGCTCCGCGGTGTCTCGGCAATGGTCAACACTCCGTCGTGAAGCAACCTCTCCAAGGTGCTCCTCAAGGCTGCGACAGGGATGTCGGGAACAATCCCGTGAAGACTGACCGCATCCGACACCGCACCGTTCGCCAACTGTTCCAAGGCGGGACGGATCACACCAGCCAGCGTCCAGCGTCGCCCCTGAGCTGCCAGGACCACAGTTCCATCGGGGCCACCCTCCAGACGGGCACGGTGCGACGCCAGCCTGATCGGAGTCCGGGCATCCAGTTCTCCGACAACAGCCGTTGGAAGAGAGAAGGATGGACGTGCCTGGGCAGTCGTGTCCAGATAGGTCCGGTACTCCTCGACGATGTCGGGACGGGCGAGATGGTCGGAGAGGATCTGGGAGAGTTCAGCAGCCCACTTCCGCTGCTCTACGGGCGTGGAGAAGCGGGGAACATCCCGGCGGACGTGGACGTGCTCGCGCAGGACTCCACTCAGCCAAGCCAAGAAGTCGACCCCGGTCGTGGTCGTCAACCCGCAGGTGAGGTGCAGACTGGGTTCTCCTTCGGAGGCAGCGGCAGCGTGCCAGCATCCACGTGGTACGTGGAGGATGTCCCCAGCCTCCATGACGAACTCGTCGATCGGTGCTTCAGGGATGTCGGTGGCGAAATCCACATCGTAGTGGAGTGGTGCCTCGCGGGTCGTTCCGTAGATGCGCCAGCGTTTACGGCCCGAAATTTGAAGGACAATCACGTCGTGGTCGTCCCAGTGGACTCCAAAGCCCTCCTTGGCGGTCCACGATGCGTAGGCATTGACCTGGATACGGGTGCTGAGCCAACGTTCCAGAGCACAAGTCATCCGGGCGATCGGCGGGTGCATCTCGTCGATCGCGTCCAACACGAGCGTGGCTCCTTCCCGCAGTTGCTTGTGAAGTAGGTGCGGGACTGGCGCCTGCCATTCAGGCATCCGCCGGTAGATGCGGCGCTCGCAGTAGGCGGAGACGTCCACCGAGGAGTTGTCGAGCGCCAGGCGCAACCGAGGCGGATTCAACCGATGCGTGGCCAGCAGATGGTTCAATGCGTCCCAGGTCAGCAAGTGGGAGAGGGCGTCCCGATCCTCTTCGGGGGCTTTCCACACTCTGTGTTCGCGACCCAGAACCTGGGCGGGGAAGGAATCCCCGCCCAGGCGGTCGCTGATCAGGTCAGCGATCATTGTCCGGCCTTCTCCTAGTGGTGGGCGTTGTCGTTCAGGTCGGACCTGCCGGTTCCGCCACCGTCTGAAGGCTGTTCCCCCCGACTGCGAGCGACGGCGATCTCCTCTACCGCCACGAGCAGCTCTCCGCCGTGGTCATTGCGGTCCATCTGTTCTCCTCTCAGGCGCAGGCAGAAGGGAGCCCTCGGACACTGATATGTGCACCGGTGGTGTGCGACCGCCTACATAACGACGCTAAAGAGGCGTGCTGCCGTGCCTCAACGAAGTTGCATGAGGTTGCACTGATTCTCAGTCGAGGGTGTTGATCGCGGACGTGATGAGAGCCCTGGCTTGCTGCCCGTAGACTGCGAGCCGGTGCAGTTCGGTGAAAGCCTTCACATAAGTGGCGACTTCGGTGGGGGTACTGACCGTCACCTCTGCTGTCAGCAACTCCACCTGCACCAGGCGGTCGTCGAAGATGTAGCAAGCCTCCAGTGGCCACATGCGCCGAGACGCAGTAAAGGGGATGATCCCCAGAGAAACATTTGGCAGCGACGCCGTGGAGCGAAGGTAGTCGAGCTGCTCAGACATGATTTCGGCATCGCCGATGCGGTAGCGCAGCGCCGACTCCTCCACGAGGAACGCGAATCTGCGCTTCCCGTCGTGAAGGATTCGGGAGCGGGTCATGCGTGCCCGGACCGCTTCGGCAACGTCGTTGGGAATACCCCGGAACTCGGTGATCGCGGACAGCAGCGCAGTGGCGTACGCGGGGGTCTGCACGAAGCCGGGAACGATGTCTGGGGAGTAGACGCGGAAGCGGGTGGTCCGTTCATACAGCGGAACGTAGGACTCCTGGAGTCGTCGTAGCCCGGTCCGCTGTCTGCGTCGCCACTCCACGTACATCGACTCGGCGGTGCGGGATGCGGCGATGAGATCGGCGATCTGGTCCTCCGCCCCGCAGGCCGTGCACCAAGCACGGATGTCGGCGTCGGAAGGTGGGGTACGTGCGTTCTCGATCCGGGACGTCTTGGCCTTGTGCCAACCGCAGCGGACAGCCAGGTCATGCCCGGTTAGACCGGCGTCCAGCCGCAGTTCCCTGAGCCGCGCCGCCACAGCTTGGCGTGCAGCTTGGGCGCTGGACGACGGGGACGAGGGCATGCCTGGCTGTCCGGATCCGGCGCTCAGACCTGGTAGTCCTCGTGGGGATCGCCCGGTCCCACACCGCCTCGAAGGCGGTGGTGCAGAGTTTCGCCACGGCCGGATCGTCGATGATCTCCTGCCCCAGGAGGACGCCGTCGCCGCTGAAGTGGTTGACCCGCACGAGCCGGTCGTCGAACAGCCAGAAGTCGTTGCCGGGCAGTGCGAGGTCGGTGGCACGGCGGCGGGGCAGCCAGCGCACCTGTTCTCCGGCGATGACGTTGGCCCGGGTGATGTGGTGCTCGTAGCGGATGTACTCGCTCACCGGCTCCGACACCACACGGGCTCGACGCACGACCACGCCGCGGGCCACGGCGTCGGCGACGGCCTGGTAGAAGGGATGCCACCAGGTGGAGCGGTCGTTCCAGTCAGTGCGGTGACCGCGTTTCCACGCCTCGAAGTCGTCCACCTCGTCGCCGACGGCGTAGACGTCACGCATCTCCAGATGCACCGCCGAACGCCGGCAGGCAGCCAGTTGGTCCACGAACGCGGGAACGCTCTGCGCCATCACACGCCTCTCGAACTCGAAGCCGACACCGTGGGAAGGTCCGGACAACGGGACGATCGTGCCACGGACGGGAGCGGAACGGCGGTTCACGGGCCGTTTCTGTCCAGATCATCCTCTGGTCAAGACTGGGGCGGCGAGGCCAATGGTTGGGTAAGGGTGCCGCGCGGCGGGTTTCAGATCTTCCCTCCACGGATTGTTGTTTGGATTGCGCACCCGGGATCCCCGGGGTGCGCGATCGGCAGCGCTCACTCCTGGGGGGAAGGTTGAGTCTTCTGGTGAGGGGAATCGTGGCGTCCGGTTTGTCGGCCGCCCTGGCTTTCTCCGCGATATCGTTCCTGGCCTGGCAGACGGCCGACCATCCGGTCGGCGAACCCGCGACCGATCCGTCGACGGTGCTGGTCCACGACGCCTCGGGGGTCACCGAGTGGGAGTGCTTCGCCGAGTCCTCCGTGGGGTCCAGTGCCGCGAACTGCTCGGGGCGGGCGGAGAGCCTTCCGGCCACGCCGGAGTTCGACCTTCCGTCGGGGGGATGGGAAGCAGTCGCGGGCCCCGCGGTCCCGCACGGTCCCGACGCCTCCTGGCCTGCCGAGTGGCCTCCTCCCGCAGCGACCCGACTGGACGAGGAGATCCTCGGCTCGCCCGACGGGAGGCCGACGGACCGGCCCACCGCGTCGCCCACCGACCGGCCGACCCACTCGCCCACACACCACCCGACGCACCGGCCGACCCACCGGCCGACGGACCGGCCCACCGCGTCGCCCACCGACCGGCCGACCCACCGGCCCACCCACTCACCCACGCACCACCCGACACACCACCCGACCCACCGGCCCACGCACCACCCGACGCACCACCCGACGCACCGCCCGACCGCGTCGCCCACCCACCGGCCCACGCACCACCCGACGCACCGACCCACGCACCGGCCGACCCATCACCCGACGCACCACCCGACCCACAGCCCGACCGCGTCGCCCACACAGAGTCCCACCGGGTCGCCGACGCACAGCCCGACCGTGTCGCCCACGCGTCCCCCGTCGGGCGGCGGGTCCCTGCCGGTGACCGGCGTGGAGACGATGGCGTTCGCCGCGATCGCCGGCGCGGTGGCGCTCGCCGGCGCCGCGCTCATCGCGGGCAGCCGCCGCCGTCGCCCGGTCCGGCACCGGCTCAGGTGACCGCATGACAGCGGCCGTGCCGTGGACGGGGTGGTCACCCACCGCCGTCGCGGCACGGCCGTGCTGCTGTGCGGGCTACTCGCCCTTCCAGACGGGCTTGCGCTTCTCCGCGAAGGCCGCCGCGCCCTCGGCCGCGTCATGGCTGGTGAAGACCTGGCTGACGATGTCGTCCTGCCGCTGCCACCGCTCCTCGCCCGGCCAGTCGTCGGACTCGACGATGACGCGCTTGGAGACGGCGACCGCCATCGGGGCGTTCTCCGCGATCCGCGCGGCGAGTTCCCGCGCCCCCTCCAGCGCCTGGCCGCTGGGGGTGATCCGGTTGACCAGCCCCAGTTGGGCGGCGCGCGGGGCCTCGACGAAGTCGCCGGTCAGCGCGAACTCCATGGCGATGTTGCGGGGGATGCGGTGCTGCAGGCGGAGCAGTCCGCCCGCCGCGGCGACCAGGCCGCGTTTGACCTCGGGGATGCCGAACCGGGCGTCCTCGGCGGCGACCACCAGGTCGCAGGCGAGCACCGCCTCGAACCCTCCGGCCAGCGCGTAGCCCTCGACCGCCGCGATCAGCGGCTTCTTCGGCGGGCGCTGGGCGAAGCCGCCGAACCCGCGCCCCTCGATGATCGGCACCTCGCCCGCCAGGAACGCCTTGAGGTCCATGCCCGCGCAGAAGGTGCCGCCCGCCCCGGTGATGATCCCGACGGTGAGGTCCCTGCGGGAGTCGAGGTCGTCCAGGGCTGCGGCGATCTGCTCGGCCACGGCCCGGTTCACCGCGTTCCTGGCCCGGGGCCGGTTGATGGTGATGACGGCGACGCCGTCCGCCGCCTCGTAGAGCACTTCGTCGGCCACGCTGTCGCCCCCTACTTCGGCTGCATGCGCAGGCCGCCGTCGATGCGCACGACCTCGGCGTTGATGTAGCTGATCTCCAGCAGTGCACGGGCCAGCCGCGCGAACTCCGCCGGGGTGCCCAGCCGCTTGGGGAACGGCACCGGCGCGGCGAGGCGGCGCTTGAACTCCTCGGCCTCCGGCCCCTGGCCGTAGATGGGGGTGTCGAGGATGCCGGGCGCGATGGTGTTGACGCGCACCCCGATCGCGGCCAGGTCGCGCGCGGCGGGCACGGTCATGCCGATGATGCCGCCCTTGGAGGAGGAGTAGGCGATCTGGCCGATCTGTCCCTCGATGCCCGCCAGCGACGCGGTGTTGACGATCGCGCCGCGCTCGCCGTCCTCGTTGACCGGTTCGGTCTTCGCCATCGCGGCGGCGGCCAGCCGCACCAGGTTGAAGGTGCCGATCAGGTTGACGTCGATGACCTTCCGGTAGGAGGCCAGGTCGTGCGGTGTGCCGTCGCGCGCCACGGTGCGGGAGGCCCAGCCGATGCCCGCGCAGGACACCACCGCCCGGAGCGGCCGGCCGGTGTCCACCGCGGCCTGCACCGCCGCCTGCACCTGCTCCTCGTCGGAGACGTCGGTGCGGACGAAGACGCCGCCGACCTCCTTGGCCAGGGCCTCGCCGCGTTCGGCGTTGAGGTCCGCGACGACCGGGGTCGCCCCCGCCGACGCCAGTTCCCTGACGGTTGCCTCTCCCAGACCGCTCGCCCCGCCGGACACGAGGGCGGCTACTCCGTTCAGTTCCATGTGGCGCACTTTACAGAGACGGGGTCCAAAAAACTAGAACGGCGTTCGGTATTTTCGGGCAAAACTCCGCGTGGCGGCGGCCGCCGCCCACCGCCGCCGTGATCCGGCTCTCGTCCCCGGCCGCGCGGAATCCCCGCGCCCTCCGGAGGGTTTCCAGGACAGCAGGGGTGTCCGAGGAGAACCGCCGACCGTACACTTGCCTCTACCCACCGGGACTCCCGGCCGGACGTGCCCCCCTCCGTCCGACAGGCCCGCGGGTGCGCCGCGCGCCCCCGTACTCCCCTCTCCCCTGGTTGTCGACCGCGCCCGTCCCGGACGAAGGAGGCATGTGTGAGCGATTGGTTCGCCGTCCACATCGTGGCCACCGGCCGGTTGCCGCTGTTCAGCTTCTTTGTCGCGTTCGTGGCCGGTTTCCTGCTGATCCGCTGCAGTGTGCGGATGATCCGCGCCCAGGTGCGGTGGTGGCCCGGCAACGTGACCCCGGGCGGCCTGCACATCCACCACGTCGTCTTCGGGGTGGCGTTCATGCTGGTCGGCGGGGTCTCCGGGCTGCTCATCACCGACCGCGACGGGGCGGCCCTGGCAGTCTCGGCAGCCCTGTTCGGGTTCGGCTCCGCGCTGGTGCTCGACGAGTTCGCGCTGATCCTGCACCTGCGCGACGTGTACTGGACCGAGCAGGGGCGCACCTCCGTCGACGCGGTGTTCGTGGCGATCGCCCTGAGCGGGCTGCTGCTGACCGGACTGCGCCCGGTGGGGTGGAGCGAGTTCTGGGGCGCCGCGCCGGGCGCCGCGTTCGCGCAGGCCGGAATGGCCGCGCTCATCGTGGTCAACTTCGCGGGCGCGGCGGTCAGCCTGCTCAAGGGCAAGATCTGGAGCGGGATCATCGGGGTCTTCATCCCGGTGATCAGCATCGTCGCCGCGGTGCGCCTGGCCGTCCCCGGTTCCCCGTGGGCGCGGTGGCGCTACCCGGAGGGATCGGCCAAGCTCGCCGCCGCCGTCCGCCGCGACCAGCGGCTGCGCCGTCCGCTCATCCGCGCCAAGATCCGCTTCCAGGAACTCATCGCCGGACGCCACGACCTCGTCCTGGAGACCGCGCCCGTCCTCGACCGGGTGCTGCCCGCCCTCCCGGACCGGCGTGACCAACCGGTGGGCCACCTCGACTAGGGTCACTCTGCGTGGTCTTCACTCAGACAGCGGGCCGTCGGCTGCGCGGACTCGTCATCGGCATCGACATCGGCGGCACGAAGGTGGCGGGGGGCGTGGTCACCCCGACCGGCCGGGTGCTGTCCCGGTTACGCACCGAGACGCCGGACCGCAGCAAGGCCCCCGAGGTCGTCGAGGACACCATCGTCGACCTCGTGGAGCAGCTGCGCCGCGGCCACCGCATCCGGGCGGTCGGCGTCGGCGCCGCCGGATTCGTCGACGAGCGGCGCACCCGCGTGCTCTTCGCCCCGCACCTGTCCTGGCGGGACGAGCCGCTGCGGGAGTCGCTCCAGGACCGCCTGGGGCTCCCCGTGGTCGTGGAGAACGACGCCAACGCCGCGGCCTGGGCCGAGACCCGTATGGGGGCGGGGCGCGGGGTGCGCGACGTCGTCGTGGTGAACCTGGGCACCGGGATCGGCGGGGGCATCGTCATCGACGGCGCGCTGCGCCGCGGGCGGCACGGTCTGGCCGGAGAGTTCGGCCACATGGTCGTGGTGCCCGACGGGCACCGCTGCGAGTGTGGCAACCGGGGCTGCTGGGAGCAGTACGCCAGCGGCAACGCGCTGACCCGCGAGGCCCGGGAACTGGCCGCGGCGCACTCGCTGACGGCCTCCCGGCTGCTGGAGGCGGCGGACGGGGACCCCGCCCGGATCACCGGTCCGCTGGTGACCGCGCTGGCCCGCGAGGGCGACCGCGCCTGCGTCGAACTGCTGGAGGACATGGGCGCCTGGCTGGGCGCGGGACTGGCCAACCTGGCCGCGGCCTTCGACCCGGAGCTGTTCATCATCGGCGGCGGGGTGTGCGAGGCCGACGAACTGCTGCTCGCGCCCGCGCGCGCCCACTTCCGCCGCGCGCTCACCGGCCGCGGCCACCGCCCCGAGGCGCGGATCGTGCGGGCGGCGCTGGGCAACGAGGCGGGTCTGATCGGCGCCGCCGACCTGGCCCGCGACGTTCCGTCGCACCGCGGGCCCAGGCGGCCCGGGAGGGCGGCGCGGTCCCGACTCCTCTTCTCCAGAGGGTCGGGACCGCGTCCGCGTCGGTCAGGGATGCGCTCCGGTGGCCGGCTCTGAACCGTCCACGGCCGGCTCCGTCTCGTAGGGGAACCGGGTGGCGCCCAGCGCCGGCTTCAGGTCGAACAGCCAGACCGCCTTCTCGTCGTACTTGGCGAAGAACGGCCGGTTGACCAGTTCGGGGTCGCGCGCCTGGATGAAGTGGAGCAGGAACACCTTCTCGCCGTTGACCTCGGTGACGCCGTCCACGCACACCTTGCCGGGGGTGGCCGACATGGACGGGCCGCGCACGGTCCGCGCCAGTCCCGAGACGCTGTTGTAGGCCCTGCGGAAGATCTCGTAGGCCTCCGCCAGCGGTACCGCGAAGTAGTCCTGCGGTCCGGTGTCGCGCTCCACGAACATGTAGTAGGGGATCATCCCGTGCCGCACGTGGGTGCGCCACATGCTCGCCCAGGTCTCGGGATCGTCGTTGATCGTGCGGATCAGCGGGGCCTGGGTGCGGATCACCGAGCCGGTGCCGCGGATGCGCCGCACCGCCTCCTGCACCATGTCGGGCTCCATCTCCCGGGGGTGGGAGAAGTGCGCCATGAACGCCAGGTTCTTGCCGGCGTTCACGACCTGCTCGAACAGGCGGAGCGTGTCGTCGGCGTCGGGGTCGGTGACGAACCGCTGCGGCCAGTAGGCCAGCGACTTGGTGCCGATGCGGATGGACTCCAGGGTCTCCACCTCGAGCAGCGGTTCGATGTAGCGGCGCAGCACCGCCTCACCCATGATCATCGGGTCGCCGCCGGTCAGCAGGACGCTGGTGACCTCGGGGTGCTGGCGCAGGTAGGCCACCAAGCGGTCGATCTCGTCGGTGGCCATCTTCAGGTCGGGTTCTCCCACGAACTGCGCCCAGCGGAAGCAGTACGTGCAGTAGGAGTGGCAGGTCTGCCCCTGCTTGGGGAAGAACAGCACGGTCTCGTGGTACTTGTGCTGCACACCCGGCATGGGCTCCTCGCCGATCTTGGGCAGGTTGAGCTGCAGCTGCCCGGCCGGGTGGGGGTTGAGCCTGGCCCGCACCTCGTTGGCGGCCCGGTTGATCTCCTGGCGGGGGGCGTCCCGGCGCAGCAGGTCGGCGATCCTCGCCACGTCCGCTTCGGGGAGCATGTCCGCCTGCGGGAAGGTGAGCCGGTAGATGGGGTCGTCGGGAGCCGCGTCCCAGTCGATCAGCTCGTCGATGACGTAGGAGTTGACCCGGAACGGCAGGACGGTGGCCACCGCGCGGATCGCGAGCCGCTCCTCGTCCCCGAATCCCGCACGAGCGGTCAGCTCGTCGAGGTGTTTCGACGTGTAGGCACGGAAGCGGCGGCCGGCGGACGCCTGGGGTGCCATGTCGTGCGTCAAGCTCACGCGTCTCCTCTCGTGTCACATGTCACGCAGTCAAGCGGTCGGCCGACTCTGCGTGACACTGCGGTCGCACTCTGTGCGCATATCGGACTCGCCGCTGACCTTGTCGGCGCGGTCCAGGGGGCTGACAGGGGCCGCGTTGCCCCTCGTCACGTGCGGAGTCCGATTCCGGCAGACTCCTTACCCTATTCGTCCCCTTCTGAGGTGAGAATTCCGAGTACGGCATTATCCGGGAAACACAGTGATTTCCCAGCTTTCCCCCCATCTATCGACGGTACCTTCCGTGCCGGGACCCCTGTCTCGCCGCCCCGCTCCCCGGCCAGGCGGAATACCCTGGCCCCGGGGGTGCACCGGAGCCGTCCGCCGCCGCGCCCCGCCCGCACGAGGAGCCCCATGAGCAGCGCAGCCACCGCCCAGCGGTCTTCTTCCGCCCCGCCGCCCCTGATCGCGGTGGACGCGATGGGCGGTGACCACGCGCCCCGCGAGGTCGTCGCGGGCGCGGCGCAGGCCGTCCGCGAGCACGGCCTGCGCCTGGTCCTGGTGGGACGCACCGCCGAACTGGCCCCGCTGGTCGCCGCCGAACAGGCCGCCCGGGAGCTCCCCATCGTGCACGCCGAGGAGGCCCTGGCCATGCACGAGGGCGCGCTGGCGGCCTGGCGGCGCGCCCGCTCCAGCGTCGCGGTGGGCTGCAAACTGATCCGGCAGGGCACCGCGGCGGCACTGGTCTCGGCCGGCTCCACCGGCGGGGTGGTGTCGGCCGCCACGGTCCGCCTGCGCACCCTCCCCGGCGTGCTGCGCCCCGCACTGGCCCTGGTCCTGCCCACCCGTCCCACGCCGACGGTCCTGCTGGACGCCGGGGCCAACGCCGACGCCAAACCGGAGATGCTGGTGCAGTTCGCCCACCTGGGGGCGGCCTACGCGCGCACCGGCCACGGCATCGCCGAACCGCGGGTGGGCATCCTCACCATCGGCGCCGAACCCGGCAAGGGCAACAAACTGGCCCGCCGGGCGGCCGAACTGCTGTCCGCGCACGCCGCCGAGGAGCCCCGCCTGGACTTCCGCGGCAACATCGAGGGCCACGACCTGCTCGCCGGCCTCGTGGACGTGGTCGTCACCGACGGGTTCACCGGCAACGTGGCGCTGAAGTCGGTGGAGGGCGCGGTGAGCTTCGCCTTCGAGGAGATCCGCGCGGCGCTCACCTCCAGTCCGCTGGCGCGGCTCGGCGCCCTGTTCCAACGCCGGGCGCTGCGGGAGCTGCAGGCCCGCTTCGACTCCGAGACCTACGGCGGCGCGGTGCTGCTCGGCCTGAACGGGACCGTGGTCATCGCGCACGGCGCCAGCCGCGCCCAGGGGATCGCCCAGGCCTGCCTGCTCGCCCACCAGCTGGTGGTCGGCCGCATCACCGACCAGATCCGCCGCGGCGTCGCAGGCGTGAGCCGCACCCCGTCCTGGCTGCACCGGCTCAACCCGGCCGAGGAGTGAGGCCCCGCGCCGCGATCCGTTCCCGGTGCACGGTTCCGCTCACCCCCCGTGAGACGGCATGCTGGGCGGGTGCCCGACGAACCTCCCCGCCGCTCCCCCGCCCGCACCGCCGCGGCGCTGCTGCTGACCCTCACCACCGTCGTGGTCACCGGCGCCGCGACCCTGACGAGCGTCCGCTCCCACACCCCGTCCCCGCTGGAGCGCACCGACGCCGAGGTGGTCGCCGACGTGCTGCCCCGCCTGGCGTTCCTCCGGGACGCGCTGGACGAGGGAGCGGGCACGGACATGCAGGCGCTGTTCCCCGAGGGCTACTTCTTCACGCACGCGCTGTACGGCCTGACCTGGCTGTCGGTGGCCCAGCGCGACCCCGGCCTGCGGGACCGGGCGCTGCAGGAGGCCCGCTGGGCCCTGGAGCGGCTGTACTCCCCGGCGGGCACCGCGCCGTTCTCCGCCGCGACCGTCCCCGCCTACGGGGTGTTCCACGCGGGCTGGAGCGCCTGGCTGCGCGGGCAGACCGTGGCCGTGGCCGGCGGACCGGAGCGGGCGCCCGAGGAGATGGCCGCCCTCGACACCGCCGCCGAGGAGCTGGCCGCCGCCTTCGAGTCCTCCCTCGCCCGCGGCACCCCGTTCCTGGCCGCCTACCCGGGGCAGGCGTGGCCGGTGGACAGCGTCGTGGCCATGGCGGCGCTGCGGCTGCGCGACCACCTGGCCGGGGAGGACCGCTACGCGCCGCTGTTCCGGGTGTGGATGACCGAGGTGCGCGCCCGCCTGGACCCCGCGACCGGGCTCGTCCCGCACCGGGTGGACGCCGTGCACGGCCGCGTGGTCGAGGGGGCGCGGGGCTCCTCCCAGGCGCTGCTGCTGCGCTTCCTGTTCGAACTCGACCCCGAGTGGGCGGCGGCCGACTACACGGTCTTCCGTGAACTGTTCGCCTCCGACGTCGCGATGCTGCCGGGCGTGCGCGAGTACCCCCGGGGCGACGACTCCCCCGGCGACGTCGACTCCGGCCCGCTGGTGTTCGGCCTGTCCGCGTCGGCCAGCACGGTCGCCCTCGCCGACGCCGTGCTCGCCGAGGACACCGCCACGGCCGCCGCGCTCACCGGTTTCGCCGAGGCCGCCGGCATGGCGGTGGAGTGGCGCGGGCAGCGCCGCTACCTGGGCGGGACGCTGCCGGTGGGCGACGCGTTCCTGGCGTGGGCGCTGGCCACGACCCCGACCGTGTCGGGGCGGGTCCCCGCCGCGCCCACCGACACCGTCTCCCCGTGGTGGCGGCTGCCCTGGTACGCGCTGACCCTGCTGCCCGCGGCGGCCCTGGCCTGGGCCACGGCCCGGGTGTGGCGTCCGCACGCCCCGCCCCGCCGCGACGGCTCCCCGTAGCGGCCCGCCGACCGGGCCCGGGGCCACCGCGCACGACCATCCAGTGGAAGGCACTCACTAAGCTGTGGGCATGGCCGATCCGCAAGAAGTTCTCGCCCGACGGGTGCAGTCCGCGCTCGGCGCCGCCTTCGGCTCCGAGTACGCCGACGCCGACCCCGTCATCCGTCCCTCGCAGTTCGCCGACTTCCAGGCCAACGTCGCGCTGGCACTGGCCAAGCAGCTGCGACGTTCCCCGCGCGACGCCGCCACCGCGATCGTGGAGCACCTGGACGTCGCCGACGTCTGCCGCGAGGTCGAGATCAGCGGACCGGGCTTCATCAACCTGGCGCTGCGCGACGAGTGGATCGCCGAGCGGGTCCAGGACCTGCTCTCCGACGACCGGCTGGGCACGCCCGTCCAGGAGCGGCAGAACATCCCGATCGACTACTCCGCGCCGAACGTGGCCAAGGAGATGCACGTCGGGCACCTGCGCACCACCGTCGTCGGCGACGCGCTGGCCCGCACCCTGGAGTTCCTCGGCCACCACGTCATCCGGCAGAACCACATCGGCGACTGGGGCACCCCCTTCGGCATGCTCATCGAGCACCTGCTGGAGGTCGGTGAGGACTCCGCCGACGCCGCGCTGCTCAAGACCGACCCCAACGCCTTCTACCAGGCGGCGCGCGCCAAGTTCGACGGCGACGAGGAGTTCGCCGCCCGGGCGCGGCAGCGCGTGGTGGCGCTGCAGGGCGGCGACGCCGAGACGCTGCGGCTGTGGCACGACCTGATCGGGCTGTCCAAGGTCTACTTCAACCGGATCTACGACCGGCTCGACGTCACCCTCACCGACGACGACCTCGCCGGGGAGAGCACCTACAACGACATGCTCGGCCCGATCTGCGACGAGCTGTCCGAGAAGGGGCTGGCGGTGGTCAGCGACGGCGCGCTGTGCGTGTTCCTCGACGGCTTCACCGGCCGCGAGGGCAAGCCGGTGCCGCTGATCATCCGCAAGAGCGACGGCGGGTACGGCTACGCCACCACCGACCTGGCCACCATCAAGTACCGGGTCGAGCAGCTCAAGGCCGACCGCATCGTCTACGTCATCGGCGCCCCGCAGTCCCTGCACCTGCGCATGGTGTACGAGACCGCTCGGCAGGCCGGGTGGCTGGGCGACGCCGAGCCGATCCACGTGCAGATCGGCAACGTGCTCGGCTCCGACGGCAAGATCCTGCGCACCCGCAGCGGCGCGCCGATCCGGCTGATGGCGCTGCTGGACGAGGCCGTGGAGCGCGCCTCCGCGGTGGTCGCGGAGACCCGCCCCGACCTGGACGACGAGACGCGCGCCGCGATCGCCCGCGACGTCGGCATCGGCGCGGTCAAGTACGCCGACCTGTCGATCGCGCACGACACCGAGTACGTGTTCGACTTCGACCGCATGCTGGCGCTCAACGGCAACACCGGCCCCTACCTGCAGTACGCGGTCGCGCGCATCCGGTCGATCTTCCGCCGGGGCGGGGTCGACCCGGCCCAAGCCGCCGGACCGGTCCTGGTCACCGAGCCCGCCGAGCGCGCCCTGGCGCTCAAGCTGCTGGGCTTCGGTCCCACCGTCGCCCAGGTGGGCGACACCCTGGAACCGCACCGGCTGTGCGCCTACCTGTTCGACCTGGCGCAGGCGTTCACCGCCTTCTACGAGGCCTGCCCGGTCCTCAAGGCCGACCGGGACGAGGTGCGCGCCTCGCGGCTGGCGCTGACCGCCGTCACCCTGGCCACCCTGGTCAAGGGCCTGGACCTGCTCGGCGTGCGGGCCCCCGAGCAGATGTAGCCGACTGTCCGTCCGTGCTGCGGGCCGCCTCCGTTCGCGGGGCGGCCCGCACGCGTCGGACCGCGTTCTCCCGCCCCGATCGGGGGGTCCGTCCACCCACCGGCATACTCGCTAACGGACGTCCGCCCTCTGTTCACCTCGTCATCAGAAAGCAGACCATGACCGTACAGGTGGAGAACGCACAGCAGGTGGGTCCCCGTCCGGGGACGTGGTATCTGGACCCGTTGCACTCCAATCTGATCTTCGTCGCCCACTACCTGCGTTTCGGTCGCGTCCAGGGCACCCTCAACCGGGCGCGCGGGACGGTGGTGGTCGCCGAGGACCCGCTCGACTCCACGGTGGAGGTGACGGTGGAGACCGGCAGCCTCAACACCGGGGTGCGGGCCCGCGACGCGCACCTGTGCTCGGCGGAGTTCCTCGACGCGGAGACGTACCCGCGGACGCGGTTCGTCAGCACCGGCGTGGAGGAGCACGCGGACCGCAAGGCCAACGCGTTCGTCCTGCACGGGGACCTGTCCCTGCACGGGGTGACGCGGCCGGTCTCCCTGGACTGCCAGTGGGTCGGCGAGGCCCCGCACTACCTGGGCGCCGAGCACGGGCACGGCCACTTCTTCAGCGGCAGCACGGTGCTGCGCCTGTCGGACTTCGGCATCAGCGACGGCGGCGAACTGCCCTGGGGCGGCCGCCTGATCGGCGACGAGGTCGACATCGTGCTGGAGATCCGCCTCCAGGACCGCGAACCGGAGGACGTGGAGTAGCTCCGGAGCCGACGCCGTCGGGCCCCTGTCCCGCACGCACCGCCCGCCGGCGTCGCCCTCACCGCAGCAGGTGGCGGCGGAGGAACGCGATCTGGTCGGCGACGGCCCGCTCGTGGGAGGCCCCGCCCCGGTAGATCTCGAAGTGCCGCCCGGGGTAGCCGCGCACCTGGATCCCGGGGTTGCGCGCCGTCACCCTCGTCAGGTGGTCGAACGGGACCTCCCGGTCCCCCTCCGCCGCACAGACCAGGACGGGGACGGTGATCCGGTCGACCACCGCACCGGGTTCGTAGCGGGTCAGGTCGAACACGGCCCTGGGGGCGAACTCGTTGCGCCACAGCGTGTCCTCGGTGTCGTTCACGTCGAGCGCCCGCCGGGCGTGGGGGTCGGTGAACATCGCGGTGTCGCCGGGTTCGCCGACGGCTTTGACCAGGATCGGGTCCTTGCCACGTCGGGCGCGCAGCAGGTCGCGCACGGCGGCCGCGGCCAGTCTGAGCGTGCTCGGGTCGGTCAGCGAGCGGAGTTTGTCGCCGGTGGTGCGCCAGTCGCCGAGCCAGGGGATCTGCGCGACGGCCGCGGCGAGGTGGGGGTCGTCGGCGGCGACGGACAGCACGTGCCCGCCGCCCAGCGACGACCCCCACAGCGCGACGCGGTCGGGGTCGAGGTCGGCGCGGGAGCGGGCGAAGCGGATCGCGGCGCGCCAGTCCTCCTGCTGCCCGTCGATGTCGACGAGCTGGCGGGGCTGTCCCCCGCTGGCGCCGAAGTTGCGGTAGTCGAAGGCGAGGACGGTCAGGCCCGCGTCCGCGAACCGCCGTGCGTAGTGGGCCAGTCGGTCCGCGGTGCCGGTGAAGCCGTGCGCCATCACCACGCACGGCTGCCGCCCGGTGGCCGCACCGGGGGGCCGGTGCAGGACTCCGGCGCACGTGGTGCCGCCGGAGTCGAAGGCGACCCGTTCCGGTCGTGCCGGTCCGTCCACCATGCGTGCCGTCTCCCCACCCCGCTGCTGACCGTCGGTCAACAACATACCCGAGGAACTGACCTAAGGTAAAGAGCGTCGGAGGCGGCGCGCCGGCGGCGGCGCACGACGCGGGAGGGAAGCGGTGGCGGTCCCGGAGCACCCCCCGGGCATGGCGGGGCGGATTCTGGAGGCGGCCCGGGCGCTGTTCGCGGAGCAGGGCTACCGGGCCACGTCGATGCGGCAGATCGCCGAGCGGGTCGGCGTCACCAAGGCCGCGCTCTACTACCACTTCCCGGCCAAGAACGAGATCCTGCACCACCTGACCGGGCCGCTGCTGGACGAGCTGGAGGCCGCGCTCGCCGACGCGGAGCGGCACGCCGACCCCGAGACGGTGCGCTGGCGGGCGATCGAGGGCTACCTCGACGTCTTCCTGCGCCACCGCGAGACGCTGCTGGTCCTGGTCCGGGACATGTCGCTGCTGGTGGAGGCGCCGGTGGCGGACCGGTTCCGCGCCGCCGTCGCCCTGGCGGGCGACCTGGTCGCCGGCCCCGACCGGAGCCTGGCCAACCGGGTGCGCTCGGCGCAGGCGGTCGCGGGCCTGGGCGACGCGGTCGCGATCTTCGCCGACGTCGCCCCCGAGGTGGTCCGGGAGCACGTCCTCGACGGGGTGCGCGCCCTGCTCGGCCCGCCCGCGCGGCGGCCGGAGGGGGAGCCGCCCGCCGTGCCCGTCCGCCGGGGCCGCCCCCGGGGCCGCGGCGGCGGCCGCCCCGCCGCGCTCACCCCGGCCCAGGCCGCCCGCGCCCGGGAGCGGTACGCCTCCGGACAGCACACCGTGGAGCGCATCGCCGCGGAACTGGGGGTGTCGCGGTCCACGGTGTACCGGGTGCTCAGAACCGGCTAGTTTTGAAACATAGATTTCGAAACTACTGGAGAGTACGGCGATCTTGGCCCCAGAGCCATAAAAGGGTTCCGACCATGCCTCCAGTCCCAGAAAGCATGGCTGCTCTGGCCCTGGGGGCATGGTCGGGACAGTCACAGGGGGCAGGTGGCGCTGAGGGAGGCGCAGCCGTGCAGGGCCGTGCTGACGAGGAGCGCCACGGTGGCCAGCGCGGTGAGGGCGCGCGGGCCGTTCCGGGGACGGCGGTGGGCTCCGGGGCGGCCCGGCTGCCGGGGGCGGGGGCGGTCCGGCCGGTCGTCCCCGGGCCGGGCGGCGCGGTGCTCGGCCGGGCGGATGACGCGGTGCGGGAAGTGCGGTTCCCGACGGGCGTACATCCAGGCGGGCAGCACGGTTTCGGGCGGGTCGTCGGGGATCCAGGGCCGCGGCGGGCGCATGCGGGGCCGGGGCGGGTGGACGGTCGTGGTCATGGTGGACCTCTCTGATCGGAGAAGCGTGGCGTGCCGGATCAGGCCGGGGGTGTGCGGGTGACCTGGCCGGGGCCGGCGATGACGTGGCCGGACAGGCGCAGCGAGGGCGGCAGCCCGCGCGAGTCGGTGTAGCCGGTGACGGTGCGGGGCAGCGGGTCGCCCTTCAGCCACACCCGGCTGCCGACCGGGTAGGCGGCGCGCAGTTCGGCCTGCCGGCGGGTGCGGGCCGCGGCGGCCAGGCGGGCGGCCAGTGCCTCGACCTGCGCGGTGGTCAGCTCGACGCCGTCGCGCCAGACCCGGTCGCCGCACACCCGGTACGCGGTCTCGGCGGGCTCCCCGACGGGATCTGTAGTGCGGCGGCGGCTCATGCGGGCTCCTCTGGTGGGGTGGGCGGCTGGTCGGGGGTGTCGAGCAGGTGCGGGGTGGCGTAGACCCACCGGTCGCCGACCTGCTGGTAGAGGCCGGAAACGCCGTGGCTGGTGAGGAACACGAAACGTTCGGTTCCGTAGTCCTGCACGAGGGCGGCCAGGTCGGCGGTGGTGAGCGCCAGTCCGTCCAGCGGTCCGGCGAACAAGGTCACGGTGGTGTCGTGGTCCATGCGGGTGGTGTGCTTTCCGGTGGTGGAGCGCTGCGGGAAGGCGACCATCCCTCCGGCGCCCCGGGGCGGGAGGGATGGGAAGAGCGCGGGTGGTCCGCGGGCCGGGGCCGGGGAAGGAGCAGCCCCGGCCCGCAGGTCGAGGGAACCGCCGGGAGTGCGGCGGTTTTGTCCCCAGGGCCATCAAGGCGGCCGAGAAGGGCTCTGGGGACAAGATCGCTGGGGCTTCCCCCGGTCAGGGGGTGAGCGGGAGGCCGTCCCAGGTCAGGTGGAAGTAGACGCCGTCCTCCCAGGGGGCGAGAGTGCCCCACATGGTGGCGAGCTGGTCGACGAGGAACATGCCCCGGCCGTGCTCGCTGAACGGGTCGTCGGACCGGACGACCTGGGGGACGGACTGCCGGAGGCGCGGGGGAAGGGTGCGCACCTCGACGTGGACGCCGCGCGCATCCGTGCACACGTGGACCCGGAAGGTCTGGCCGGGGTCACCGGACCGGGTGTGCCGAATCGCGTTCGTGACCAGCTCGGACACGATCAGCTCGGCCCGGTCCACCACCTCGTCGGGAGCGGTGGTCTGCGGACACAGCCGGAGCGCACCGGTGACGAACCGGCGGGCGGCAGCCACACTGCCCGGCGTGCCGGGAAAGGACGTGAGGGAGATCGTCACCGGGCCACCCCCTGAGCGGAGGAGGGGGAGGGCTGGACAGCCAGGGCGAGCAGGACGTACGGGCGGACACGGGACGTCCGCCGCGATCCGGACACGGGCGGGGCAGTAGCCTTGGGCATGAGTCACCACCTGGGTTTGGCAGGTTGGGGGCTAAGCCCCGGCTCGGTGTCGTCACCACCGAGTCGGGGCGCTTACGTACGCCAAATGCGCCCACCTGCTGTTGTCGAGGGCCTCAACAGCGCACCAGAGTCTTGGCAATCCCCATCAGTACCTACGGGCCCGCCGGAACCATGTGCGCCACCTCCCCAGCGGGGTGGGTGACTGGCATCACCCATCATGGATGGCAATCGCCATCCATGCAACCACTTTCCAGCAATTGCCAGAGAAATTGTCGCTACCATCGACCTATGAGACGCATGCACAGCCCTACTGTCCGACGACGGCGACTTGCTGCTGAACTGCGAAAACTACGACTGTCAGCAAAGCTGGGAAGCGCCCAAGCGGCGAAGAAGTTGGGGTGGCCAGCTTCCAAGCTCACAAGGATCGAGCGGGCTGAACGAGGCGTGGCCGCTCCAGATCTGGCGGCACTTCTGGAGCTCTACGAGGTCAACGACCCGCAGACGCGGAACGGACTCGCAGCTCTCCAGAAGCAGTCCAAAGAGCGGGGCTGGTGGTACGACTACCGAGATGTGTTCGGAGGCAGCGCACTCCCGGACTTTGAGTCGGAAGCAAGCCACATCCAGACCTTCGAAGGGCTTGCGGTACCCGGACTTCTGGAGACCCCGGCCTACATCAAAGCGGCATTCCGAGCGGGTGACGCGCTACCCGACAGCGTGGTGGAACGCCACTTGGAAGCACGTCTGGAACGCCAACGCATCCTCGAAGGCCACAACCCTGCAAAGTTGACAGCGATCATCGACGAGGCTGCACTGCGGCGCATGGTCGGTGGCACCAAGGTGATGTACGAGCAGATTCAACACCTGGCGCACATGGCCCTCCGCCACAACGTGGACCTTCGGGTACTGCCGTTCTCTGCTGGAGCCCACGCAGGGATGCTGGGAGCGTTCACCCTGCTCCACTTCCCGGACCCTCTCGACACCAGCCTTGGATTCATCGAATCGGTCGCTAGTACCCTAATCGTGGAGGAACCCCACCAACTGGAGCGTTTGAGCGAGGTATTCGGACACCTCCAAGGCTCCGCTCTGCTACCGAACCAGACAGTGGACTTCCTTCATCGAATGCTGGACGATATCCCCGTTTAGAGGGAGTGGTACCCGTGGAGAGCGTTGAGTTCCGAAAGTCTTCATACTCGGCCAACGGCGTGAACTGCGTCGAGGTGGCCGAGACCCCCGCCGCTGTCTTGGTTCGTGACACCCAGCACCGCCACCTCGGCCACCTGGACTTCACCCCTTCCGAGTGGGTGGCCTTCCTCGCCGACCTCAGGGCCGGACGCCTGTAGTCAGTAGGTTCTCACCGGTCTGGCCGCCATAGTTGTACTCGTTCACGGGCATGACTACGGCGGCCTCACTGCCGAAGTAATCAAGGGGCGACCGATGGGTGTTCTCACAAGCGCCTGGCGCAAATCCAGCTACAGCGGTGGCGACGGTGGCAACTGCGTCGAGGTCGCTGTCCCCTGGCACAAGTCCAGCTACAGCAATGACACCGGCGGCGAATGCGTCGAGGTTGCCGAGACCCCCGCCGCTGTCTTGGTTCGCGATACCCGGCACCGGGAGTTGGGGCACCTGGGATTCACCCCGGGGGCATGGGCTGCCTTCCTCGCGGACATCAAGGCTGGGCACCTGTAGCAGCCACACCCCGGCCCTCGGAATCAATTCCGGGGGCCATCGCCTTCCCCGGTGCTCACACCGAGACGACAGCCTCCCCGGCACGCCCGGCCGTGGTGACGTCGAACTGCCCGGTGACCGCAGCCGTGATGAGCGCTTGGCGGCGTTCGACCAACACCTCAATTTGGCGCTGAAGCACCGACTTCGCCCGTTCCATCTCGTCGAGCGCGCGATGTATCTCAGCCACGACCTGTCGCTGCTGTTCGAGTGGGGGCAGCGGGATGGGGAAAGCAAGCACCTTACTGCTGCTCGTCGACGCCAGATTGGTGCTGCGTACCCCCGTGCTCTCGAAGTAGCAGCGGCCATGAAGCGATCGGGTGAGCAGCGCCAGATACTCCGCATCCAGTCGATCAGTGTTGGGACGAAGTGCAAAAACGTGGTTCTGGTGGAGTGCTCCCGGCAACTCCCCGTGCCAAACAGTCCCCCTGCCCAACTTGTCGATGTCTCCCCCCTCCGTCATGAGAACGTCGCCAGGACGGAGCGTTGACCGGGCGGCCACCGCCCGCCCGGCCTCCAGGTGGCTTGGGCTGGTGGAGGGTTGCGGCGCTTCCGGTCTGCTTCGGCCGCGAGGCGCGGCAGCCTTGGCCGCTCCTCGGGTGCGGGAGGGATGGGAGGAGCGCGGGTGGCCTGCGGGCCGGGGCCGGGGAAGGAGCAGCCCCGGCCCGCAGGTCGAGGGAACCGCCGGGGTGCGGCGGCCTTGTCCCCAGGGCCACCGGGGCGGCCGAGAAGGGCTCTGGGGACAAGATCCCTGCGGCTTCCTGACGGGGTGCGGGTGGGCGCGCCCCCGCGCGCCCACCCGACGGGTCAGGCGACGAGGTCGGGCGGGTCGTCGTCCCAGCGGAGGTGGAAGTAGACGCCGTCCTCCCAGGGGGCGAGAGTGCCCCACTTGGTGGCGAGCTGGTCGACGAGGAACATGCCCCGGCCGTGCTCGCTGAACGGGTCGTCGGACTGGACGACCTGGGGGACGGACTGCCGGAGGCGCGGGGGCAGAGTGCGCACCTCGACGTGGACGCCGCGCGCATCCGTGCACACGTGGACCCGGAAGGTCTGGCCGGGGTCACCGGACCGGGTGTGCCGAATCGCGTTCGTGACCAGCTCGGACACGATCAGCTCAGCCCGCTCCACCACCTCGTCGGGAGCGGTGGCCTGCGGGCACAGCCGGAGCGCACCGGTGACGAACCGGCGGGCGGCAGCCACGCTGTCGGGCAGGCCGGGGAAGGACGTGAAGGAGATCGTCACCGGGCCACCGCCTCAGCGGAAGAGGGGGAGGGCTGGGCGGCCAGGGCGAACAGGACGTACGGGCAGACACGGGACGTCCGCCGCGATCCGGACACGGGCGGGGCAGTAGCCTTGCTCATGAGTCACCACCTGGGTTTGGCAGGTTGGGGGCTAAGGCCCTGGTCGGTGTTGCGAGCACCGGGCAGGGCCGCTTGTGTTCTTGGAAGAACCCTGTAGCCGGGTTCTACGAACTCTTAGTGTCTACAATGTCGCTACATATCTGAGTCGGCTAGTGGTTCCAGATAAGTGGAAACGAAAAGTCCGAACTTGTAGCCAAGTGTTTCCAAAGTGTGTTCAAATGTAGAACTGTGGTGCACAAGAACAAGAACCGGTGGGTCAAGATCGGCCGCCAGATCCGCGCGAACCGCGAACGAGCTGGGCTCTCACAGCGCGAGCTGGCCAAACGAGTCCTGATGTCCCCCGCGATGTTGAGCGCAATGGAGCGAGGCGCACGAGGGATCAAACGGGAACATTTGGAACGTCTCGACAAGGCGCTGGGCACAGGCGGCACACTCATCGACTCCTGGGACACCTCGTCAGACCTGGGACTGCCGGAGTGGTACCAGGACGGAGCCGAGCGGGAGCGCGCCGCGTTCGAGATCCGTGAGTACAGTCCACTACTCGTCCCTGGACTGCTTCAGACGGAGGAGTACGCGCGGACGATTCTCCGGGCCGGGCTGCCCACCAAAACGCCAGCCGAAATCAAAGAGCTGACCCGCGGCCGCATGGAACGGCAGGCCACCCTGAAAGCTGAATGTCCTCCTCGTCTGCTGGTGATCCTGGACGAGGGGATGCTCCGCCGCCCCATCGGCGGGCGTGAGACCATGAGGGGACAGCTCGCCCGCCTCCTGAAAGCGTCCAATGAGCCGAACATCTCCATTCAGGTGGTCCCCTACGAGACAGAGCACCACCCTGGACTGTCCGAGGCGTTCACGTTGTATGCGATCCACGACAAGGGCACCGTCTTGTACATCGAGACACGACGGACGGGAACGGTGACGGACTCCCCCGACGACGTGGACGACTACTCACGACTGTTCGGCGACCTGCTCGGCGCTGCGCTCCCTGTGGCGGCATCCCGGAAGCTGATTGAGCAGATCCAAGGAGAGTTCTCATGAAAGCCGACCTGAACTGGCACAAGTCCAGCTACAGCAACCAGACCGGCGGTAACTGCGTCGAGGTCGCCGAGACCCCCGCCGCTGTCTTGATTCGTGACACCCAGCACCGCCACCTCGGCCACCTGGACTTCACTCCTGCTGAGTGGGCGGCGTTCCTGGCTGACCTCAGGGCGGGGCGTCTGTAGTCAGTAGGTTCTCACCGGTCCGGTCGCCATAGTTGTGCTCGTTCGCGGGCATGACTACGGCGGCCTAACTGCCGAAGTGATAGGGGGCGACCGATGGGTGTTCTCAAAAGCGCTTGGCACAAATCCAGCTACAGCAATGACACCGGCGGGGCTTGCGTCGAGGTGGCCGTGCGCTGGCACAAGTCCAGCTACAGCGGTGGCAACGCGGGAGCCTGCGTCGAGGTCGCCGAGACTGCAGACGCAGTGCTGGTCCGAGACACCCAGCACCGTCACCTCGGCCACCTGGACTTCGCCCCGGAAGCGTGGGCCGCCTTCCTCGCGAACGTCAAGTCAGGGCGTCTGTAACAGGCACACACTCCGGCCCTCGGAACCAGATCCGGGGGCCGCTGCTTTCCCCGGACTCACACCGAGGCGACAGCCTCCCCGGCACGCCCGGCCGTCGTCACGTCGAACTGCCCGGTGACCGCAGCCGTGATGAGGGCCTGGCGACGCTCGGCGGGGAGTGCGAGTTGGCGTTCCAAAGAAGCTTTAAGATCTGCTGTTCGCTCCTGGTATCTCTCCCATGCTCGAACGACTTCTCCCTGTTCCTCTTGCCCCGGGAGAGGAATCTCCAAATTTCGCACCACCCCCGAAGGGAGATTATTTGCAAGGCCACCAGCACCAGAAACACCCGTTTCTATTTGCTGGCGCACTTGAGGAGAAGAAGCCGCAAGAGCGACGTATTTAGGGAGAATTCTCCCTCCGCCTACCTTTCACCGGGTTCTTACTGGACAAATAGGAATAAACCTGAGATGTCCAGGAACTACTTCTGAGTGAAAGTAGTTGCATCTGCCTGGCACGGTGGTGCGCAAGCATGCCGATCCGAGCCGTCTCAACGTCAAGGAAGTCCGCGATCCTCCGCTGCTCCTCCAGTCCTGGAAGCACCGCAGGCGCACCGGCAAGGCGGTCGTTGCTCAGTTCGATCTGGTTCGTGGCCCCCACGGCCAGCGCGGAGTAGATGTACCCGTAGAAGGGGTCGCTGCTGAGGTAGTAGTAGGCGAACCGGGAGTGCCAGCGGTGTCAAGATCATCGCGGTCGGGGGGGTGGTCACGGGCCGGGGTGCGGGCGTGCGGTGAACCAGTGGGTCTGCTTCGGCCGGGAGGCCCGGCAGCCCTACCCGAGCCCCGGGGTCCTGGAGGGACTGCCAGGCGACGGGTATCCGGAAGTGAAGCGCCGCGGGGGTGGGAAGGCGAAGCGCTACGGGACGACGACCATCCCTCCGGGACCGGAGCGGACCTCAAGGCTGCCGCGCCTCGCGGCCGAAGACATCGGCCAGTTCACCGCCCGCCCCACACCCGTTGATCTTGACGGTATGGGGCAGAAACGCGGATGGGTCCCTCAGGTGTCAAGACCATCGGTGCGTCCCGGGCGCAGCGTGCCCACCGCCAGGCCTTCGGTGAGCAGCCGCCACAGGCGGTCGCCGACCTCGGTGGTGCGGCGCAGGGTGCGGCGGAACTCGGTGAGGCGGCGGAACGCCTCGCCGTAGGCGCGCTGGTCGGCCAGCGGCAGGCGGGGCACCTCCACCTTGCGCAGCTCGGTGACGCGGGTGACGCCGGGGCGGCTCGTGGAGGCGGCCGCCGCGCAGGCCCCCGAACCGGTGAGGAACCCGGCGAGGAACCACGGGTCCACCACCTCGGGGTCGGGGCGCAGCAGGTAGGTGCTGCCGTGCAGGGCGGCCTGCTCGTCGGTGACCACGCGCGCCACCGGCCGCCGCGCGATCCGGGGCAGCACGACGTCGCCCGGCCGGAGCCGGACCGTGTTCTCGTCCAGGCGCACCCGGCCCGAGGGGGCGGCGTCGTGCTCGACGTCCTCCCCGGTGAGGGCGGGCAGGGAGGGCCCGTCGTCCCCGGGGTCCTCCCCGGTGCGCCGGTACACGACCTCCAGTCCGCCGATCCGGCTCAGCTCCCCCAGCGTGGTCATCGCCTGGTGCAGCGTGCCCGCGGCGGGCCGCAGCCCCGGCAGCGAGGTGACCAGGTCCTCGGAGAGCCGCATCAGGTCGTCGCGGGTCTCGGTGAGCCTGCCGGCGTCGGCGCCGGGCCGCTGCACGTGGCGGCCCGGGGAGACGTCCACCGCCTCGTCCAGCAGGTCGGCCAGCGGCACCACCCGGTGGCTGCCCGGGACCTCCGCCACCGACTCCGGGTCCTCGGCGAACGCCCGGTAGACGGCGGCGACGCGCTCGGCCGTCGCGGGCCACGGCCGGGCGGTCTCGCCCCGCAGGTCGTCGGCGCGGCCGTCGGAGGCGTCGAACAGCAGCACCCCGCCCGCCGGGGCGGCGCCGTCCTCCGGGTTGCGCAGCACCCACAGCATCAGCGGCACCCCCATCGGCGGGGCGAGTCCCGGGGGCAGGGCGATCACGGCGTGCAGCGCCCCGCGCCGGATCAGTTCGCGGCGCACCCGGCGGCCGCTGCCGCGCGACGCCACCGTGGGGGGCAGCACCACGACCGCGGTGCCGCCTGGCCGCGTGTGCGCCAGGGCGTGCTGCACCCAGGCGAGTTCGGGTTCCTTGCGGGCGGGGGTCCCGTACCGCCACCGCGGGTCGAGGCTGAGCTCCTCGAAGCCCCAGTCGGCCTGGTTGAACGGGGGGTGGGCGACCACCGCGTCGGCGCGGAGGCCGTCGAAGGCGTCCGCGCGCAGCGAGTCGCCGACGCGGATGTCGAGCCGCGCTCCCGCCAGCTGGAGGCGGACCGCGGCGAGGCGGGCGGCTCCCGGGTCGATCTCCTGGCCGCGGAGCGCGGCGCCCGGCGCCCGGCCCGCGACCGCGTGCAGCAGCGTCCCGCTGCCGCACGACGGGTCGAACACGGTGCCGCCGGCGGGGGCCGCCAGCTCCGCGATCAGCGCGCCGATCTGGGGGGTGTCGGCGAAGAAGTGGCGGGCGACCGAGGTGAGGTAGCGCTGGTGGAGGCGTTCGAAGGCGTCCGGTGCGGGGCCGAGCTCCCCCAGCCGGTCGGCCGCGTCGAGCAGGGGCTGCCGCCACTCCTCGGCGCCGGGCAGTTCGGGGGGCGCGGTCCCCGTGTCGAGGCAGGCGAGGAGCTGCCCGCGCAGTTCCCCGTCGGGCAGCGCCGCCGGGTCCGCGCCGCGCTCCCGCACCGCCAGGGCGGCGCCCAGCAGCGCCACGGCGTCGGCCCCGCCCAGGCGCTCCCGCAGCGGGTCGAGGAGGTTCCACACCGCCTCGACCGCGGCCTCCGGGCTCTCGTCCGCGGCGAGCTTGTTCGTCCTGCGCAGCCACTCCCGGACCTCGTCGAGGTCGAAGAGCGGGCTGCCCGCGGCTCCCCCGACGGGCGCGGGGAAGTCCGGGTAGCGCCGCCGCCAGTTGC